>JAOUNW010000246.1 GCA_029880755.1 Gammaproteobacteria bacterium
CGCTTATGGCGCTATACGTACCGTTGATGATTACGATTGGCTGCAAAAGCATCTTGCTTCGCTCAGTGCCCACAGCGAATCCGTGTTCGAAGAGCAATGGGAGATTACTGATGCGCCACTGGCATATATTGACAAATTAATGTCTGCGGTCGTCGGCATTGAGATGGTGATAACCAGGATGATTGGCAAATGGAAGGTCAGCCAGAATCAACCGGTTTCGAACAAGGTCTCAGTGGTCGCCGGTTTAAGAGCGAGTCAACTGCCAGATTCAATGGAAATGGCGCAATTGATTGAGTCCGGGATAAATGAATCGTCCTAAATTGGACATGTCGGAAACACTGTTTAATTTTCAAGTGATTTGGTTATATATCCGAACAAGTAGTGTCTACGTATGTTTTGCCCTGGATTCCGCAAAACCTGATATATCAGAGATCATCGGTGTGGATCAATGAGAGATTACGAATCGGACGATTGTGCACTTAGCTTGAACTTCGAGCCAGGCTTGGTGGGAGTGGATGTCTTGTAGCGTATCAGGGTGCTCTAAATGACTCGACTAATAGAAAATCGTTAAAGGTACACATATCGTGGAGAAAGTCGCAATATTCGTCGATGTACAAAATATTTATTACACGACTAAGCAGGGCAGTCGCGCCCATTTCGACTACAATGAATTCTGGTCCAGAGCAACAAAAGGCAGGCAGGTGGTCACTGCGATCGCCTATGCCATCGATCGGCATGATGAAAAACAACGACAATTTCAGAACATTCTTCGTGGTATCGGCTTTGAAGTAAAGTTGAAACCTTATATTCAACGAAGTGATGGGTCTGCCAAAGGGGATTGGGATGTCGGTATCACGCTGGATGTGGTAGAGCACGCGAAATCCGCCGATGTGGTGGTGCTGGCGTCCGGCGATGGTGATTTTGACTTATTGGTAAGTAAAATACGTACAGACTATGGCGTTTCGGTGGAGGTTTATGGGGTTCAGCAATTAACCGCCACCTCGTTGATTAATGCTGCTTCAAAATTCGTCGCGATTGAGGAAGGCTTATTGCTGAAAATTTCCCGGTAAGGGTAAGTGTCATGACGGGTAACAGGAATACTAAACATAAGTATAAGACGCGCATGCGGCGTTTTATTCTGGATGTCGTCGTATATACGCCATTCGTTAAAATGGTTGTTTTGTTGGTTGTTCTGTGGCTGTTGTTCTCCGGCGGTTTGTATTATTTTGAGCGGGATCAGACGGGCACTTTTATCGCCACCTACGGCGATGCCTTGTATTGGGGGGTGGCGGCATTTTCCACTGCGGGTATCGCCGGCGCTCCACTCAGTGGCGGCGCGAAGTTTCTGGGAGCGGTCTGGATCGTTGCGGGGTCGGTATTATTTTTCGGCGCCATTGTCGCGACTATTACAACGTATTTCATGCGGCCCATGCAGCGTCCACATAAAAAAATTATCGATACCATAGAATATAATCTTGAGCAGCTTGATCAGCTTGATCTGGATGAGCTCGATTTGCTGAGGGAGACGGTGGATACTCTGATTGTTCATGTGGAGCGCCTCAAAGAAAGGCAAATGCGGGATTCGGCTTAGGTTCGTTTTATATCTTTCAGAGGAGAGCTTAAGTGCAAGGATGTGTGTCTGTATCGCGATCCCGCGATCGCTTATGTAACATAATCTGTAATTAATTTATCTCTGTGTGGCTTGCATACAGTACCAAAACAGTTAGCTATTGTTTCCCTCCCCATTAAAATATTCTACTCGTCCGTGATATCTAATGTCACGTGGAGAAACTATACTTGGCTATATGCACCAGGGAAAGGAGGATGCAGTCATGTTACGCAGTACGATATTTCTCGTATTTTTTCTTCAGCTATCTGTCGGGTACGGCGCACAATCACCGGTAAATTCCGATAATGACGAGTTAAGCGATGGCGTCGAGCGCTGGTTGCTGGATGTTGATGTCAACATGAAAGACAGTTCAGGCGCGAGTGTTGGTTTGGATGTTGATAATTCCTATAATGATACGGATAGTGACGGTATTCCCGACATTATCGAATCGCTGCTCACTTTTACCAATCCAACGCGTGACGATGGCATTGTCTGTGCCGGGGGTGGTGAGGGGGTAGCAGGCGC
>JAOUNW010000245.1 GCA_029880755.1 Gammaproteobacteria bacterium
TCCGCATAAGCAAGCACATTGGTGTCAATATCTGTTGCCAGTATTTTCAGATCCCAGCCCTTGATATCGTTTATTGTGTCTAATACCGTCATCGCTATGGTGTAAGGCTCTTGTCCTGTAGACGATGCTGCACACCATATTCTCATCCTCTTTCCGTTGCCCTGTTTGATCGATGGAATGATCTGGTTTGCGAGAAAGTCGAAGTGATGAGACTCGCGGTAAAAATCTGTTTTATTGGTGGTAATGGAATTGGTCATTTCCACCAATTCCTTGCCGTCAGGATCGTGATTAACAAGTAGATCGTAGTAGTCGCCGTAGGTCTTCAGTCCATGATGCCGTAGCCGTTTCGCCAGCCGTGAATAAACGAGCGCTTTTTTGTGATCAGCCAGAGAAATTCCTGTGTGTTCGTAGATAAACTTGCGTAACAGATTAAATTCCTCCTGCGACAGAGGTTCATGCCCGCTCATGGTGTCAATAATTCGGTTACTCATCTGCTCAATATTCATTGGTCATGCGTGCCTCATATTTGGCACTCCCGGCCAAAACCATAAAAACCGCTCCCGGATATTCAACGACAATGCAGGGTTGCTCGTATTGCTGGCTAACCGTTACTGCAAACTACCTCGGTTTATTATTACTTAAGAGATTGCTTCAGGTTCCAGTTCCTCCCTGGAAACAGCATCCAGTGTTTCTTCGTCAACAATTTTCTCGGCTTTCAGAAGAATGAAGAGCTTATCTCCTATTTGCCCGAGACCACCAATAAATTGGCGGTTAATCTGTCCTTCAAATTCTGGAGTGTCACAATATTGATCATCGCTCATACTAATAACATCACTAACGGAATCCACGACCAGACCGGCCAGCCGGCCGCCGACATTGACAACCATGATAACGGTAAAAGAATCATATTCCGCTTCTTCCAGATTAAAGCGCAATCGCAGGTCAATCACCGGAACGATAGTACCTCGCAGATTGAGTACACCCTTGATGTATTTCGGAGAATTGGGTAGAGGAGTTACCTGGCTCCAGCCTTTTATTTCTTGCACCTTGAGGATTTCTATACCATAGTCTTGATCAGCTAGACGGAATGTCAGGAACTGCTGATCATTATCAGTATTTTTCATTTCATTGTTGTGATCAGATGCATTCATCAATTTATCTCCCAATCTAAATTATTGGCATAATCACAGAAGTAATATATACAGGTCTATCCCGCAGCTCTTGCCGCATAGGAGTGCCGACTGACATGTGTATAAGCCAGTTTCACAAGTGTCGTCACATCCAGAATAAGAGCGACTTCACCATCACCCAGGATCGTTGCCGTTGCGACGCCCTCAACTTTTCGATGGTGTTCTTCCAGACTTTTTACAACAACTTGCTGTTGCCCAAGAAGCTCATCAACAAAAATGCCGGCACGTTTTCCATCGGCCTCAACGATCACGACAATCCCCTGTGACAGATCTGTGGATTTGGATTGCATGTGGAACAGTTCATATAACCGTGTAAGTGGTAGAATCTGGTCTCGCAAGTTGAATTTCTCCGAACCCCCGGCTGGCCGGGTTACATCAGCCTCGCTTAAGTGGACGGATTCGATAATATTTAACATGGGCAGTATATAGGTTTGATCGCCTACAATAACGCTCAATCCATCCATGATGGCCAGAGTTAAAGGTAGCCGCAAAATGAATCGTGTGCCCTGGCCGGGCGTGGAAAAGACTTCAACGTTACCTCTTAAGGCCCTGATATTGGTGCGTACTGCATCGGTGCCCACACCTCTACCGGAAACATCAGTAACGCTGTCGGCAGTGGAGAAGCCCGGCAGAAAAATCATTTGGCTTATTTGATCCGGCGTTAATTCAACACCAGGCTCAACCAGCCCTTTTTCAACGGCCTTTTTGGCAATCTTCTCGTGGTTAAGGCCCTGACCGTCATCTTCGATCTCTATCACTACATTTCCGCCTTCCTGGTAGGCGTTGAGCCTGATCACCCCTGTTTCGGGCTTGTTGGCGGCAATTCGATCCTGTGGCTTCTCAATACCATGATCAATACAGTTTCTTACCAGATGTAATAGGGAGTCGCTGATACGCTCAATTACGGTTTTGTCCAATTCTGTGCTTTCGCCGCTGATCTTTAG
>JAOUNW010000247.1 GCA_029880755.1 Gammaproteobacteria bacterium
AATGTTTTTTTCCCAGTTATAGCTTTGCACATGGGCTGGGCGCCCTGGCTCAAACTCACCGTAGGCCACACGGGTGTACACCACTGGCTCATCACAGCTGTAGGCGTAACGGCTGGAACGGTAATTGAGCTTAATGCCCTGAATATTGCCTGCCTCACAAGGGATGTCCCCGTATTGTTTGTGGCGCATCTTAGCCAGTTGACCGAGTTGCCGGAGATCGGCATGCAATAGCGTGTAGCGATTTTTTAAAACGGATTGCTCTGACCGTTGGCGGCTTGGGCTTAGCCATTTGCGGGTGAAAAATGCTGTTTCTGCCGTTTCTTTTTTTTCTTCCATCCAGGCGAGCGCGCCACGTTTATCCAGTTGCTTATAAGCCATGTCGCCGTAAAAACTGGTAAAGCAGAGCCACAGAAAAATCAGCACTAGCTGTAATGGTGCCATCGAGGATCGTGGATTGATATAGGGAGCCAGGGCGGCAAACAGGTAGGTTAACGGGTTTCGCCGCGGGATAAAGGTATCGCTATCGGTGGCCACAGCTCGCAGATGCGCCATGCGTTTAGGCAGCCACGGGTTAACAGAGATGAGTTCATTGAAAGACATGATTAGGGAACGATTGTCAGCGCTTTGTGACGCGAACCGAGGAATATTCAGCGATTTCCAGCGCCGCGTGCCGACAGCACGTACCGCTAGTGCCAATGCCGCATCTACCTTGGTGTTGCAGGCGGCAATGCCGCTGCGGTCAAAACTATAAACTAGGCTGCGGGCATAGGCTGGGCCCAGCAGGGGCAACACTGTGGCAGGCCAGAGAAAATGTCTCCAACGGGTGGATGCATCATGTAGGCGTGCCAGTTCGTAGCCGATAAGATAATCAATGGCGCTCAGTCTATGGGTTAATGCGCCCACAGTTTCCGCCTCTAACGCCAGATAGTCCTTGTTGTGATAACGGACGCCGCTGGAACTGATCAGCGTTTTATGTGACAAAATGTAAACACTGGGTAGGTCGTCCATTTCCAGTCGCTCACAAACTGACTCAAGTCTCTCGTAAATATCAGGAAACTGTTTGGCGCCGATTTGCGCCCCGTGGCCGCGAAAGAGCACAACCCGGCGCATTTTATGAAGGTAATCAACAATATAAACTGTCAGTATCAGTATGGCGACGAATAATGGTAAAAATCGGCGGATTTCCAGATCACTGAAACTCAATTGGGCCAGATACTCATGGGCAACGGCATTCAGAAAACCCAGAAATCCCAACCAAAATAGGGCAGAGGCTGTTATCGCAAGGTAAAAAAGCCGTTGTTTGTTTGGGTGTGCCGAAGGCATGAGAGATAGTGATCTATTGTTGATTAGTTAGAATATCGGATGCTGGCCAGAATACGATAGTGTCAGTCATGCGACAATAAACGTAAACAGAAGTGTAGAGGATTTTTTTATCCCGTGACCAGGTTGTTGGCGGTAGACGCATGATATGGCCCTTCAGGCGGCGCGCTCGTCGCCGGCGTGATCATTGGTGGACTGTATTTCCCCGGTTATGGCGTTGGACGGTATGGATCACCCGTCTGCTGCTTTTGTTATTTATCGTTGACCTGTTCTATCTGGGCAGCCAGTGGCCGGATTGGGAGGGCTTATCGAAAAACGCAATTCCCCAGTCAAATTTTATCCGGGCATATAAAAAACAGAGGCAATTGGATAAAACATTACCGCCGCTCAGATGGCAGCCAGTTTCTTTTTCGGACATACCAAAATTTGTTGGTCGAATGGTTATTGTAGCGGAGGACAGTCGTTTTTATTGGCACGATGGCTTCGATTTGTTGGCATTTAAAGATGCCATGGATTACAACCTGAGCGAAGGCAAGATGGCTTTTGGTGCCAGTACAATTTCTCAACAAACAGTAAAAAATCTATTTTTGTCAGGGTCCCGTAGTCCTTTGAGAAAGTGGCATGAGCTCTTGTTAACCTGGAGTATGGAGCGAAATCTGAAAAAAGACAGAATACTGGAACTGTATTTGAATATTGCTGAATTTGGACAGGGAATTTATGGTGTGGAAGCGGCATCCCTGTATTACTGGGACAAGCCGGTGTCAGAATTGAGCCGGGTGCAGGCAGCGGAACTGGCTGCCAGCTTGCCCAGC
>JAOUNW010000248.1 GCA_029880755.1 Gammaproteobacteria bacterium
ATTTTTGCTAACAACATTTCTGCTGTTGGTGTTCCTACTTCAAAGGGATAATTGGTGTTGTTGCCACCAATGACCAACCGTGTACGATTGGGTTCATCCAACTTTTGCGGTCGGACAGTGCATACGAAGCTGGCGTATGTTACATCTTTGAAGCGGTCGGACGGTACTTGATGTTTGTGGATGAAGAAAATGGTCTCGGTGCCTTCTACTCTGCCACCAACTCCTTGGGCTAGACGTCCGAATTCGTTGGCGGAAGATTTACTCCAATCTTCTTTATATTTTGGATGCCTGAGTAAGTCTCGATAGTTCAGCATTTTCCCTGTTTCTTCATCTAATACTGCATTTGCAACATCAGTATGTACCTCCAGCTTGGCTTGTTCGGGCGGAACCTTTACATAACAATCTGCCATGGAGTCTATGGCGAATAGCAGGTTGGCCAGATCTTCTGATCGAGTGGCTCGGTTGTGCCGTCTAGGTGGTAGATTCTCCGTGCCGGGGACGACGCCTAACTTCTGCAGCTCCTTTTTGCAAAGTAGCTGCTTCCGCGATGGCTTTGCTGGCGTTTCGGATTCAACAATCAACTCGCGCGGCGTCGATGGCGGCGTTTGCTGAGCATTGGGTGGGCTTTGCGGCGGTGGCGTTGTCGGATTATTCGGTGGGCTGGCCATTGGGGTAGACGGTGGGCTGAATTGTTGGCTGACTTGTTGGAGTGGAGTTGAGGTCCCATCTGCGCCAGTTGGAGTTGCACAGGTGTTCACTGCCCAATCTCTGCCAGGTAGAGATGTCAGCTCGCCTCACAATTTGGCTGGCTACTACCTCATATTTTGCTCGCTACCAACTAACGCCTCCTCATCTTGACCTCTTTGCTCACAAATGCCTTATTTCCTAACCAACAAAATGATAGAGTGATGGTGGCGAGGATGACGCTGACTTTCCAATGCATTTCAGTTATCTGACCAGATCAAAAAAGACTGCACACGATATGAGCACCGACGACACCCATGACTATCTTGTTAGCGTTGCTCGCGAATTGGGTGCCAGCATCAGCAGCGAGAAAAAAGAATACAACAAGTCAAAAGAAGCGACCAGAATGGAGCAGAGGTCGCACAGGGAGCAAGACCCCTTTAATGAGTTTTTGGGTGGAATGTTTGGAAAGGATGAAGGCATGGTGAAGGCCTTTCCAGATGTCTTCTTTTTGGGGAAAGGGTACGACAGCAACAGACCGTCGCTAAACGAGGAACAGGTGCAGCATCTTTTGATGCAATTCACGACCAATGCTGCTTCTTGCCGGCCACTTTTGTTCTACCTGTTTGATCAACTGCAGAGGCATGGTTCGATAAAGGGCATGCATGCCAAGCGAGTAAACAAAGAGAATGAGTTTGCAAAGTTCGCCGAAGAGTTCATGTCCGAGAGCTTCCAGGAAAAGTTGAAAGAGGCCGTGAAAGACCCACACGGGAAGGTTGGAAGGGAGGTCATGAAAAAGATCGAGCCGGTTCTCACTGGTGGTGGGAAGCGAACTACATATGGGGCGCTCGCAAGAGCTGACACAGGAAAGAAGATTATGGCAATGCGACGCAGATACTCGTGTGCCCCAGCATTCCTCACCTTCGCCATTGATGATGTCAACCATCCTATGTCATTACGACTGGCCATGAGCAGTTCAAGCAACACTGACTTTCCAGCTGTTGTGTCTGGCGGGCATCACGAAGCTATGAAACATGGTTTCAAGTATTATTTTGGAAAGGATGACATCTCCATCCCAGCCTCGTACAGTGCGCGTCTTCGAACGTTGGTCAATAATCCAGTCGGAGCGGCCTCTGTTTACAAAAAGTTGGTAATTGATGTTTTGTCGATACTCGTAGGTAAAAGACCGGGCTTTGGACAGAAGAGTGGCACCACCAGGACGACAGAATATGCATCTTGGGACGAAGAGAAACTTGGGGCCATCATTGGAACGCCGCTGGCATATCTCGGCGTCAACGAGACCACTGGAGGCGGATCACTTCATTTCCATGTGGTTTTGTGGGGTGGATTATCGCCAGACATTCTTGAGTTGGTAGCGGACCTACCTGAACTTTGCAAGCATGTCGGATCTGTTTTAGACTCAGCCTACAGCGCAACCCTTCCGAGG
>JAOUNW010000249.1 GCA_029880755.1 Gammaproteobacteria bacterium
TTCACCCACGTGATCACTGCGACCGTAGTTTTTCTTGACGATTATCTCACCGAAAATACCGCCAATTGCGGCGCATTCCACCGCCAGGATGACAAAAAATACCCACCAACCCATGGGCATCAATTCGGTATTAGGCGGCACGCCGATCAGGTATTGGGTTTCAAAATATGCTATCAGGCGCACCGCAAACGGCGGGAAATAGGCCAGCCATTTGCCACCGCGACCAAAAATCAGGGCGACGACGATACCCACAACAACCGGCAAAACAAACAATTGCAGGAACCAGATAAAATTAAATGTTTCCAGTCCGTAAAAGATCTCCAGACGCTGACCCAGTAGCCGATCGCCGAGATAATTCACCAAACAACCCGCTAAAAACGCCAAGGTACCCATGGCTACCCGCGGCGAAGTAATTCGCTGTTCCTGAATCATTGATTAAACACCTTGCCGGTCAATTTCTCGTACTCGTCCTTTTTCACCGCGGGTAAATACCAGTCTTCGACTTTTAAACTGGCCATATATTGCGCCAGCGTCCGGCGCTCCTGTTCAGACAGAAACGCAAAAGACGGCATTCTGAATTCCTCTTTCAAACGACTGGGAACAATTTGCTGTGGATCCGGCGCGGAAAAATACTCGTAAAACCACTGCTCATCATGTAACGAGCCGATACCGTCAAGCGCCGGCGCCGGCACTTTACGCATCATGTCACGCACGGTCCACAAAGTATGGCAATTCTTGCAATTTTCCTGCTTGTATATTTTCATCGCCGCCATGCGTAACTCGGGCGAAGCCGTGGAATAAAAAGGAATACCTTTATCGTCGGAAGCATCGAAATGCCCCATCATGAATCTGACAGCGATGACCAAACCGACAACGACCACGCTCCCGATGAGTATGCCTTTCTCACCTTTGCGCACGACTATTTACCAGACTCGTTAATGCGTTGCTTTGCCAGGTATTCTTCACGCAATGCTTCCTGATCCTTATTAACCTGCTGGGATTTCGCGAACTCTTCCGGTGTCATTTTGTCCTTATCGTTCTCATCGAACACGACATATTTGATATCTTCATCGAACTGATCATTGCGTGCCGCCCAACGTATAGCGTAAACCGCGGTAATGATGATCATTGCACCGAACAGCAACCACAAGTAAATGGTCCAACCGTCTTCCAAATTGTTAAGAAATTCACTCATGATACTTATTCCTTCAAAACAGATAACCTTGCAGCAACTGGCTGGCGCCAAAAATTATCGCCACCACCACTCCGAACATAATCCAAATAAACAATATCAGCTCGCCTTTCTTTATTTTTTTTGTTTTGTCTTTAAACATAAACGCAAAAGAAATAATGGAAAAAACGATAATACCGATAACCAGAAAGTAGAAAATACCAACGCCAAATTGCCGTGAGCGGTCGCTTTCAACACCCAACTCATCAGTGAAACCGGCCACTACCGATATCGCTCCCTGAATCCAGGTTCCGCCATCCAGAGAAGCAATCATGTGAAGAACATACTGAGCTAATTCATTCATTTATACAAACACACATTCCAGCCTTATAAAACAAAGCCGCCTACACAAGGTAGGCGGCTTTTGGTTTTATGTTGATTACCGCTTATTTTGAATAGGTATCAATCGGCGGCTTATCCTTATCGAAATTATCTACAAAAAAGCTGTAGATAAACGGTGCGGCATAAACCGTGATTACCCAAATCAACATGGCCAGTGGGCCGTTATCGATATCTAACATTGTCTATCCTCCGTAAACTAGTGAGCTTTAGTATGATCAGGCTGAAATGAGAACGGAGGTAACCGTTTCACCGCGATCACTACAGACACACAGAAAACCAAGATAAAGACGATATCGATCGTATAACCTTTATCCCACCAAGGCTGAACACGTTCGCGGCGCATCACGCCGTTTTCTTCAATCATGTTGCCTTCAAAATTCGCCATAACGACTTTGTCGCCAACAATGCTGTACTCGTCCAGACGAGCCCGCTTGTTCTGGAGCTCGATAACCTGCGCCTTAATCATGCGCAAATCATCCATTTCCACGGGGTGACGTTCCTGCAACGGAGCCCATTTGGAACCAGAAGC
>JAOUNW010000010.1 GCA_029880755.1 Gammaproteobacteria bacterium
AAAACTGCCTAAGCTGTCTTCCGGTAGTTTAAGAAAACTGCGCCCTTAACCGGGCGCCCTGGTTTTTCGAGGAGCGTTGCGACAGGGTGGTACCTGCCAGGCTCGAAAGCAGGCTCATGCAATAAACGGCGCTCTCTCAGACATAGGAGACTATAACTGTGAGCGTAACCGCTGAAAAAATGAATCCCGAATACAAAGTTGCTGATATTTCCCTGGCCGAGTGGGGCCACAAGGAAATTGCGATAGCCGAAAGTGAAATGCCCGGCCTTATGGCCATTCGCGAGGAATACAAGGGCAAATATCCTCTTAAGGGCGCCCGCATTTCCGGCAGCCTGCACATGACTATCCAGACAGCCGTACTTATTGAAACATTGGTGGATTTAGGTGCAGAGGTCCGATGGGCTTCCTGTAACATTTTTTCCACCCAGGACCATGCGGCAGCGGCCATCGCCGACCGCGGCATTCCGGTGTTCGCCTGGAAGGGCGAAACGCTGGAAGAGTACTGGTGGTGCACGGAACAGGCCATGACCTGGCCTGACGGCGAAGGCCCTAATATGATTCTGGATGATGGCGGCGATGCCACCATGTTGGTTCACAAAGGGGCCGAGTTCGAAGCAAAGGGAGTGGTTCCCGAGCCAGAGGCCGACGCCTACGAAGAGTGGAAGGTTTTTCTGGGCTTACTGAAAAAGAGTCTGGCCACCTCGAAGGATAAGTGGACGCGAATCGCCGCTGGCATTAAGGGCGTCACGGAAGAGACCACAACCGGCGTGCATCGTTTGTATCAGATGGCCGAAAGGGGCGAACTGCGCTTCCCCGCCATGAACGTCAATGATTCGGTAACCAAGTCCAAATTCGATAATCTTTACGGTTGCCGAGAGTCGCTTATTGATGGCATTAAACGTGCCACCGATGTAATGATCGCCGGCAAGATTTGTGTTGTCCTCGGTTATGGGGACGTAGGCAAGGGTTGCGCTCAGGCGTTTCGTGGAATGGGCGCCACAGTCTGGGTCACGGAAATAGACCCGATTTGTGCATTGCAAGCTGCCATGGAGGGATACCGCGTGGTTGATATGAATCAGGCCTGTGGTCAGGCAGATATTTTTGTTACCACCACCGGCAATGTGAATGTCATTAACCATGATCACATGAAAGCCATGAAGAACGAGGCAATTGTATGCAACATTGGACACTTTGATTCAGAGATTGATATTGCTTCGCTGGAAAAATATCAGTGGGAAGAAATCAAGCCCCAGGTTGATCATGTGATTTTTCCTGATGGCAAGAAACTTATCGTCCTGGCTAAAGGGCGCCTGGTAAATCTAGGGTGTGCCACCGGCCATCCAAGTTTTGTTATGTCGGCTTCTTTTACTAACCAGGTTATGGCGCAAATTGAGCTATTCAAAAATCATGCTAACTACGAAAATCATGTATTTGTGCTACCAAAAATCCTGGACGAAAAAGTTGCACGCTTACACCTGAAAAAAATCGGGGCACATTTAACCCCTCTGTCGACAAAACAGGCGGAGTACATCGGCGTCCCGGTGGAGGGGCCTTACAAACCGAATCACTATCGGTATTAATCCTGACAGGCTGAAAGCGGTAGTATTCGGGAAATCGATCCCGGATACTTACTGCCAACTCCTAGGCAAATTAACAACCCTTTCAGGCCGAGCAAACTGCTTGTTCGCCTGCTACACCGGTGCCCAATATGGATTCTCAAAAGAAATTTAAACCTGGCTTTAGCTGCGAGTTTTTCCCGCCGAAAACAGAGAAGGGCCGGGCCAGTCTCGCCGCTACCATCGAAGAGCTAAGCAAGCTCGGGCCTGGCTATTTTTCCTGTACCTATGGTGCCGGGGGCACAACACAAGAGGGCACATACGAAACAGTTCGGGATATTGTAGCCCGGGGATTTCAGGCCGCCCCCCACATCACCTGCATCGGCTCTACAAGACAAAAAATAACGAATCTGTTGAGCTCTTACCAGCAGCTAGGAATTAACAAAATTGTGGCGCTAAGAGGCGACTTGCCGGAAGGGAGCGATACAGCCGGAGAATTTAAATATGCCCACGAATTGGTGGCCTTCATCAGAAAGCAGACTGGCGATCATTTCCATATTGAAGTCGCTGCGTACCCGGAAAAACATCCGGAAGCCGTGAGCCTACAGCAGGATATTGGTAATTTTAAGATCAAAGTGGATGCCGGAGCGAATGCAGCCATAACCCAGTATTTTTTTAACAGGGATGCCTATTTTAGATTCGTCGACGATTGTGAAGCCAGCAAAATAGAGTTACCGATTGTTCCAGGCATTATGCCTATTACTAACTATAAACAATTGATGTCTTTTTCCCAGGGCTGCGGCGCGGAAATACCTCGCTGGATTTTAACCCGACTGGAGCATTTTGCTGACGACCTGTCATCCATTCGCGCCTTCGGGCTTGAGGTTGTTTCTGAACTCTGTGCGCAACTGTTAGCGGAAGGTGCGCCAGGACTTCATTTTTATACGCTTAACAAATCGGATTCCACTGTGGCGCTGTGGCATAACCTCGGACTCACAACATAACTCTTGGACTGCGGAACCGTTTAGTGCATTAACGTCAAAATTACAACAAAACCAATAACGGCTGAAACCAAAAACAAAAACCGGTTAATGCCTAATTTTTCTACCATACAATTTGTCCTTTTTAGTAATTTAGTAATAATGTGGTTCTGCTTGAAGCGGCATTGACAGCTGGCATCACAATGAAGATGCAAGGAATATGCCATGCCCCAGGCTACGGACAACAAGCATAACGGTGGTGCGCTTACAAATAGCACACAGTCTTTACCAGGTATAACTACCTGTTAAATAATGCAAAAAACTTTTCAGCATTTCGCCGGTCGCCTCCTGTGTTTTAACTATGCGAGGCGGGCTCAGTTGGTTTTGGTAATCACATCCCTGCCGTTATACTTACCTGAACTGTCAATATTTGACACTGCCTAAACAAAACATCATTTATCGTGGTTAGCTAAACAAGTGTTGTCTCAACGAGAGACTAAAATACGGCGATCATCTTAGAATGCTTGGATTATTCCCAGAGATAAAAACCAATAACGAATTTCAATTACAGGCGGATAACACCCATAGCCTGTATGTCGAAGAATCAGGAAATGAGAACGGCATCCCCGTGTTATTCCTTCACGGGGGACCGGGCGCCGGCTGTGAACCTGTTCATAGACGTTTTTTCGATCCGGAAAAATACAGGATTATTCTCTTTGACCAGCGAGGCTCCGGGAGATCAACTCCTCACGCCAGCTTAGTTAATAACACCACGGCTGATCTCATCTTCGATATAGAAAAAATCAGGGAGCATTTGAATATTGAAAAGTGGTTGCTCTTTGGAGGCTCCTGGGGTTCCACTCTCGCCCTCGCTTATGCACAGGATTATCCGGAAAGAGTATTTGGCCTAATACTGAGAGGAATTTTTCTTTGTCGGTCACAGGAAATACATTGGTTTTATCAGGATGGAGCCTCAAAAGTCTTTCCCGACCACTGGCAGGAATTTATTGGCCCTATACCCCCGGAGGAAAGAGCTGATCTGGTAAGAGCTCATTACTCCCGACTTACTGGCGAAGACGACATTGCCCGACTGAGTAGCGCCAAAGCCTGGTCGATATGGGAGGGGCGAACATCGACCCTACTTCCCAAACAAAGCGTTGTTAATTTTTTTGGAGCCACCCATACCGCGCTCAGCCTTGCTAGAATCGAGTCACATTTTTTTGTGCACAACAGCTTTCTGGAGCCCAACCAACTGCTCAATAACATTAATCGTCTGAGTGAAATCCCTGGCATTATTGTACACGGCCGTTACGACATGGTTTGTCCACTTACCAGCGCATGGGAGCTTAACCAGGCCTGGCGCAATTCTGTATTACAGATAATTCCTGATGCCGGTCATTCAGCATTTGAAGCAGGTATTGTTAACGCCCTCGTGTTGGCAACCAATCAGATGGCCGGTCAAATCGGGAAAGGAGATTAACGTGGCGATTTACGCCATTGGCGATGTACAGGGCTGTTACACATCGCTCCAGAAGTTGTTAGCCACAGTCAATTTTGATTCGTCACTGGACAGGCTCTGGTTTACGGGAGACCTGGTGAATCGTGGCCCGGATTCACTAGAGGTGTTGCGCTTTGTTAAATCTCTGGCTACCAGCGCTGTTACAGTACTGGGAAACCACGATCTTCATCTCCTGGCCATGACCTACGGTGTAAGAGCTCCCGGGCGACGTGATACGTTAAATCCGGTTTTAACTGCGCCGGATAGGGACGAGCTCATTCAGTGGTTGAGGCACAGGCCCCTTATATACAGCGATAACAAATTAAAAATGACGTTGGTTCATGCGGGCCTGTTGCCTCAATGGGATATCACTGAGGCGAGCTCATTGGCCTCGGAAGTAGAGCAAGCGCTGAGAAGCGATGCGCTCCCAGCTTTTCTGGAAAACATGTATGGGGATCAACCTACTTCCTGGGAGACGAGTCTGTCTGGGTGGGACAGGATTAGGGTTATCACCAACGCCCTGACGAGGCTGCGGTTTTGTGATTCAAGGGGCAATATGGATTTGGAAAGCAAGGGACCTCCCGGCACACAACGTCCAGGATATGTTCCATGGTTCGAGGCGGAAAACCGTAGATCATTGGCCCATATATTAATATTCGGTCACTGGTCCACGCTTCCCGTCGGGCAGTACCACAGAGCTATCGCGCTGGATGGGGGTTGTCTATGGGGGGGCAAATTAACCGCTGTTCGCCTTGACTGTGATTCACCGGAGTTTACGCAGATCCCGTGCCCAATAAGCCAAACCCCCTGATTTTTTGCGTGTTACTCAGGTTATACAGATTTCCTGGCCTGCAAATGCTATATATATTCAAACAATAGGTAAGCATCCGTTCGCAATTCCGAGGAGTTCTTCTATTGAAACACCAGATAAGCATAGCAGTTAACACAGAATATCTTCCAAATGAATCATCGACCACTGCCAATCGTTTTGTGTTCGCCTACACGGTTACCATAACCAACGACGGCGAAATACCGGCACGTCTAATATCCCGACACTGGATAATTACGGATGCCAATAATCGTGTACAGGAAGTTAAAGGAGAAGGAGTTGTCGGAGAACAGCCCTATCTTGAGCCAGGAAAGAGTTTTCAGTACACCAGCGGAACGGTTTTCGAAACACCTGTTGGCACAATGGAAGGCAGCTATCATATGGTGGCTGATGATGGTAGTGAGTTCGACGCAAGAATCCCCGTCTTTAGTTTTAGCTTGCCCGGGACACTTCACTAGGCGGCAACAGCCCAAGTTAATATCCATATAAATTTCCATTTACGTTCTTTTTGCCTTCGCAGATGTTAAAGAAATCGGAATATGATTTGTGTGTCGTGGGCGGTGGGGCTGCTGGTTTGGTAGTCGCTGCCGGGGCTGCTGGTTTGGGGGCCCGGGTGCTATTGGTGGAAAAGAACAAGTTGGGGGGCGACTGTCTTCACACCGGATGCGTCCCCAGTAAGGCACTGTTACACGCGGCCTGTGTCGCGCATAACATCAATACCGCGAGTCATATCGGATTCGACGCCCAGCTGAGGTCCGCAGGACTTGGCAATGCGCTTGCCTATGTTCAATCGGTCGTTGCCGCCATAGCGCCCCAAGACAGCCCGGAAAGGTTTCGCAAACTGGGTGTTGAGGTTTTATTTGGATCAGGCGCCTTCGTTAAAAACAATGTCTTTCGCATAAATGACCGTAATATCCGTGCACGAAAGTACGTTATCGCGACAGGCAGCCGACCTTACATTCCGGAAATAAGCGGTCTTGAGAGAGTACCTTTTTTTACTAACGAGACACTGTTCACGACCAGAGAGAATATAAAAAGTATCATTATTGTTGGTTCGGGTGCCATCGGTATAGAGCTCGCCCAGGCACTTTCTCGCCTGGGTGTTAAGGTAATTTTGCTTAGCCATTCGGCAAATATCCTTTGTCGCGAAGATGCAGATCTATCTTCGGTTTTGGCAGACCAGCTGATGCGAGAGGGAATAACTATCGAAGGTGGACGGTCGGTAAAAAATGTTGTCAAGCTGTCTGATGACATCGTCGTAGAGCACACCGACCAATCCGGAAAAACACACAAATCGATCGGCAGTCACTTGTTGTTAGCAACAGGCAGAATGCCCAACATTGAGGATCTGGCACTGGAAAACGCCGGCGTAGAGACCTATCTGCGAGGTATAGCGGTTAATCGCAAATTACAAACGACCAATAAATATATTTATGCCTGCGGTGATGTTGTTGGCAACCATATGTTCAGCCACATGGCCGAACACCATGCTCACGTTGTCTTGCGGAACGCCCTGTTTCATATACCCGCCAAAGTGGAAAACAACATTATTCCTTGGTGTACTTTCACAGACCCGGAACTTGCCCGGGTTGGCGTATCCGAAACTGAAGCGAAAGAGCGAAACCTGGAACACCGTGTATATCAATTTTCATTCAAAGATATTGATCGTGCGGTAATTGAAAATAAGGGCACGGGTTTAATCAAGGTCATTGTTGATAAAAAAGGACGAATCATTGGGGCCGGGATCGTTGGTCCGAACGCTGGTGAGCTCATTCATGAATATATATTGGCCATGAAACAAAAGATGAAGCTCGATAAGCTTTCTTCCATGATCCACGTTTATCCGACACTTTCCCAAATAAACCGGCGTGTCGCAGACGACTATATAAAATCCAAACTCACTCCCCGAATAAAACGGCTATTAACCAAATTATTCGGCTTACGAGGTAACTGACAACTAAATATCCAGGTTACTTACCTCGAGGGCATTTTTTTCAATAAAGTCTCTGCGGGGCTCGACCTGATCACCCATTAGAGTAGTAAATACATCATCGGCGGCAACGACATCCTCGATGTTTACCTGTAAAAGCCGGCGAGTAGTTGGATCCATAGTTGTCTCCCACAATTGGTCTGGATTCATTTCGCCCAAGCCTTTATAGCGCTGGATATTTTGTCCCTTCCTTGCTTCCTCCATAATCCACTCCAGCGCATCGCCAAAATGACTTATGGGTTGATTCTTATCGCCTCGTTTTACCACAGCATGTGCGTTAGTGAACAAATGTTCCAGTCTTTCGCCAAGCTGGCGCATAGCCTGATATTCACTCGAGCGCGCGAAATTAACGTCAAGCCTGGTTTCGTGGGCTAAGCCATGCAAATAGTGAATGACAATTATTTCAAATGAATCTGTTATAGGGTCTTGTGCAAGTCTTAATTCATATCTATCACCAATTTTTGTATTGTCGCCTAACCGAGCGGTCAGTGCGTTAACAAACTCCTGACTCTGCGATTCGTTGGCCAACAACTCGGGTGTTAAGGATGGTAAAAACAACAGGTGCTGCAAAATCTTCTGGTTAAAACGCCTGGCCAAACGAGCGATAGTTTGCTTTACCGAGAGGTAAGAGCGGCTCAAGTCAGCCAGTGCTGCTCCACTTAACGTGTCGGCACCCCCCTGTTTCAGTTCTAGGGATGCTCCTTCCAAGGCGTTTTCCAACAAATACTCCTGGAGGTCAGTGTCGTCTTTGAGATATTGCTCCTTCTTGCCGCGCTTTATTTTATAGAGCGGTGGTTGGGCAATGTAGACATAACCCCGCTCTATTAACTCTGGCATCTGGCGATAGAAAAAAGTCAGCAGCAGGGTGCGGATGTGGGAGCCATCCACATCGGCGTCTGTCATAATAATAATGCGATGATACCGCAACTTACTGATATTAAAATCATTTTTACCTATACCTGTTCCCAGGGCGGTAATTAATGTCGCGACTTCTGTTGATGAAAGCATCTTGTCAAATCGTGCGCGCTCAACATTCAGAATTTTTCCCTTCAACGGCAAAATCGCTTGAAATTTGCGGTCACGGGCCTGCTTCGCCGAACCGCCAGCGGAGTCGCCCTCTACCAGATAGAGCTCGCATTGAGCGGGATCACGCTCCTGACAGTCCGCCAGCTTGCCCGGAAGCCCAGCGACATCCAGCGCTCCCTTGCGGCGCGTCATTTCGCGGGCTTTTCTGGCGGCTTCTCTGGCCCTGGCGGCTTCGATAATCTTATTAATGACCGCTTTAGCATCTGCCGGATTTTCCTCTAGATACTCCGACAACTTTTCGCTGACAATGGATTCCACTGCGCCTTTTACTTCAGACGAAACCAGCTTATCTTTTGTTTGCGAGGAAAATTTGGGATCCGGCACCTTCACCGACAACACGGCCGTCAGGCCTTCTCGTGCATCATCGCCTGTTGTCGCTATTTTGGCTTTTTTGGCTAAACCAGACGTTTCAATGTACTGGTTTAGGGTACGAGTCATCGCTGCCCGCAATCCCGCCAAATGGGTTCCACCGTCCCGCTGAGGAATATTGTTTGTATAGCAAAAGATATTTTCCTGGTAAGAGTCATTCCACTGCATGCACAATTCAACTGTAACATTATCTTTTTGGGCGCTGATATTAATCAGGTTCGGGTGTAGTGGCGTTTTGTTACGGTTCAAATGGCCCACAAAAGCAGCGATTCCGCCCTTGTACTCAAAAACATCTTCTTTGGCACTGCGGGCATCCACCAGCACGATTCGCACGCCGGAGTTAAGAAACGAAAGCTCTCTTAGGCGTTTGGCCAAGACATCATAATGAATCGTGGTGTCGGTAAAGATTTTCGTGCTGGGTTTAAAGTGAATTTCTGTGCCAGTAGTGGTAGTTTCTCCGGTCTCCTCCAGCGGCCCCTGGGGCTCCCCTAGCTTGTATTGCTGCTGAAAAATCTTGCCATCCCTGCGTATGGTCAGATTTAGGTTTTCTGACAGCGCATTAACCACTGATACCCCGACGCCATGTAAACCGCCGGAAACTTTATAGGAATTCTGGTCAAATTTACCCCCAGCGTGCAACACTGTCATAATGACTTCCGCAGCTGATCGCCCTTCTTCAGCAATAATACCCGTGGGAATGCCCCGACCGTTGTCCATAACAGTAATGGAGTCATCGCTGTGGATCGTTGTCCGGATTTCACTACAAAATCCTGCTAACGCTTCGTCTATAGAGTTGTCCACCACCTCAAAAACCATGTGATGTAGACCGGTTCCGTCATCGGTGTCCCCGATGTACATTCCTGGGCGCTTTCGTACCGCTTCCAGGCCTTTTAGAACCTGGATACTATCGGAATCGTATTTGGGTTGATTGGCCATTAAAATGTCTTTATTGATAGTAAATTAAGAGCGGTATTGTATCAGTTTCTGTATGTAGTGATGGAGATATTTTTCGGTACGCCTAGGCATAGGCTTTGATTTTCTCTTGTAAAAAAGTCCCTTGTTCCACGTGGAACACACGGGCTTCGGGCCAATGTTTCAAGGGAACCTGGGACACATCTGTCGCCGTGGCAAACACCTGCAGCTGTAAGCTAGCCAATTTTTTCATCAGCTTGGCCCCGTGAAATTGATCTAATTCAGCCGAGATATCGTCTAAAAGCAATAATGGCCTATGGCCTGATGTATTTGCGAGCAACTCCATTTGGGCCAGACAAAGGGCGATCACCCCCAGTTTCTGTTGACCATTTGACGCGAAATCGGCCATTCTTTCGTTATTAATCCTGAATACAATATCGGCGCGGTGAGGGCCAGAATGGGTTATACCACGCTGATAATCTCGTTCTCGGTCTTTTTGGAGTGCCTGCTCAAAGGACACCCCGTCACCCCAACCCTTAAGAAGCTCGAGAGTTAACGTTGTTGCACCGGAGTCAGAATAAATCCAGCCGTAATCACAAAGAACTGAGTTAAGATGGTCTAAATAAAACAAGCGAAAATTATTCAAAGACTTGGCGGTGGGTATTAATGACTTATCTAGCGCTTCTAGCAGCCGCTGTGATGCCCTCTCTTTTAGAGCGGCATTACGCTGTTTTATCAGTCGCCGGTAACGCAACCAAATTTCATAGAAATCTGGTTCCACGTGAAACAGCCCCCAATCCAGTGTCGCCCTTCTTTGCTTCGCGCTATGTAAGAAACCGAAGTGGCTGTCGGCGGTTATACACTGAAGCGGGAAAACCTTTGCGAGGGTTGCCACTTTTTTCTCTGTAACACCATTGATCTTTATCTCAAAGCCCTTCTGGATTCTTTTAATACCTACGGTTGTTGCCAATCCGCCTGTATTTATATAACGACCAGTGACGGAAAAATCCTGGCTGTTCCGACGCATAATATCCTTGGTTTGGGTGGTTCTGAAGGACTTACCAACCCCCAGAATATGAATCGCTTCCAAAAGGCTCGTTTTGCCGCTTCCGTTGTCACCCGCTAAAACATTGATACTTGGTCCCGGTTCCATGCGAGTAAAATCTATGTTTCTGACGCGACGAACTTCTAAAAGGCCGAGGGGCATTTAACTCCTTTTTCACCATGACTTTATTATTTGGCGAACCATCACCTACAGCCTCATTGGCATAACAACGTATTTTGTCGCGGTATCACCAGGGGCGTTTAGTACTGCGCTGCTGTTTGTATCATTTAAGCCAAAAATTACGTCCTTGCTGTCCAGGGCGCTTACAGCTTCTATGACATAGTTTGAATTAAACCCTATTTCGAGTTCATCGCCGCTATAATCAATAGCAACTTCTTCTTGGGCCTCTTCCTGCTCGGGGTTATGCGCACTTATAACCATGGCATTTTTTTGAATATTGAACCTCAGTCCCCTGAATTTTTCATTAGACAATATCGCAGCACGATTCAGGGCGTCTTTAAATGCTTCTTTCTCCACTTTCACCAGTTTTGTCTGAGCGCTAGGTATAACTTTGTGATAATCCGGAAAGCGCCCATCAATTAATTTTGACGTCACCGTTAACTCTTTGAGCTTTGCTCGTATATGATTGGCGTTTATGTCTATATCTACTTTTTCCTTTTTGTCTTCCATAAATCTCGCCAGCTCCAAAACACCTTTTCTTGGTAATATAATCTGCCTTGTCTCACCACAATCTTGATTTAATCCAACCTCACTTATTCCCAATCTATGACCATCGGTGCCAACAGCACGTAACACCTTTCCTGAAAACTCTAATAACAAGCCGTTCAAGTAATACCTAACATCCTGTTGGGCCATACAAAACTGGGTTTTATCCAGAAGTTTTTTAAACGCATCTTGTTGAATTTCCAGAGATAAATCCCATTTCCCCACTTCAAGATTTGGAAATTCTCCTGTTGGCAGGGTCATTAGTGTGAATCGGCTTCGCCCCGAGGTAACAATGGCCTTGTCGCTTTCCACCGTTATTTTGATAACGGCATCTGTCGGCAATGCTCTGCATATATCTAACAGCTTTCTGGCGGGTATCGTAATTTCCCCCCCCCCGTCTGTTTCACCTTGCAACTGGCTTACTACCTCAATCTCAAGGTCGGTACCGGTTAGGCTGATTTGGTTTCCTTGGCAGCGGATTAATAAATTGGACAGAATTGGTAATGTCTGTCTACGCTCAACAATACCGGCGACCTGGTTGAGAGGTTTGATTAATTCTTCTCTATTGATGCTTATGTGCATCGCTTCGTTATCCTTGTTTTATATTTAAAGTATTTTATAAATCTTAGTAATAGTTATTATTAGTACTGTCACATTCTGTTGATAACCCTAAAATCGCATTATGAATGAATATGTTAGTTCTTTCAAAACCCTGTTTATAAGTTAGCCAAACCCTTTGTATTTTATCGGGACAAAACTGAATAGCTTTTCTGTTTTTCCAAAAAGGGTCGACTTGTTCAATTTTCAACATTTTTCTCCCGCCGTTATCAACAGGATTATCCCAGGTTTCAGGCCCCCAAGATACGCATCAAATTATCGTAGTCTTCTTTGACTCTTATATCTTTCTGTACTAACTCGGCCACCTTGCGGCAAGCATGAAGTACGGTAGTATGATCCCTTCCTCCAAAACTATCTCCAATTTCGGGGAGACTATGTTGCGTCAGTTCTTTTGCGATAGCCATGGCTATTTGTCGCGGTCGGGCTATTTGTCGGGATCGTGTTTTGGCATGTAAATCAGAAATCCTTATTTTAAAATATTCCGCCACTGTTTTTTGGATATTGTTAATCGTGACCAGTCTTTCCTGAAAAGCCAATAAGTCCTTTAGGCTGTCGCTGGCTAAACCTAAATTTATTTCCTTGCCAGTGAACGAGGCATTGGCCGTAACCCTTCGCAAGGCACCTTCAAGCTCCCTCACGTTAGAACGAACCCGTTTCGCAATAAAAAACGCCACGTCGTCTGGCAATTCAATGCCGTCAGAAATGGCTTTTTTCTTTAAAATAGCCACCCTGGTTTCCAGCTCGGGTGGCTCTATAGAGACAGTGAGACCTGACCCAAACCGCGAGACCAGTCTTTCTTCCACCCCCACGAGCTCTTTTGGATAACGGTCGGCGGTAATAATAACCTGTCTTTGTCCTTCTAATAATGCATTAAACGTGTGGAAAAATTCTTCTTGTGAGCGTTCCTTTCCGACAAAAAATTGAATGTCGTCGATAAGTAAAGCGTCCAAGGTCCGATAAAACTTTTTAAATTCGTTTATGGCGTTATGCTGCAACGCCTTAACCATGTCTGCTACAAACCTCTCCGAGTGGATATAAGCAACCTTGGCATCCGGTTCATGGTTTATCATCAGGTTGCCTGCTGCCTGCATTAAATGGGTTTTTCCTAAACCAACACCCCCGTAAATAAATAGTGGGTTATACGCCCCACCCGGATTTTCCCCTACCTGGCGGGCAGCGGCCCTGGCCAGCTGGTTGGACTTACCCTCCACGTGGGTTTCGAAAACAAATTCTGAATTTAGTCTCCCGGCTATGGGTCCCGCGCCTCTGTCAATTTTTACGGGCTGACTGCTTGTTATGACGCCTGTTTTGCTCGGTACCCCTTTTTTGGGGTTAGCCTGACTACCTACCTCTATTTGCACGGTTAAGTCTTTCTCTTCGCTAAACTGCCCTATTAGCTCGATAATCCTGTCCATAAACTTGTCCCGCACCCAATCCATGACAAACCGATTAGGCGCCAGCAGACGAACCCGTTTTTTTTCTTTAATAACCTGAAGCGGTCTGATCCATGTGCTGAACTGCTGGGCCGAGAGTTCATCTTCGAGCCGCTCAGCACATTTTTTCCAAAGACTCGTTTGAGCCACTTTACGATACCTCAGTCAATTCCGGGAAGACCGGTGAGTCTAGCGCCGCTTGCCAAAGTTATCCACAGGCAATTCTGAACCAACATTTTTGACAGATATTTCAGCTTTTTGTTGACAAACCGGTGGCGAAACCAGTACCTTTCCCGGCCCGTCGTAAGGCGGCGAATTTATGATTTAAAAGGTATCCAGGACAATGAAACGCACATTCCAACCCAGTGTTTTAAAACGCAAGCGCACCCACGGTTTTCGCGCCCGAATGAAAACTGCTGCAGGCCGCGCGATATTGCGTGCCCGCCGCGCCAAGGGCCGAGCGCAACTCAGCGCCTGATTTTGCTTGGTGACAACCCGTGAGGGATTTCCCAAGTCTTGTCGATTAACCGAAACCGGCGTATATAAGGCCGCATTTGAGGCTGGGCACCTATCGCGAGATCGGTTTTTTGCCATTTATCTGGTGCACAACTCTGATTCCAACAGCCGCTTGGGGCTAGCCGTTTCCAGGCGGGTATCGCCGAAATCAGCGATTCGAAACGCGATAAAACGACAAATACGGGAATGGTTTCGGAAAAACCGTCAGTTTCTAGAGGGGTGGGATGTGGTGGTTGTGGCACAAAATGGGGTTGCCGGCGTATCACCGCTTAAAATGCGACAATCTCTTGAGCAACACTGGCAAAAGCTCGTTAAAACATGCGAACGTTAATTCTGGGAATAATCCGCTTTTACCGCATAGCGGTCAGCCCGTTTATCGGACGGCACTGTCGTTTTGAGCCCAGTTGTTCCGCTTATGCGGCGACGGCGATCGAGAGGCACGGGGTATTAAAGGGCAGTAGGCTAACCGTGCGGCGTTTGAGCAGATGCCATCCATGGCATGCGGGAGGATTTGACCCGGTGCCCGACGTTTGTTTACCTGATGCCCACCACTTAAATAAAAATAATTGATTTATGGAAAATCAAAGACTGATTTTATTTATTGCTTTGGCCGCGGTCATTATTATGATTTGGCAGGAGTGGCAGCTGGAGTATGGTCCCAAACAGGGGCCGGCTGCGGTAACAGAAACCACCGCTAAACAAAATTCCCAAACCGTCCCGGCGACGCCAGATGTTGTTTTGCCACAGCAAGGTGCCGGCGTGCCAGTCGCAGCGAAACAAGCCGAACTGCCTAGTGACTCCAGAATTACGGTTACGACAGACCTGATTGAAGTCGCCATTGATAGTTACGGCGGCGATATACGATCGCTAAAATTACTTAAACACCCTGTGGCTGCTAACGAACCTGATTCACCATTCCCTTTATTAAGGGAGAGTGGTGACGAATTGTTTATTGCTCAATCGGGTCTGATAGGAAAAGACGGCAGGTATCCATCCCACGATACCCGTTACTCAGTCACCAAAACCCTTTACCAGCTTCCATCTGACCAAAATCAGGTGGAAGTAGCTCTTAATTGGAAATCGCCAGAGGGGGTTCGGTTTTCAAAAATCTTCACTTTTCATCGTGACAGCTATGTTATAGATATTCGCTATGAAATAAACAATGCATCGCGATCTGTCCGCAAAGTTCATCAATATGGCCAGTTCCGACGAAACCATGCTGATAAAAGCATGGGGCTTACCGCTCTACCCACCTACGCCGGCGGGGCTATTTATACACCTGAAGAGCATTACGAAAAAATTACTTTTTCCGACATGACAGACCAACCACTCAAAAGGAATGTTAAAGGTGGTTGGGTAGCATTACTGCAACATTATTTCGTTGGTTCCTGGATGCCGGGGCCGGAAGATTTCAGCCAATTTTATGGTCGTAGAATAGACGGCGACCAATATGTAACGGGCTTCACCAGTATACTTCCGGTAGAGATCCGACCAGGGGAGCAGGGGCAATTAAGAACACGACTTTATGTTGGACCAAAAGAGCATAAGCGTCTTATCAAACTTTCAGAAGGAATGGATTTAACAGTAGATTTTGGCCTTCTCACTTTTATTTCCGCACCGCTTTATTGGTTGTTAACCACGATCCATGATTGGGTCGGTAATTGGGGGTTGGCGATTATTTTTCTGACCCTGATTATTAAATTAGTATTTTTTCCTTTATCCGCTGCCAGCTACAAATCCATGGCACATATGCGCCGCGTACAACCTAAGCTCCAGGCAATTAAGGAGCGTTATGGCGATGACAAACAGCGCTTTAATCAGGCGATGATGGAGATTTACAAAACCGAGAAAATCAATCCACTGGGGGGTTGTTTACCCATATTGATTCAAATACCGGTTTTTATAGCTCTCTATTGGGTGTTACTGGAGACAGTTGAAATGCGCCATGCGCCATTTGTTTTATGGATAAGAGACTTGTCTTCGCCCGATCCCTATTTCATTTTGCCTCTCATAATGGGCGTATCCATGTATGCTCAGCATTGGTTGAATCCAGCACCACTTGATCCAATTCAGAAAAAAATCATGCAGTTTATGCCGGCCATGTTTACAGTATTTTTTCTGTTTTTCCCCGCAGGCCTGGTGTTGTACTGGGTTGTGAATAATATCCTGTCCATTGCCCAACAGTGGCAGATTACGCGTATGATAGAAGCGCAGGGCAGGTAATCAAGACTGGTCGTGTCCTCTAGCGATACTATTGTTGCGATCGCAACTCCCCCGGGGATTGGAGGTATCGGGGTGGTACGCGTGTCAGGGCCGCTGGTACCGCAGCTGGCGTGCGCGGTGCTGGGAAAACTTCCGAAACCACGTAACGCAATCTTTTCCGGATTTCGTGACCAACACCAGCAAACGATTGATGAAGGGATAGCACTGTATTTCCCTGAGCCCAACTCTTTTACCGGTGAACATGTCCTGGAGTTACAGGGCCATGGGGGGCCGGTGGTGTTGGATCGCCTGGTTCACACGTTAATTGCTTCTGGCGCTCGGCCGGCTCGGCCGGGGGAATTTTCTGAGCAGGCATTTCACAATGGAAAAATGGATCTTGCCCAGGCGGAGGCGGTGGCAGATCTTATCGAAAGTGGCTCAGAGGCTGCGGCGCGATCAGCCTTGCGTTCGCTCCAGGGGGAGTTTTCAACACGGATCCATGACATCGTGGAAAATTTGATAGGACTTCGAACTTATATTGAGGCGGCCATTGATTTCCCTGAGGAAGAAATTGATTTTCTACAGGACAAAAAAGCGATGTCCCGACTCATATCAATCGAGGAATCGGTAAGGGAACTCTTTAGCTCCACCAGGCAGGGCTGTCTTTTGCATGACGGCATGACCATCGTGTTGGCCGGCAAACCTAATGTTGGGAAATCAAGTTTGCTGAATGCATTGTCTCAACAGGACACGGCGATTGTCAGTGATATTCCGGGAACGACCCGGGATATTGTCAGAGAACAAATACAAATCGATGGTTTGCCAATTCACATTCTGGATACTGCAGGACTAAGAGAGCAGGGTGACACCATTGAAAGTGAAGGCATGCGCCGGGCATTGGCTGCCATGCAGAAGGCTGATCGGATACTATTGGTTTGCGATGATGCGGCGCCGGTAGAGCCCATTGATCAGATTACATTGTCCATGAATCTGCCAGCATCATTAGCAATCACGGTAGTCAGAAATAAAATCGATTTAACCGGACGTGATCCGGGCCTAACAAGAAAGGGTAATTTTTATGAGGTTGCATTGTCCGCCAAGACAGGATCTGGCATGGACGAACTGCGACAGCATTTGAAGCAGATGATGGGGTTTCAGCCAGTGGGAGAAGGGACCTTTATGGCTAGACGGCGACATCTCGCCGCTATCGAACGGGCACAGGCCCATATTGCCCTGGCAAGGGCACAGCTTGAGTCAACCAGCGCCGCTGAATTAATGGCAGAGGAATTGCGTCTGGCACAAAATGACCTTAATGAGATTACCGGAGAATTCAACGCGGACCAGTTGCTAGGCGAAATCTTTTCTCATTTTTGTATCGGAAAATAGCTGTTCAAGATCAAGCCCCGACAATGGGATTTGGTTTAAAGCGTCGAGTCATTCGCTTGAATCGTTTTACAAATTGTCCGTTGCAGGAACTAGCGTAGCGTAACTCAATATAAAGATCAGCTACTTGGGCCGCCATCTGAGCCAGATCCGGGCGGGACTTACGCACCCGATTCATATAATTAAGCGGCCCTTCATTATGTCGTCGCCGCAAACCAACTCTCTCAAGTTTTTTGCAATACTGAAGATATAGCTTTTGTGTATTATCGACCCGCTGTTTGTTTCTGCTCATGACGGCAGTCAGCAGAGCAAAAAACAGTAGGGTACTGCCGGCAACTGCAACTAGCTGGTTCATCACGGAAGACGTTAAAAACCCAAGCTCGTCCAGTAACTGTCGTTGCCGTTCCGCAGTGAAATCCAGTACCCAGCTGTACCAAAGCACGTTCCCGGCGTCCCAGTATCGTTGTATGTTGTCCAAAATGAAAATCGGCCACTTTGGCCGTAGTGCCTGATTCCTTTGTGAGGGGGTCAGCATGGAATAATCTAGCCCCTGAAGCTGAAACTGTTGAACAGCGTCCAGTCCATACTCAATGCGCTCAGGTGCAACCGCGGAAGTTGGATCTATCCGGGTCCAACCGCTTTGTGGCAACCATATTTCCGACCAGGCATGGGCATCCTGTTGGCGGACAATAAGATAATTTCCAGCCTCGTTAAATTCGCCCCCCTGATAGCCGACAATAATCCTGGCGGGAATGCCGGCAACACGCATAAGGGTGGTAAAGGCACTGGCAAAATGTTCACAAAAGCCTCGACGGGTGTCAAAAAGGAACTCATCTACAGGATCACCCCCTAACAAGGGAGGTTCCAGGGTGTAATAGAATTTTTGCTGGCGAAAATATCGCAGCGCGGAGTCAGCGATTTCTTGAGGGTTGTCTTGTGCATCACGTCGCCACGTATCTACCAGTTTAGTTATACGGGTACTAATATAGCGAGGAAGCTGTAGAGAATTCTGTCGCGTTATAGCGGTGAGCGCTGGAGTGCGATAGTACGGAAACGAGCTGATTTTAAAAGAAACACGCTCCTGTATCAGTGCGGTTGTTTCCAGTGAATATCCTGGTTGATGGCGCACCCCCCCAGGAGCATCCCCAGGCAGGTCCAGCGCGAATACCCAGCGCTGCCAGGTAGGCTCCAGCATCAATTCATAACGCACCGGTGGGCCTGTGGGTGTAAACGTATCTATTACACCAACATTCTGTTGGTTGCGCTGCCACTGGCGCCCATCAGTATGGTTTAGCACAAGCCCTCGCCAGTAAAGCTGCTGTGCGGGAGGAACGGACCCATCAAATTTTACCCGAAAGGCAATCTGATCCGACTTTACCATGCGACTGATGGTGCCCAATCTGACCGTGTCAGAAAATCCACTAGTACCCGTTGACGAGCCGGGCAACATCCAGAAACCCCCCTGCAGTCTTGGAAACAAAAGATACAAAACAATCATCAAAGGAATCGCTTTAAGAAAAATTCCCACGCTTAAACGTATTCGCGTTATCGCTCCCATACCCGAGGGTAGCGCCATCCGGCTTAACGTGGCGATGCAGGCAATGACTGCAATAGTAAGATGGAGCGCGAGACCCAGAGATTGGGAAAAAAGCAAATTGCCGAGGATTAGTAAAAAAAGTAAGAGAGTTAGGAGAATATGGTCTCTCAGCGTTTTCAGTTCCAGAAACTTTAGACCAAACATTAACAGTAGCAGCGATAGCCCGGCATCCCTGCCTAATACTGTTTGGTGTTGTCGCAGCACTAACACCAAAAACAAAGCGAGCAAGGTTAACAGCAGTGTACGTCCAGGTCGTTGCCAGCCCTGGCGCTCTATTAGGTAGCTCCAGCCAAGCAGCCCGAGAAAAGTCGGAAAAATCCATGGCGGCAGATAAAATGCATAAGGGGCGCTGGCCAGCAGGGTAGCAATAGTTAGCCAGTTAAAGGATCGTTTATCGGGTAAGGGATAGCGATTCATGAGTGCCCTGGATATAACGCCAGAACTTTCAGACAGACATGTTGATGTTCGGGCCCCCTGGCAGGCTTTATTATGGTGTGGCCAGGCAATTTAAGACCGTAATGCTTGTATTGAGATTCCGCGTCCAGTACCCAGCGACACAAGATACTTAGTCTGGATTCAATATCCAGTTGCGGTAGCGCCTGCCAGTCCAGCCAAACGGTTTCATTGTTTGCTCCATTAAACTCCTTTGTATACATGCCCTGACCCCGGGCCGCCGTCTTCCAGCTGACATGTCGCGGAGAGTCACCTTTTTGAAAAGATCTGAGCCCATAAAAATCATCCTGCCCTTTATGATTTCCACCGGTATCACCGGACTCAACAGTTGCATCCGGAGGATCGGGCGCTAAACTTGCCGGCGTGGGGTAAACAAGGTAACGCTGGTCCAGTTTAATTTTTCTTGACCAGGAGTACAGAATGCCAAAGGGATAGATTGTTGACAAACAAAAAGTGGGTGACGGTACCCAGCCCCGGGAGTGTGTGGTAACAGGGATTTTTGCCAACCGAAAATCATTTCCATGAACATCAAATCGCTCGATAACTTTTTTCTCATATTCCAGTTGCAGCCCATATCGGCTAGTTGCTTTTCGATTATGAATAATGAGAGCGAACCGAGCCGTTTGGCCGGCGAATACGGGAGACTGGGGGCCGGCCGTTATATGCAGGCCGGACAATGTATTATGTGTATAAACCATTGAGACAATAGCTATGGAGGCCAACAAAAAGGTCAGACCGAATGCCAGGCCATTATTATAATTAATCGCAGCCAGCAAAAGCACAAATATCAGGGCGGTAAACATCAAACCGAAGCGGTTGGGCAGCATATAGAGCTGCTTTCGGGTTAATACCACCTCATTACCCTGAAGCAGGCGCATCCTCATGGTATAGGGATGTCGTTAAGAAGTGTCTCGACTGATTCATGAATATTAGCGCTCGCTTCGGAGGAATTCTGAAGCCGGTGTGTCATGACCGCCGGTGCTACGGTCTGAATATCTTCCGGTAATACCATGGATCTTCCTTCCAAAAAAGCCCAGGCGCGCGCGCTGTTGAGTAATGCCAGGCCTGCTCGGGGCGAAAGTCCATTTACAAATTTTTCTGAGGTTCTGGAGGCCTCCAGAATATCCTGCACATAATCAAGCAAAGCATCGCTGCAATGAACAAGTCGAACCTTATTTTGAAGTATGCGCAATTGGTCCACTCCAAGACCAGGACCCATGTCTTGTATTAACTCGCTACGGTCTTTGGTGCGCAATAACTGGCGTTCCGCGTCGCGATCCGGGTAGCCTAACGAGATGCGCATAAGAAACCGATCCAGCTGGGACTCGGGCAAAGGAAAGGTGCCTATGAGTTGTTGTGGATTTTGGGTAGCGATAACAAAAAAGGGTTCCGGCAACAAAAAAGTTTCACCATCACTGCTTATTTGTCGTTCTTCCATGGCCTCTAGCAGCGCGCTCTGGGTTTTTGGGGTCGCCCGGTTGATTTCATCGGCAAGAATGAGTTGGGAAAAAATCGGGCCAGGATGAAACTTGAATTGTTGATTGCCTGTCTGGAATATCGATACTCCGAGTATGTCCGCCGGCAGCAGATCGCTGGTAAATTGAATACGATTAAACTCAAGACCCAGTGCCGCTGCCAGACTATGGGCCAGCGTTGTTTTGCCCATCCCCGGCAAATCCTCGATTAGCAGGTGCCCCTTGGCCAGCAAGCAAGCCAATGCCAACCGCATTTGGTGAGGTTTGCCAAGAATAACGCCATCAAGCTCATGCAGAATATCTTCAAATTTGGCGTGTTCCGGCGGGATGCCTGACTCTTTATGCAAGGACATAAGCCAATCTAGTCGGTTGTTAGTGGTAATTCACCTAGTCTGTTATTTAGAGGTTAGCCCAGAAACGCGCGATCGCTACCATGGCGGCTATGGGTTTTTAACGGATTAATCGGCAGCAGTCGTAGCAACTCTCTCAAGAATTCGGGAGGTATCGTGCGACCACTGTCTAAAATAGCGGCGTAATTCCCGCTTTCGAAAAAAAGAATCCAAATTAGTCATGTTGTTGGCCAGAATGAGCGTGTCTTCACCTTCGGCAAAAATTACTATTTTCAGGGGCAAATAAGGCACCAGAGTTGGATATTTCAAAGATAATTTCTGGATTTCGTCGGCCTTGCCAAAAAAGACAATACGGTAAAGATCCGTCTGATAGCCGCTTTTGGTAAGGCCGACATCAACGCGCTGTACCCGTGAAATAGTATACCCCTGGGCCTGAATAGCGGCCTGTAATGCAACCATCGTTTCAGGGAACGGATTTTCTACGCGAATCATCAACAGGTTTTGCGCGAAGCCTGTATTGAGCGAAGTCACGATCGATATCAGGCTTGCCAGGAGTATCAGCCTAAAACGCATAAAGGTTTTTTCGGGCCTCAAAGTATTGCTTCCTCTATGATATCGATGTAAGTATCGTGCATCTGATTACACATATCGTCGAGTTCGTTATTGTTAAACAGAGCAGACATTCGTTTCGGGTTGACCGACATTACCAGCACTTTCCCCTTATGCTCGACAACAGTCACTCGGCAAGGCAGAAACAAACCGACGCGTGGATCGGTCTTGAGTGCCTCATATAAAAAATTGAAGCCGCAGCTATAGACGATAATCTGTTTTTTATTTCCGCTATTTTCAGGGACAAAACCTTGATCAAGTTGTTGTACTCTGATTAATTTGAGATTATGGCCTATTACTGAATTCTTTAAGTTCTCCACCGTTTGATCCAGATCGTAAGATGATTCCCGAACAATGACCGGCGATTCCGATGCTAGCTTAATCTGATTTTCTTTGTGTTCTGATGTTGTTTCAAAAGTTCGTATAAAGGCAACGATATCCTTTATTTCCTTTTTTGTTAGGCCGCTTTCGGTAAATGAAGTCATAGGAGTACCCTGGCGCCCCTCAGTAAGGGTTTTTTCTATAAGCGTGTCGCGTGCCGCCTGCAAAAATCCCTTATTGTTCAGAGCGGGCGCCATAATGGGCAGGTCTCGGGTGCGTGAAAAAGTTACTCCAGTGCCCTGTCCTCCTTGCCCGTTTTTCCCATGGCAGTTGGCGCAATGTTTTTGGTAAAGCATTTGACCATTTTTCGTATTTCCTGAAACGGGATCGCTGGGGAAGGCTGCCGGCCGAATGCCGGTCCAGCTACGCATGTAATCTATGAGATAACCGATATTCTTGGTACCTAGAGACTCAAATGCGGGCATCACCCGACCAGGCCTGCCCAGACGTATAGTCTGGCTTAAATAATGATCGTCAACACTGTTTATAAAAGACGAGAGTGACAATGGTGTGCCAACCCCGCCCCTGCCTTCTGAGTCATGACAAACGAAACAATGTTGCTGATACAAGGACAGGCCTTTTTCAATATTCGTACCATTGTTCGCAAATACGCTCTGAGAACAAACACAACCCAGCAATAAAGAAACAACATTTATAGCCCAATTGATGTTGATGCGCCTCATAGCGATACCGGGTTTGCGCGACGCTGAAGCGAGTTATCGTGATTTAACACGCAGAATCGACATGGCATGATTAATAATTTGTAGCTGTTCATTATCTCCGCCGCGATCAGGATGATGTTGCATGACCAGTTTCCGATAGTGGTGCCTGATAGTCTCGTCGTCAACCGGGTCCGTCAGACCAAGCTCCGCCAGCGCCTGTTCTCGCTGGTCGTTGTTCTGCAGGCGAATCCAGAATGATGCCAGCATATTATCAACGTCCTCTGCGGTAGTAGATTCCATATTGGTAATATCCAGATAGTATTCTCTTAGGCTGTCATGTTCTGCAAGGCCTGCTATGCCCTGTCTATAGGGCCGCAATTTTATATTAAGAGGGCTTATTTCCAGGTAATAGGACTGTTTTTCCAGTAGTTTATCTTTTAGCCTGTAAAGCTGGTTAAAAAGCAGAAAATGTTCCTTAAACAATGTGTAGTGATCGGGAAAAACATAATTTGACCCCCCGGGTTCCAGGGTTTCTCTTAGCTGCATTAGCAGTTCGTATTCACTCAGGCCCTGTTTTTGACGGGCTAACGTGGAGAGCAAAAGTGACTCGGAATAGGGACAGCTGACTGGTCTTGGCATGTTTTACAGTATAGGCGCCGCTAACCGTTTGCGTTTTTCAAAATAGCAATTAGCTTCGTTATGTGTATCGTGTTGGATGTGTCAGGAAAGTTTACAGCCAGAATCTCATTATTATCACGTTGGTAACTAACTGTTTTTATTAGCTTAATTTTAATTATTTGATGCCTTAGCCTTGTATTTGTTGCGTATAAGTACTGTCGGTAAAATTTACAGAGCACTGTGTTTTTAGATTAATTCTACGAAAATATTTGAGTTATAACAGTAGGTTATGTTGTTGGTGTGATCCTTGCAGTGGAATACCAAGAATAAACATTGCGTCGAAACTAATACCACACGATTTTTGTATATCCCGTACCGGTTGCGCGGGGTCTATAAGCCCGCCCGAACGGAAATTGTGAAAGCAGCAAGCTGGAGTTTTAAGAAAATTTCTGGATAGCGGGTCATGGAAAATCGCCAATAAAGTGCTTGTGCGTATTCGCGTTTGAATTGTTTGAGACATTGGTTTCTGTTCAAGAATGAAGTAATTAGTCGGGGTAGTTTAAGATGTATGAAAATTTTTATGGGCTAAAAGAAAAGCCTTTTTCGCTTTTGCCCGATCCCGAGTACCTCTATTTAAGCAAAAAGCATGAAATGGGGCTGACGCTGCTTGAGTATGGTGTTCTCAATCAGGCAGGCTTTTGTGTAATCAGTGGTCAGGCGGGTGCCGGTAAAACAACGCTCATCCGCCATTTGTTAGGACGGCTCGGAGAGGATGTCACGGTAGGTCTGTTGTCTAATACTCATACTTCGTTTGGCGATCTGCTTAGCTGGGTATTAAATGCTTTTGATCTTGATTATGCCGGTAAATCAAAAACCGAGCTCTATCAGACATTCGTTGATTTTTTGGTCGACCAGTATTCCAAAAACAGATATACCATCCTGATAGTCGATGAAGCGCAAAACATGTCGCCGGAAACATTGGAAGAGCTGCGCATGTTATCGAATGTGAATGCCGACAAGGACCAGGTGCTCCAGGTGATTATAGTTGGCCAGCCCGGACTGCTGGAAAAACTGCGGCGACCGGAACTGGAGCAATTTGCGCAGCGCATCGCGGTTGATTATAACCTGGAGCCGTTAAGTGAAGAGGAAACTCACGGTTATATCCAGCATCGTCTCGGTGTCGCTGGAGGCGCGCCAGATATCATAAGTACAGCAGCGCGTGGGGCTGTTT
>JAOUNW010000250.1 GCA_029880755.1 Gammaproteobacteria bacterium
CCTATTAAGATAATTTCTGGGTCGAACTCCAGTAGACGGCTTAAATGACCGGGTTCCAAACCAGAAAAGCTCTTTGGCGGCCATTGGTTATCCAGCTGATCCGGGGCCAGGATCAGGCTTCCCGTATAATGCGCTTGATTAACAGTGATCCGACCCGAGGTATAGGCGTCAATCAGGTTCTGGTTACGACTGCCTTTTTCCAGATGTAGTTTCATAACCCGGACTCTACCAAACCTCTACTTGAGTTTGACTTTCAGGGATTGTAACAGCTATGTTTGGCGCCTTTACGGTAGTCATGAAAAATATGTGCTAGAAAGTACGATACCATTAATTTACGATCTAAATGTCTCAGGAATCCAGGTTGAATGGAAGATTTCCCCCGAATTAAACGGCTGCCGCCCTACGTATTTAATATCGTCAATGAACTCAAGGCCAGCGCTCGAAAACGCGGCGAGGACATAATCGATTTTGGCATGGGCAATCCCGACCAGCCCACACCCCGTCATATCGTGGACAAACTGTGCGAGGCCAGCCAGCGGGGCGATACCCATCGCTATTCCGTTTCGCGAGGCATACCCCGGTTACGAAGAGCTATTTGTGGCTGGTATAAAAACCGCTTTAACGTCGACCTGGATATGGATTCCGAGGCCATTGTTACTATCGGTTCCAAAGAAGGTCTGGCCCACTTGGCCCTGGCAACTGTCGAAACCGGTGATGCCATCTTGGTACCCAATCCCGCTTACCCGATTCACCCCTACGGCTTTGTGATCGCTGGCGCAGATATACGCCATGTACCGCTCACACCTGAAGGGGATTTTTTTGCGGAACTGGAAAACGCCATCCGCAACAGTTGGCCCAAGCCGAAAATGCTGGTATTAAATTTTCCCGCCAACCCGACAGCACAGTGTGTTGAGTTGAATTTTTTTGAGAAAGTCATTGAAATTGCACGGGAGCATAATATCTGGGTAGTTCATGATATTGCCTATGCCGATATCGTATTCGACGGTTATGTTGCTCCATCCATCCTGCAGGTAAAAGGCGCCAAAGACATCGCCGTTGAATTTTTCACGCTGTCAAAAAGTTATAACATGCCGGGCTGGCGCATTGGTTTCATGTGCGGAAATCAAACATTGGTAGCAGCCCTGGGCAGAATGAAATCATATATGGATTACGGTACCTTTACACCAATACAGATTGCAGCGATTACCGCCCTCGAGGGACCGCAGGATTGTGTAGAAACGATACGAGCAACCTATGAGTCCCGGCGCAACGTATTGTGTACTGGTTTAAAAGAAGCGGGCTGGGCAATCCAGAAACCCAAGGCGACCATGTTTGTCTGGGCGAAAATTCCGGAACGATACAAGGAACTGGGCTCCCTGGAATTTTCCAAAATGCTTCTGAAAGAGGCAAAAGTCGCCGTTTCACCAGGCATTGGATTTGGCGAATATGGTAATGATTACGTAAGATTCAGTCTGATTGAAAATGAACATCGCACACGTCAGGCAATACGTTCTATCAAGAAAATGTTAAACAAATAAAGTGTAGCGATCTGGAGTCACTATTTTGAAACCGGTTAATGTCGGCATAGTAGGATTGGGTACAGTGGGCTGCGGCACTGTCAACGTTCTTGCGAGAAATGCCAAAGAAATCACCCGGCGCGCGGGACGGGAAATCAATGTCGTCAGAGCAGCGGCGCGGAACATCAATAAAAAAAGGGATTGCATTACCGATAACTTAAAACTGACCGCGGACCCCAGAGAAATTGTACAGGCATCTGATATCGATGTTGTGGTGGAACTAATGGGTGGCTACGATCTGGCAAAAGAGCTGGTTCTGGAAGCTATCAACAATGGCAAGCATGTAGTCACTGCCAACAAGGCGCTGATAGCCGTACATGGTAATGAGATTTTCCAGGCGGCACAGAAAAAAGGTGTCATGGTTGCCTTTGAAGCCGCTGTTGCCGGAGGTATACCTATTATAAAGGCGATTCGTGGAGGATTGGCCGGTAATCGAATTGAATGGGTGGCAGGCATTATTAATGGCACCGGCAATTTAATAATGCC
>JAOUNW010000251.1 GCA_029880755.1 Gammaproteobacteria bacterium
GGCGCGAAATCCACAATGAAGTCTCCTTATCCCGCTTTCGTGGTGGTATCACCCACGTGGCGTGTAAAACGTACCCTACAGATGGCGGCATTTTTACACAGTCTCGTGCTTTATGCACCGAGCGGTGCTAGTAATGCACAGGAGTGGCTTGTATGGCAGGGGTTCTAGGTTGGCAAAACTATCCTGCAGCGTGATGGTCACCACGCTGCAGGCTTCATCGCAGTATCTTACCGGCCAAACTTCATGCTGATGGCAGCGTGCAGAATTCTGGCTTCCAGTTCTTTAAAATCGCCTTCGGTACCTGTTTGAGACATCTTCTCAAAGCGAATACGGAAGTGACCGAACTGGCTGAATTTGAAGCCGTATTTCAGGCCTATGGTCTGGGTCTTGAGTTTATCCAGGCGGTAATCGGAACTCATGTATTCCGGCAGATTACGTTCTTCGTCTTCCGTCAGATTGGGAGTATAAAACTTCGCGGCGGATTGCTCGTAATAGCGCGCATGTAACTGCACATATTGCGTCGTGGCGAAATCGATGCGGTAACGCATGTCTAACGTGTGGGAAGTAATGTCCCAATCGTCCCAGAAAAACCGGTAGTAACTGTTAAACACCGCGCCACCGGCCATCTGGTGCATGTATTCCCAGTTCAGGGCGTCTCGTGCCCTCGAGTTCGGGCGTTTTTCATAATAATAGCTCTTGGGTAAACCCGAGATATTATTTTTCACGGTAACGATTTTATAGGGGTCCGACAAATAACCGTCAGTCGTGCCGGTGACATACGATAATTTTGTCACAGTGCGCCGGTTCAGTACCTGGGTAATTTCCAGACCCTTATCCACTATCAGTTTTTCACCGTCTTCATAGGCAAACCGGGTTCTGGCGCCGATTTGTTCGCCTTCCGGTGGCGGACCGCCCTGGATGTTGGGGCTGACCGTGTCAAAAATCCAGGCCAGGCCTACGCTGACACGGGTCAGTTTATTGTTTAAATCAATACCTAAACCGCCGTTAACACCCATGGAACTGTAGTCGTCTTCAATGGAATAGGAACCGCCGACATTGGTGGTAATGGAACGGGAAAATACCCGTTCCCAGTCAACGCCAAGGCCGTTGCGCCGGTCCACGAAATCCACCAGCGGGTCAAGGTAGTTACCGGCGGCTTCACCCAGGCCTGAGGCCACCACGGTTCCGGACGCGGTCGTAGAGGTTTGCGCCTGAGCCCCGGGTACCACGCTGGCACCGCTTGGAGTGGCTCCGGTCATGCTATCGGATACCACCGTGAAGTTCAGGGCGGCATCGTCATTGTATTGCCATTTGGATTTTACGTCCCACTCCACGACTCGCACCCGGTCGACTTCCTGGTAATCCAGTAAACTGAAGTCAAAGTCCCAATCACCTTCTGTAGCCGTGGCCAGAGCTTCCTGGGGTGCGTGCGCGAGCAAAGAGCAGGTGGCGACGGCCAGGGCGTCTTTGACAGACATATTCTTTTTCTTTAGTTGCATCCGCAGCCACCTCCGCCAATGCTCCGGCCGATACTGGAGGCTTCTTTACTGAAATAAATCTTGTCATCAATGGTGATTTCCATTGGGTCCCCCCCTACCTGCATCTTATCCTGAGCCAAGATATCTCTCTCCCACGGCTGAGGCGGTTTATAAATACTGGAGCACCCCTGAATAGCAAAACTAGCGAAAAACAACACAACCCAGATCGACCGAATCATTCTGGTCTCCTTCGTTTTAATTAGAATTTTATTACTACCCAACACAGAAAGTGTTTAATTATTTTAACTACAATATTTTTGTAGAGTTTATTATTATTGAAAAGCAAGTACCGTGCCCCAGTCACAGATTCAACATTTTCTACTTTATAAACAACCCTGTTGGAGAGATAAGGTACACCCCGGGGGAAAGGTATTATGGGCAGGTCGGGTCCTGCATTTTTTCCTTTTTTTTATTGCCCCAATAAGGCTACCGTGGAATATAGCCGGATACCCTTAAGAAAATGTTAAGCCTATGATACGCTTGGACTTTCGTTAATACCACAAACGTATAATCTTAAACTAAAG
>JAOUNW010000252.1 GCA_029880755.1 Gammaproteobacteria bacterium
CAGTCTTATTTTGCAAATTCAGCAATTCTGACGAAGGTGGAGCAGCATGCGCCTGATGCCTCCTCCTTGTGCTTCCTTTTGCTGGCTGTCTCCCTTGTCTGTCGCAGCCTTTCTTCGCTGCCTGCAGTGTTGGAAAGCAAACGGAGAGCGATGCCCGCGACGACAACTTTTGCAGCTGGTAATGGTAAATTTATCACTGTCGAGACCATCTGCATGGGCTTGGTCTTTCTTGCAGCATTGCCACAAGGCGCTTTGCCATTGCCCTCTGCAAAGTGTCGCACTCTTGAGAGCACTGCCTCCGATGCCGTTGCAGCCGTCAAGGCGAAGACCGAGGCTGACCCCAAATTTGACGCACTGTCATCTAAACCTCGTGCCGAGCAAATGGAATGGGATGAGGCGGCATCTCATAACAAGCAATGCTCAGACCAATGCAATTTTGTTAAATATCCAGTGGAAGGAGTCGGCAATTCACACTCAAACCAATACAAGATAGATGAACCACGCTCAAACCAAAGCATTTTTGTGAAATCTCCAGATTCCACGCTAATCACGGTTCCATTTCATCCTTTGAAGAAGATTTTTGATGTCAAACGCGAGATTGAACGCAGACTGAAACTGGACCCAAGCGATTATTCGTTATTTATGTATTGGGGCAAGCGACTTGACAAGGATAACCTCTCACTGTCCGATTATGGCATTGTCAAGGATTCCACATTGGTTGCAAATGTACCAATGCGTGCAGGCATGGTGGCTACACGCAGCGGCAGCGGAAGTTCTGCTGCCAAAGGAGTTGAAGTCATTGCAGGGATGGAGAATGAATCTCCCCGAGAAGATCCAGAGAAGATCCCTGTGGCGGCAGCCAAATCAGGTGGCAGCGATGAAACCGAGGAGTCAAGAATTGGTTCGCCTCGAGGAGCTCAGACCAAAACTCCAGCTCAAGGTGCCCGAGGCCAACAGGACATTTCTTGGAAAGGATATCAATCGTTTCTTGAAAGCACCAGAGCTGCCAATCTTGCGGCTGCAAAGATTGCTCTTCCAACGGAGGTGGAGATGGAGGAGGTCCGAGGAGTAAAATCGTCTAGAAGGAAACTCACGCCATCAAGGAGAAAACTTGAAAGTCTGGAGCTTGAATTGCCACTGGTGCTTGGGGACGCTGGGGGAAAACGAGGACCAGGGCCGCCTCCCAAAGAAACCGTTGTGAGCCTGAAGGATCGACAGAAGAAGCACAGGCGAAAAAAGAAGACCTTGGAAAATGAGCATAAAATGAAGGCCTTAGAAAAGGATAATACAGCCAAGGTGTGGGACAGACCAGGCAAGGACTACAACTTAGCAGACTTTGCCCAAAATCCAGAAACAGCGGTGCTGCTTTGGCACGCAAACACTGGAAGCTGGAGAGACAGAGAGCCTAAGTGGTTGTTTGGGTATGTGCATTTGCGCAACAAACTCAAAGCTGGTGGGGATGTCGAAACATTGAGCAAACTGAACTCAATTTACCAAGAGTCCATCGAGGACGGGGTTTCTTTGATGAGAGTGTGTCGTGAGCGTGCAAAAAATAACTGGCCATTGATTGACGCTTGGCAAAAGGAGAAGAGGATCACCAGCTTGGAATTTGCTGCCCTCGAATGGTTAGCAACAGAAGACTTCTTTGTCTGTGACAACGACTACAAACTGCTGCGAAAAAAGCGAAAGCAATTCATTGGACTGCAATTGAAGGTGCCAAAATGCTGGTTTGAGATTAATGGCAAACAGAGGCCGATCGTGCTTGATGTGAAGAAACGCCGTGCTGCAGAGGCAGCTGGCTACCTTTGTGAAATTGTGGATGTCGACTACAAAGATGAAGAGAGTCGGTACTTTAAGATAGTCAGTAAAGACAATGGAGGGCAATATCGAATAGGACGTTCAGATGCCGAGCAACACGCATCACCTTCCAATAGTGCTGAAAAGGAGAGGCTGAGCAGAGAATTCAAGTGTATTGATGGAAAATTTGAGGATGTGTGCAGCCATGCTCTGAAGGCTTTGGGAGACCAGGCAGATGACACGTTCATCGA
>JAOUNW010000253.1 GCA_029880755.1 Gammaproteobacteria bacterium
GTGTGATTCGACGAATCGAAATTGCCCGTGTTCCAGCGATGTACGTTTTTTGGTCATGGTGAAGCAAGGACTGTTCTTGGTGACAAGGTGCGGGATCACGCTACAATATCCATAACGTCGATATTATTTTCAACCGCGCCGCATTTATTCAGGCCATAATCGAATCGGAGATAAGGGATATGTTGCACAAACTTTTTTCCATTGTTATTACCACGCTGCTTGCTTGTAACAGTGTTCAAGCGGTGGAAATTGACAAAGGCGCCAGTTATTTCACCCGCGTTAATATCTGGTATGAAAATCCGGATAATATTCCTTCCACCAATTATCACCGTGGCGATATGATTCCGGTTAATTCCAAAATTATCCTCAGACGCCTGGCAAAAAACGTTATCGCATTCGAGGATCAAGACGGGCAAGTTTTCACCATCATTCATAACAGCGGATATGTACGTAAGTCGATCCGGGAATTGTTTGACCACTTGTTTTCAGCTAAGGACGTGATGTTGGAAAATGAAACCTACGCAAAATTTACTCCTTTGGAAAAAGAAAATATCATGCAGGGCACGGTGACTGAAGGCATGAGCAAGGAAGCTGTTGTCATGGCTTATGGTTATCCGCCGACGCATAAAACACCATCCCTGAATCGGCCGGTGTGGCGGTACTGGGACGCCAGAGCATCTCAGCTTCTGGTTTATTTTAAGGGAGGCAAGGTTAGCCGGGTGGAGGAATACTCGCCGGGGCAGTTTTTGTTTCGGTAATCCACATGCAATCCGGTGGCGCCTGCCACCTGATTGCAGGTTTCCCCGTTGTTATCATTTGTCAGTAATCTCCTTCACGTAAAAAGTAGCTCTAAACCACCTAATAAATAGCAAAAACAAGCCGTTAACCTCTTAGAGTAATTATTGCCGCGTTAATTATGGCGGCGGAACTCTGTAGGGTGAGGGTTTGGCATCCTGAATCCACTGATATTCCACAAAATTGTTAATAGCCAGCAAATATGCGTGGAATATAGTGCGGTGCCGGCGGGGTTTAACCATCCAGACCTTGTTTATGGCACTGTCTTGTGAATTCCACGCACGGCGGTGGGCAGGATATGACGAGCTTGGATACGCCGACTCGGCGTCTTAGATAGTCACATTACCGCCTCAATTTTGGCGGTAATGTCACATACGATGATATGGCTGGCGGCGGTGCGGAAAGCGGATTCGCCATAAATTAAAAGGATACAGAGCTGGTTTTCACGTGAGTTTGTGTAAATACCGTTGTTTCAGCAATTTACCCACGGGAACCTTTCGGGTACAGGGTATTCCCATTTGGGGACCGCATTGATAACAGGCTGATACGTAAGACACGGGAGAATCGGGGACAAAACCGGATTCCGGCAGCTTGCCGCTCGTATCAGATGACGACTAACCCATAGAGTGACCAAACGAAAATATGGATACCCGAAGCACATTGCCATTCCCAGATGAAGCCTATCAAGCTCTGTTGAATAATCTGCAGAAAGTCATCATCGGCAAGGACGATGCTCTACGCAAGCTGCTGGCTGCGTTTTTTACCGGGCATCATGTATTGCTGGAAGATGTTCCGGGTACGGGTAAGACAACGATGGCGAAAGCTTTGGCAGCAAGCCTGCATTGCAATTTTCAACGTATTCAATTCACGCCGGACCTGTTACCTTCGGATATTCTGGGGGTGAATATTTATGACCAGCAAACCCATGACTTCAGTTTTCATCGCGGGCCAATTTTCAGTCAAATCCTGTTGACTGATGAAATCAACCGCGCATCGCCGCGAACGCAATCTGCATTACTGGAGGCGATGGCGGAACGGCAGGTCAGTGTTGACGGTGTACGCTATTCACTGGGTGACATATTTTTTGTCATGGCAACGCAGAATCCGCTGGAATCGCACGGTACTTATCCCCTGCCGGAGGCGCAAATGGATCGGTTTGGTATGCGTTTTTCCCTGGGCTATGTTTCCGCGGAACTGGAAGTGCAAATGCTGGACGCGCAAAGCGAAGCGCACCCCCTGGTCGGCTTG
>JAOUNW010000107.1 GCA_029880755.1 Gammaproteobacteria bacterium
CCCGGTTATACTGAAAACGTTGCAAAAGAACTGGCAAAAATGACCGGCTTGGCCATACGCCCGGCTGCCGATCTCAGCGCCCAAATGCAGTCCATGTCGGATCTGCAGCATTTATCTAATGCTATTCGTGGCCTTACACTGGAGCTCACACGCATTAGTAATGATATGCGTCTACTGGCTTCCGGTCCGCGAACCGGCCTGGCCGAAATTCTGCTACCGCCGGTACAGCCGGGTTCCAGTATTATGCCGGGCAAGGTCAACCCGGTGATGTTCGAGATGTTAAATCAAGTGTGTTACCAGGTGCTGGGTCAGGATGCTGCTATTGCCGGCATGGTTCAAGCCGGGCAATTGGAGTTAAACGTCATGATGCCCGCACTGGGTTCGGCATTGTTCGATGCCATGGACTGGCTCACCAATGGCATTAACGCCGCTGCCGAGAAAAATCTGGCTGGACTGACCGTAGACCGGCAACGCTGCCGCGACTATGCCAATACAAGCATTGGTCTGGCCACCTTACTCAATACCGCTATCGGTTATGCCGCTGCCGCCGAAGTAGCCAAACTTTCGCAAAAGGCGGGTCGACCTGTGCGCGAACTGGTGGCGGAGAAAGGCCTTATGACCAAAGAAGCCTTCGATAAACTGGTACAGCAGGCTGCCATTGACGGAAATATTGATAAGCTTTAATTTTCTCCGGTCGGCTAATAACCTATTGTTTTATATATATATTTCCGAACAGAGTTCCGTCAGATAACCATTCGGCACTATTGCCAGGAGACACCAATACTAATAAATTTTCAAAAATCCGCGAGGCCGTCTAGACTCTGGATAAGCTTACAAAAAACATAACCCGATTAAAGGCTTGCATGGATTTACCACTATCTCTTCCTCAGCTGTCAAAAGGCGAGCTTGACCCAAAGTTAAGCGACCCATCGAAAGTCAAAGCATGGCTCGACGAATTGCCCATGCTTAATGTCGAGGAAAGCAGCCATGAAATCCACAAAAGCCTTATCGCGATCAATCGCACCCCCCTGGAAGAAACAACACGTATCAAATTGCTGGAGTTATACCGGGCACCCATCAAGGTTCTCACCGATAAACTTCTAAAAAGTTATGGTACCTTGCCATTACCCTTGAGCGACAAATACCAGATAGCGGCAGATCGGGTTCGGCATTTCCAGAATGAAATGGCTTACGGCTATAAATGGATCGTGCGCGATATGTACCATCGCATCCAGTCCAAGTTGCTTGGGAGGCATTCCACCAGCCTGGCATTACCGATCCAACGGGCCATTTATTACCTAACGGGTAGCCTGGTTCATTCCTATCAACAATACGCCCCTTACCAGGCGGGCACCTGGAAAGAGCTTCACATTCTGTATCAATTGGCTGAGCTCAATGGCATTACCGAAATGCCTGTTGAAGATCCAATCAATGATGTATTAGGGCACAGCAGTGTCAGTCATGTGTACAAGCAGGCACTACTGGTGGATCTCAGCGATCCCTATCATCTTCCGGCACAAATGATCACAAAGATTTATCGCTACCTGGATGTCATGGCTTCCCTGGCCCATGTCCACCGCCCCCCCATCATCGCCGTTGCAGACAACTGCCAATTTCTGGTTGACCTGAACAGCGACCGGGCAGGTCATATGGTCATGGGCCAACCTGATGAACTCCAGTCCAAACATCTGCGGCTACTCAATACCGTTGACCTGGCCCGCACCATCCACGGCCAACTCACCCAACTGGAGGAAGGCAAAGCACCTGACTCTCAAGGATTGGGTGATGGTTTTTTTGATGCCATGGCCCAAAACATGTGCCGGCGCCTGATCAATTCCTGGGGCGTCAATCCCAAACGGGTATTCAAGCGTGTCCCCAAGTCAGACATTTCAGTCAATACCGCCATTGGCCTGGAATCCGCTGTTTATGTCTTCAACCAAAGCAGAAAATTTATCACCAGCGCGGAGTACATGGGACCGAAACCACAGCGTACCCGTATCGGAACTTTCTTTACCAGACCGGACCCGGCCTTACTGGATGACGTGCACCTGGAAGAAGAAACCCAGAACGACACGGAATATGCACTGTCAACCTGGGACATGGTTGACGAAAGCGCTGGTGGTATGGCGCTGGCCAAAACCGGCTACAAAGGACCAATCAGAGTTGGTGAAATAATCGCTACCCACAACAAAGGTGGCAGTGAAAGCTGGTCCCTAAGTGTTATCCGCTGGATGCGACGCCTGGACAATCAGCACACGGAACTGGGCATACAGCGCCTGGCTCCCAGCGCAAAACCACTGGCTATCAAAACCTTAGTTCAACAAAACAAGGAAAGTGAATTCATGCCGGGATTGCTGTTGCCGGAAATCCCGGCATTAAAACAGGCGCAGTCCCTGATTACCCCCCGAGGGGTATTTCGTAATGATGGTATTGTCTACATAGATGACGGCAATATGATGCGGCGTGTTACCTGCACCAAGCTCATGGAAGTCACGGGCTCCTACGAACGCTTCCAGTTTCGCTTCCAGGAGTTTTAGTGCCACACTAATCAAGTTCTAATACTGGCGCTGTTTGGAGTAAGGTTATTCTGGTATTCTTTAATCTCGCGACAATCCTGATGCACTCTCAAAATGAACATTATTATTTATCACAACCCCCGTTGTTCCAAATCAAGACAAACACTAGAGCTTATCAGTTCACGAGGAATTACACCGGAAACTATTGACTACCTGAATCATCCGCCCACGCGGGAGCAACTCCGGAATATTCTCAAATTATTATCCATGGGCCCGCGAGATCTAATGCGTAAAAAAGAACAGATCTACATGGAAAAGAATCTGGCCGATCCTGCACTCACAGACGATCAGCTTATAGACGCCATGATCTCCCATCCTAAATTAATAGAACGCCCTATCGTCATTAACGGGGATCGGGCGGCGCTTGGCCGGCCGCCGGAAAATGTTCTGGAAATTCTCTAATAACCATGCCGGAGATTCTTGTCCTTTATTACAGCCGTCATGGTTCGATTCTCTCTATGGCACAGTACGTAGCCCGCGGCATTGAAAGTGTTGCTTCCATGCAGGCGCGCCTGCGCACAGTACCAGAAGTTTCTCCAAACACTGAGGCTACTCAGCAACCGGTACCGGACAGGGGTGCCCCGTACGCTACGCTGGACGATTTGAATGAATGCATCGGTCTGGCATTGGGCTCGCCCGCCCGCTTCGGAAACATGGCGGCTCCATTAAAATATTTCCTGGAATCGACCACACCCTTGTGGCTCTCTGGAAATCTGGTAAACAAGCCCGCAGCAGTATTCACCTCCAGCTCTTCTCTGCACGGCGGTCAGGAATCTACGTTATTGTCGATGATGGTGCCACTACTTCATCACGGCATGATCCTGCTGGGCTTACCTTATACCGAAAAGGCTCTGTCAGAAACCAAAACCGGCGGAACGCCTTATGGCGCCAGTCATGTTTCCGGCATCAACAGTGATTATGAAATCAGTCCCGAGGAAAAGACGTTGTGTATCGCCCTAGGTGCAAGATTGGCGAATACCGCCAGACAACTTAACAAAGGTTGAGACTGAAATTATTAACGAGCATCTTCCAGTTCCAGAGTTTTAAGAAAAGGAATAGTCACCCGGCGCTGGCTGGCCAGAGAACATTGATCCACTTGCTCCAGTAGTTTAAATAATGCCTGCATGTCACGAGGATAGCGGTTCAATACGTAACGTACTACATCATCACCAACATCAATACCGCGGTTCCTGGCACGCTGCTTGACCACCGCGAACTTTTCCTCATCGTCCAACCCCTGCAACGGGAAACTGAGACCCCATCCTGCCATGCGAGTGGCCAGATCCGGCAAACTCAAACCAAGATAGTTGGCGTTATTGTTGGCTGACAATACCAACAACTGCCTGGTCTGCCGGCGCTGTTCGCATAAAGCAAACAACGCTGTTTCCCAGTCCCTGGACCCTGCAATACAGTGAACATCATCAATACAAACAACTGCGATCCTGCTCAGCTCTTCAAGCACCTCTGGCGAATTATCACTTTGCCGCTTGAGTGAAACCAGTAATGAATTCGTACCAGCATGGCCAGCCTGACGGCAAATGGCCTCCAGCAAATGTGTTTTACCACAACCGGAAGCACCCCACAGATAGATTAACCAGTCGGTCTCTTCCTGCTCATTAGTACCAGTAACCAGTTTTTTAAGCCGATCGACCGGCTCCTGGTTTTTTCCAGGAACATAGTTTTCAAAAGAAGGAAAATCCCGCAAGGAGATATTTAATGGAAGTTGCTTACTCATGTTGCTTGCGATTTAACATGACCCGCCTTGAGCGTCTTTTTTCTGCGTTTTTGCTTACGCCTTGGCAACGGTGTTTCCGAATAGGCGTTGTGCAAGTGCCGCAACAATACCACCAACACGGCTGCCACGGGTAAGGCCAACAATACACCAATAAATCCAAACAACTGTCCCCCGGCCATGACAGCAAAAATTACCGCAACCGGATGCAGACCCAGCCGATCTCCAATTAACAATGGTGTTAGTACAAATCCTTCCAGTATCTGCCCAATCATAAAAACGGCCGCCACCCATAACAACATAGTGGCATCATGAAATTGAAATAGCGCCGCCGCTCCCGCCGCCAAGGCACCAACCAGTACACCCATATAAGGCACAAAGCTGACAGCACCGGCCAACAACCCGATAGGCAATGCCAGATCAAGGCCCATTACGCTTAAACCAATACAATACACCAACGCCAGCACTACCATGACTGTTAACTGGCCGCGCATAAAACTGGACAGTACTTCGTCAGTCTCTTTCGTAAGCTGTCTTACCCGAGGCCTTGCGCCCGGCGAGATTAAGGCATCAATGCGTTTCAGCAATCCATCCCAGTCACGCATAAGATAAAAACTAATTACCGGTATCAACGCCAGATTGATCACCCAACTGATAACATCCAGTCCTGTTTCCGATACCCGAAATGCAGCGCCGCCCAGCCACTTACCCACATCGCGCCAATGCTGTGTCAGAGCGGTCTTCATGCTACCGAGATCAAGTGTGGAAAAATCCAGTCCCCAAGAGTGCTGCATCCACGGAATGGCCACGGTAATTAACCAATCGATGTAGACCGGAATCCTGGATGCCAGGCTGAAAATCTGCCGCTGTAATGCCGGCACCAAACCAAATAAAGCGATAACCAGAAACAACACAAATAACCCAAATACCAACGCAACTGCCAGGGAACGGGGGAAACGCCATTTCTGAAACTGCAACACCACAGGATTGCTCACATAGGCGAGCACGAAAGAAACAACGAACGGCGTGAGTATGGGCGCCAGCAGAAATAACAACAGCCCGGCAAGTAACATCAGGCTTAAGGCAACCGGAATACGCCAATTCATGACAACCGCCCGGAATTATCCATAGGCTCAATCTGGCGTTTTACCACCCACATCCAGAGATAATGGGTACCACTAACAACTGTTGTCGCCATCACCAGGTAAACCAGCAGAAGATTTGCCTGAGGGAAATACAATTGGGCTGTATGTTGAGCCAGCACAATCACCACCAAAACAATTTGCATCAGCGTATTGAGCTTGCTCAGGTAACTGGGTTGCATATGCACGGGACCCAACAGGGAAACCACTACCAGGTAGCCACCCACAATTAACAAGTCCCGAAAAACGACGGTCAGTGCCAGCCAGAAGGGTACATCTCCCACCCAGGCCAGCATAATATAAGCGCTGACCAGCAAGGCCTTATCCGCCAGGGGGTCCAGAACCGCGCCGAGTTGGCTGACCAGATTAAATCGTTTTGCGATATACCCGTCCAGGGCATCACTGACCCCGGCGATAAGGAACAGCAGCAGACCGGTCACATAGTCCTGGGAACGCAATGCCAGAATAAGGAGCGGCACCAGAAACAGGCGCGAAATAGTGATGGCGTTTGGTAGATGCTGAAAACCCATTGAGTCCCGATTTTCTCCTTTGTTGCTCCAGGGTCAGTATAAAAGATTTCCGGCCAAAATCAGAAAAATGCCATAGTTCCCGGAAAACTGGCTGCCTCGACGCCCCATTTGCACCCATGACGCCTTGGCCATACCATAGCCCTCCTTGGAAACACCCTCTCAATGCCTATAGGAACACACTGTGACAGAGTTATCAAAAAAAGCCCTGACTTACCGGGACGCCGGCGTCGATATTGATGCCGGCGATGCGCTGGTCGAAGCCATCAAGCCTCTTGCCCAAAGCACGCGCCGGCCAGGCGTATTGGCCGGACTGGGTGGCTTTGGCGCCCTGTTTGAATTGCCCCTCTCCCAGTACAAAGAGCCGGTATTGGTCTCGGGCACTGACGGGGTCGGCACAAAGCTGAAGCTCGCTATCGAAACCGGTAAACACGACACCATTGGCATTGATCTGGTTGCCATGTGCGCCAATGACATTGTGGTCCAGGGAGCCGAACCGTTATTTTTCCTCGATTACCTGGCAACCGGTAAACTGGAAACTGATGTAGCCACGTCGGTTATCAGTGGTATTGCCGAAGGCTGCCGCCAGGCCGGTGCCGCCTTAACGGGTGGTGAAACCGCCGAAATGCCGGGCATGTACGCTAAAGACGATTATGATCTGGCAGGTTTTTGTGTCGGCATCGTGGAAAAATCAAAAATCATCGATGGCTCGGCCGTTAAGCACAATGACACGATTATCGGTTTGGGT
>JAOUNW010000254.1 GCA_029880755.1 Gammaproteobacteria bacterium
ATCAATTGATCGACCCCTTGATAGAGCGAACATTAGTACCGTGCCGCCGCACCGTTCGTGATGCAGGCATAAAACTCTCTGATGTCCATGGCGTTGTTCTGGTGGGTGGGTCCACGCGTGTACCAAGAGTCAGGGAGCGTGTCGCAGAATATTTTGGTCAAGAGCCTCTGGCGGATATTGATCCTGATGAGGTTGTCGCCATTGGGGCGGCGCTGCAGGCCGATATTCTGGCCGGAAACAAATCTCAAGATGACATGCTGTTACTTGATGTTATTCCGCTATCTCTTGGACTGGAAATTATGGGCGGCATGGTGGAAAAAGTCATACCCAGAAACTCAACGATCCCCGTCGCACGTGCACAGGAGTTTACCACTTTCAAGGACGGTCAGACGGCAATGTCTATTCATGTGGTTCAAGGGGAGCGAGAAATGGTGGACGATTGCCGTTCGTTGGCGAGATTCGAGCTGCGCGATATTCCTCCTATGGCGGCGGGTGCCGCGCGCATTCAGGTAACTTTTCAGGTAGATGCAGACGGCTTATTAAACGTCAGCGCCAAAGAGTTGACTCTTGGAAAAGAAGCGCGTGTGGAAGTAAAACCTTCCTATGGTTTGAGTGATAATGAAATTGAGAACATGCTTCGGGATTCAATAGAACACGCCAGGGACGATGCTGTGGCCAGGAGTCTGCGTGAGCAACAGGTGGAGGCAGACCGTTTGCTTGAAGCATTGGATGCGGCACTGGCAAGTGACGCCGATCAACTTTTGGATAAAACGGAACGCGCCGTCATTAATCAAAACATGCAATTGTTAAGGCACGCGCGCGATGGCGCTGATACCCAGGCGATCAAGTTGGCCATAGGCGCCCTTGATAAAGTCACTCAGGAATTTGCCGCCCGGCGTATGGACGCCGGTATCAGAAAGGCGCTGGCAGGGCATTCATTGGACGAATTTGCCGGAGAAAAATCCGGCAAGGATGTGTGATGCCCAAGATTACTTTTTTGCCCCATGAGGAAATCTGCCCGGAAGGGAAAACAATTGACGTGGAGCCGGGTGTCACAATTTGTGATGCGGCACTGGGAGCGAATGTGGAAATCGAGCATGCCTGCGAGAAATCCTGTGCTTGCACTACCTGTCATGTAATTATACGAGAAGGATTTAACAGTTTGGAGCCGGCGACAGAGCAGGAAGAGGATTTGCTGGACAAGGCCTGGGGTCTGGAGCCGGAATCCAGACTGAGCTGTCAGGCAAAAGTCGATGACAGGGACCTGGTAATCGAAATCCCTAAATACACTATCAACCAGGTATCGGAAAATCACTAAAAGAGGTAAACATTATGACCCTTAAATGGACCGACAGCCTCGATATTGCGTTGGACTTGATCGATAAATACCCGGATGTTGATCCAAAAACCGTTCGATTTACAGATTTGCGGGAGTGGGTCATGGGTTTGGATAACTTCGACGACGATCCAGAGCATTCCGGGGAAAAGATTCTTGAGGCCATCCAGATGGCGTGGATCAGCGAGTTGGACGATTAAGCAAAATTACCCTTTAAAAAACAGCCTGTTAGGCAGGCGTTGAAACCCAGATCGGACGCCTCCACCAACTCTACTTTATAGGAACACCCAGTTCCCGTTAATTTTTAGTATCTTAGCAAGGGTTTGAATTGTGTGTGCAGGCGCTTAACGATACACTAGCCGCCGGTTCGGGACCGGGAAAGCCGGTTTTTCTACTCATTATTTAACCTTTAAATATAACGAGTTATTGGGGTTTTTATGGCGGTTGAGCGGACACTTTCTATTATTAAGCCTGACGCAGTGGCCAAGAACGTTATTGGCGAAATCTACAGCCGTTTTGAAAAGGCGGGGTTGCGTATTGTGGCGGCAAAAATGATGCACCTGACCGAGAAACAGGCGCAGGATTTCTATGCAGTTCATAAGGAAAGACCGTTTTATAGAGACCTGGTAACGTTTATGACTTCCGGGCCGGTCATGGTTCAGGCGCTGGAAGGCGAGAATGCCATCGCAAAAAATC
>JAOUNW010000052.1 GCA_029880755.1 Gammaproteobacteria bacterium
CCCCAAAAGAATTTTTTGGGGCCATAAACCCGCCCCAAATTTCCCGATATTCCTCTAGTTTTTAAATTCAATTAACTAATTAGGCCTGAAATAGGCAATTCTTGCATGGATCAGGATTCTGTCATTGTTGTAGAATCCCCCCTTTGTCACTAATTGATTGATGCGGTCAGGAGAGTAAATACAACATGTCAGCCAAACACCCGATTATCGCCATTACTGGATCCTCAGGCGCTGGAACTACCACGGTAAAGCGTGCCTTCGAGCACATGTTCAGACGAGAAGAAATCAACCCTGTGGTAGTCGAGGGCGATAGCTTTCATCGTTACGACCGGGCGGAAATGAAAAAGGCCATTGCCGAGACAGAAGACCGGCGATCCATTAGTCACTTCGGGGTTGAGGCCAATCTATTTGATAAGCTGGAAGAACTATTCAAGCAGTACAGTCAAAATGGAACCGGCGAGAAACGCTACTATCTGCACAGTGATGAAGAAGCGGAACCCTATAACCAGCAACCCGGTACCTTTACCCCTTGGGAGAAAATACCGGCAGGAACAGATCTTTTATTTTACGAAGGACTTCACGGTGGCGTGGTATCAGACAATGTCGATGTTGCCCAATGGGTTGACCTGCTGGTGGGCGTGGTACCGATCGTCAACCTGGAGTGGATCCAGAAAATCCACCGGGATACCGCAGAACGCGGCTATTCGGCGGAGGCTGTCACCCACACGATCCTGCGGCGCATGCGGGATTATGTTACCTATATTACGCCCCAATTCTCCAAGACCCACATCAACTTCCAACGCGTACCAACCGTTGATACATCGAATCCGTTTATTGCCCGGGATATCCCCACTCCCGACGAAAGCTTCGTCGTGATTCGTTTCCGGGACCCGAAAACTCAGGACTTCCCCTATTTGCTAAACATGATAGACGGTTCTTTCATGTCCCGGCCCAACACCATCGTCGTTCCCGGGGGGAAAATGGGCTTTGCCATGGAAATTATTCTGGCGCCCATGGTTCACAATTTGATAGAAAAAAAGCGCAAAGCTAAATAACCATAATAACTCAGTGAGTTAGGCAAGCCATTTAGATGTGCATGCCGCTGCCTTCCGGTTACCGGCGATACTATACTGGTAATTATGAAGAAACGTATTCCAGCCTCGTCTGTTACAAAAGGCATGTATGTCTCGGAACTGGACCGGCCGTGGCTGGAATCCCCGTTCCTGTTCCAGGGGTTCAAGGTCAGCACTGATGACGAACTTGAGCGGCTTAGGGCCCTGTGCAAGTATGTCTATATTGATATCGAGGAAGGTCTTGATCTGCAACCATCCGATCCTCTAGGACCCTGGCATATAAAGCCTCGCGAAAGAATTTCCGAAGAGGCGGACGAACACGCTATTATGCGGGAAATCCATGAGGAATCCGACAAACTACCCAGCCACCCCCTCAAGTACCCTGACCGCGCAACATTCGAAGAGGAATTAGACGCTGCCAGAGAAGTCGAAATCAAAACCAAGAATGTTATCTATAGCATTATGGAAGATGTCAGGCTCGGCAAAAGTATCGACACAAAAGGCGCCAAGCAAGTGGTTCATGATGTAACGGAAAGCATCATCCGCAACCCCGACGCCTTAATCTGTCTTACACAACTGAAAAATAAGGACGAATACACGGCACTACACAGCTTGAGGGTCTGCATACTGTCGTTGGCTTTTGGCCGTCACCTGGGGTTTGATAAGGATTTGCTTAACATTCTGGGTCTCGGGGCGCTGCTGCACGATGTCGGAAAAATGAAAATTCCCAATGAAGTCCTGAATAAGCCCGAGGGACTCACCGAGGAGGAATTCGCGATAATAAAAAGCCATGTACCACTGGGAGTAGAAATATTAGAACAACACAAAAGCGGTATCCCGGATGTCGCCATTGACGTCGCCCGTTACCACCATGAACGTTTTGATGGCAGCGGCTACGCTTCAGGAAAGAAGGGGCCTGAGATCAGTCAATTTGGCCTAATCGGTTCGATTACTGACTGTTATGACGCTATTACCAGTGACAGGGCTTATCATGAAGGTATGTCATCCCACGATGCGCTCAAGCGTATGTATGAATGGCGCTTTAAGGATTTTGAACCAAAACTAATAGAACAGTTTATCCAATGCATGGGCATCTATCCTATTGGCAGCCTGGTGGAAATGAGCACCGGCGCCATCGGCGTGGTCGTAACCATCAACCGTGCCCGGCGACTCAGACCCAAGGTGGTGCTGGTCATGACGCCCGAATTAAAACCCTACTCAACCGGTACAGTGATAGATCTCATGAATCAGCCGGTGGAGTTCTCCAGTAATTCATTGTCCATCACCAAGGTGCTTCCATCTGGCACCCATAATATCAATCCGTCAGATTATCTTCCGCTGCATGGACACGGGTTCTGATTCTATCGGCCCAGCCTCCAGGTTTTCAGTACCTCATAATGGGTGCCGTTTTTATTCGTAAGCGATTCCATCAAAACAAACTCATTAATGGGCCAGCTGATGGCTTCAATTGAGCGAGGCAATCTCGACCATATGTCTCCGCCCACCCTTCTCGCTACTGTAATATGAGCCTTGAAGGGGCGCTCATCGGGCTCCACCCCGCACAACTTTGTAAACTGTATTAGATTGTTCACCAATTCCGTTACCGGTGATGGTAACTCCCTGCAACCCAACCATAAAATACCGGGCCTCTTCCATCCTTCGAGCCGGTCCACAGTCAACTCGAATGGCGTCATCATGTCTGCACCGGCAAACCCCAGCAGACAAGATAGTATTTGCTGGTTTACCTTGCCTATAAACAACAGTGTTAGATGAAGATTTTCTACGGCGGTAGGTCGCGAAGTGCGAGGTAATATCTCTGTCGCAGCCACAGCGTTGAGCGCCTCTCTGACTTCCGTCCCGGGATTGAGTGCGAAAAATACGCGCTTAGGAGGGGCTTTGGAGTGTATCAAACCGTATGCGCCAAAGAAAAAATTGGTGGGCCGTGCAGGAGTCGAACCTGCGACCATCGGATTAAAAGTCCGGTGCTCTACCGACTGAGCTAACGGCCCCGGTGAAGAGATCTTACCTAATTTGCCCAAAAACCGGTGTCAGCCGGCCAGCGCGAACCGGCGGCATTATCCAGACAGGGAGCGGCCCTGTCAAACCGGCCGACCGCCTACATAGCTCCAGGTCGCCCGGAAACGGAGCCTGTTTTACTTGGACGGGAATAGCCTCATATCCGCCAGAGAGGAGCGGAGCGCCCTGAAAAATGGCTCGTCATCCATCATGTAATACTGCACTTTCATCGTCAGTGCTGCGCCGAAAATAATGGAGGCTAACGTCATTAACGATCCCAGCGCCAAAGTGGACATGCCGGTAATACCCTGGCCAACAGTGCAACCCAGGGATATCACCCCACCAGATCCCATGAGCACGGCACCTATCAAATGGGCGATCATGTCCTCACGTGAAGAAAAGGTTTGAATCTGGAATGTGCCGGTAATCATCGCATAAACAAAGGATCCGGCAATAATTCCAAACACAGCGGCGATGCCAAAATTAATAGTCGACCCGGTATAGGTCATAAGGTACTGCAAAGCATTACCGACAGGGGCCACAAACGTAAAAGACTCCAACGGTATCGGTTCAAATTCGTCGAAACCAAGAACGCCGGTAATGTACCAGGCTGCAATAACAAACAGGCCGATGCTGACTCCCGCAAGCATATTATTGAAACCGGAACGAAACTCGGCACTCATAAAAGCAAAACCAATTAAGCCTAAACCGAGCGCGCCCGTGACAATCCAGCCAATCAATGCGGCGTCCTGGGCACCTACCAGGGCCGCAATAATAGTAGCGATACTCTGATTCTGGATTTCCATCTGCGCGAGATCAATATTAGTGACTTCGATTACATTAATGCGAAATAAGGCTATCAAGCCCCTAAGGGTCATATAAGCAGTTAGGCCAAGCACAATCATGACAACCAGCGACTTCAAGTTTCCGCTACCCACAAGCACCAGCGTCCGCTGACCACAGCCTGAACCGAGGGTCATACCAATACCGAATAACAGACCACCCAGCAAATGACCAAGCCAACCGAAATTGGAGGTCAGATAAATTGATCCTGACAGATCTACTGAGGTAGTGGCTTGAAGAATCTGGGAACCGATAATGGCGACACCAATGGCCAGAAACCACGCCCGGAGACGATTCTTCTTGCCCATATTTACCCAATCGCTAATAGCACCCATAGTGCAAAAATTGGTTTTATTTGCAATGGCACCAAATACCGCAGCGACAATAAATGACCACAGGGCAACAGTTTGCACATTCGATAATTCCATGCTCAGGTCTCCTACAATTAAAATGCTCTTTACCGGGAAAGTATATGCCGGTTCTGAGACGCCCTGCCAGTCTACATTATTCCCTTCTTGAACCGGGTTATTAGCGCTATTTTCGCCCTGCGGGCAATGTCGCTACAATTTGAAATAAATCGCCGCCCTGGGTCGTCTAACAAGGCAAGACAGGCATTGAGACACCAACCAACAATTTGAATTACTGCCGCACTGAGACTATCCTGCCAGTAAAGCCAGCCAAACAAAGAAACCAGGAGTTGAATTTGAAACTGAGTGTTGTTGTCCTGGAAGGCCCTTATACCCATGAGGCCTCAGATAGCGCCTACAATCTGATCCAGGCAGCTTTGAAAAAGGGCCACGAAATCAACGGTGTATTTTTCTACCATGATGGCGTCTATAACGTCACAAAGTTCATGGAACCGCCTCAGGACGACCGCCACATCTCCCGACGCTGGATGGAATTGGGCGAAAAGGGAATTGATATCGTCGTCTGCATTGCCGCCGGTCTTCGTAGAGGCATTGTTGATAAAATACAGACGTCAAACGTGCGTATTTCAGGTCTGGGACAACTGGCGAAAATGATCCTGGAATCGGACAGAGTCATCGTATTCGGGGACTAGTTGTTATGAATGAATCTTCAGAAGTCAGAAACGTCATGGTCGTGGTGCGCAAAGCGCCCCATGGCACTATTTATGTCCAGGAGGCACTGGAAGTCATGCTGATTGTTGCCGCCTACAGCATGAATATTTCAGTAGTCTTTCTTGATGACGGTGTCTATGCGTTAAAGAAAGGGCAGGATACGTCAGAACTCGGCAGCAAACCCTTTATGTCTGCCTTTCGCGCCCTGGTTGACTGGGAGATTGAGCATGTCTATGTTGACCGAGACGCCTTAAAGAACAGAGGCATCAATGAAAACGAACTGACCGAAATCGGGGAAGATGAAAACACCGGCGAACCGGTACACCCGCAAGTACTTAGCCATAAGGAAATCTACAAGCTAATGCAAGAGCAACACACCATATTGTCTTTTTAACGGTTTACCGCCATGCTCCATATTATCAATAAATCACCTTTTATGAATTCGGCTCTGGAAGACTGCATGGGCTATCTGGGAAGCGAAGATATTGTATTGTTAATCGAAGACGGTGTTTATGCGGCGGCGGCCGGTACCGTCAAATCCGGGCTGATTGAAAAGCTGTTAGAGCAAAATGAAGTTTATGCATTGCAAGCTGACATTAAGGCCAGAGGACTGGAACAATTAATAAAAAAAGTAAAGATCACTGACTACGAAGGTTTTGTTGATTTAATCGAACAACATACTCCGCAGTCCTGGCTATAACACAAACGTTAATCATTCAGGAGAAAATTATGACTCACGCCGATCACGAAATCGACTTATCCGGCCTCAATTGTCCCGCACCGGTTATGCGTTCCAAGAAACGACTTAAGGATCTTGCCAGTGGAGAAGTGCTGCATGTCATTGCCACAGACCCGGCAACCAAGGAAGATTTTGCTGCACTCATGCCGACTATTAACTGCCAGATAGTTGAACAGAATCAGTCCGACAATAAATTCCATTTTTGGATCAAAAAAGGTTAACGATAAGCGGTCAGGTCCGGCAAACCGGCATCGGCAAACCCCTTGGCACGTAACCGGCAGGAATCGCACACCCCGCAGGCCCTGCCGGTTGCGTCCGGATCATAACAAGAAAGAGTAATTGAGTAGTCAACTCCCAACGAAGTGCCCAGCGTAATAATTTCAGCCTTGGTCATGTTGATCAGCGGGGCATGGAACCGAAAGGGATTGCCCTGCACGCCATCGCGGGTCGCGATATTTGCCAACGCCTCAAAGGCCTCAATAAACACCGGCCGGCAATCCGGATACCCTGAATAGTCCACCGCATTAGCGCCGATAAAAATGTCATGGGCACCTATCACCTCGGCCCAACCCAGGGCAATGGACAGAAAAATGGTATTACGCGCAGGAACATAAGTGATGGGAATTTCTTGAGTATCATCCGGACCGGCCACATTACCGGACTGCGGCACAGACAGATTGTTATCGGTCAGTGCGGACCCACCCATCCAGCCCACATCCAGGTTCACCAACCGATGTACATCAATACTTTTTGCGTGTGCAACAATACGCTTTGCTGACTCCAGCTCAATGCGATGCCTCTGACCATAATCAAAGGTTAAGGCATGACAGCTGAACCCTTGATTTTGAGCGATAGCCAGCACGGTCGCCGAATCCAATCCGCCTGACACCAGCACAACCGCTTTTTTATCACCCATTTCTTGCATCGACCCAGCCTCTAATGACCCGGCGCATCTCCCCATAGCAGCTTATGTAACTGTACCTGCAACCGTACCGGCAGGCGGTCATCCAATACCCACTGGGCAAGCTCAGCCGGATTTAGCCGGCCATAAACCGGAGAAACCAGTATTTCGCATCGCTGAACCAATTTATGGGCTTCTATCTGTTCTTTGGCCCAGTCATAATCTGGTCGATCGGTGATAACAAACTTGATTTCGTCAGCGGGCTTCAATGCATTGACATTGGATAGCATAAACTTGCCCACCTCGCCTGACCCGGGTGTTTTAATATCCATCACAACACTGACCCGCGGATCAATACCGCCTATATCCAGAGCACCGCTGGTTTCCAGAGAAACCTGATAACCGGCATCACACAAAGCAGTTAATAATTCCCGGCAACCTCGTTGCGCCAGAGGCTCGCCGCCAGTCACAGTGACATAATTTGGTGAAAAGGACGCCACCTGATCCAGAATTTCCTGCTGCAACATCCATTGCCCGCCCTGAAACGCGTATTCCGTATCGCAATAACCGCAACGCAACGGGCAACCGGTAAATCTAACAAAAACCGTAGGCAACCCCATGTTTCTGGTTTCACCTTGCAGGGAATAAAATATTTCCGTAACTCGAAAACGCCGGGGCGAATCAGACGTTGCTCCGGCATCACTTGATTTCGTCGAAGGAGTTGTCACAGTAGATCAGACTTTATTAACTCAGCGACCTTCCTGCTTCATTTTAGCCAACCGAGCCTGCGCGGATTTTCCGGCACGGGAGTTCGGGTAACGACGGACCACGTCTGTCAGTGTTTTTTTGGCATTGGCCCAGTCTTCCAATTCGTAGTAACAGTAGCCGATTTTCAGTTTCGCGTCAGAAACCTTGGCGCTTTTCGGGTAACTGGTTACAACTTTGTTAAATTCTTCCAGGGCAACTTTAAAGTTGCGCACAACATAATTAGCTTCTGCTACCCAATATTGGGCATTGCTAGCCAGACGGCTCTTTGGGTGTTGTTCCAGAAAATCACGAAATCCCTTGGTGGCCTGTTCATACTTACCCTGCTTCATATATCCAAAAGCCTTATCATAAGCCTTTTGCTCTTCAGACGCTGAGGTGCCACGCTTGTCCGTCCCTGCGCCGACCGCTGATTTTGTTCCAGCTGAACGGGGGGCAGTGACTGTGGGTACAGATGTTTCTATTTCCGAAGAGGAAACACCGACGTTGCCGGTTTCCAACTTTTGCAGTCGCTTGTCTACATCACGCAGAGAATCCACTTGCTGAGATTTCAGCCGATTTAATTCATGCTGCTGGATCTCCACTTGATTGCGCAGAGCCTTTAACTCATTCTGCAGACTATCAAGCTGCATGAGCAGCTCAACCACTGTACTGGAAGAGTCAGTCGCGGCACTACTTGTACTGCCAGATGCCGGCCGCGACCCCCTTCTGTCTTCCAGGCGGTCCGCTGCGAAGGTTGTGCTTACTGTGATGGCACCAATAAACCCAAGCAGCAGACAATACCTGAAGACGTTTGACTTCATCTACCGTTTTAGTATTTGATTTCTACCCGGCGATTTTGGCGCCATGCCGATTCATTGTGATCTCCATCCACTGGTTTTTCCTCGCCGTAAGATACTGTCTTGATGCGGGCTCCGGATACACCCAGGGCTTTCAGCATGCGTTCCACTGCTTTTGCACGACGTTCGCCCAATGCCAGGTTGTACTCACGCGTACCGCGCTCATCACAATGACCTTCCAACCGCACGCTAACACTGGTGTTGGCGTTTAAATACTTGGCATTGGCCTCAACAATGGCGGCACCCTCGGCATCAATGGCGCTACTGTCAAACTCAAAGTGGACGACGCGTTCAGAAGATACATCACCGGCATCCATACCTTGATCTGCACCAGCGCCACTAGTTTGAGCGCCTTCGTCCACCGGTGTATCGCCTGCCGGCTGTTGACTTGCACAGGCGGCCAGCAATAACACTGACACGACGGTTGCCAACATCCAAAATTTCTTCATCATTTAATTCACTCCTTATATCTAAGTTGTTGATTGTACGGGGACCATGCGGGCTCTCGAACTTCACCCATTTCAAACCGGTAAGTGTGCCGGGTCCGGCCATCAGCTGAAACAGACGCCAAAACACCCTTACCGCGAATTTCTGTAGCATACAGTAACATACGACCGTTCGGCGCAAAACTGGGAGATTCATCCAGTTGCGTATCCGTAAGCGTCTGTAACGCCAAATTATCCAACTGCAAAGTACCGATATGATAGCGGCCTCCTTGAAGGGTCACCAGCGCCAGGGTTTTTCCATCGGCGGAATACGACGGACGGGCATTATAACTGCCCTCAAAGGTCAGACGCTCAACACCCGAGCCATCAGCATTCATACGATAAATCTGAGGTTGGCCCACCCGATCAGACGTAAACACGAGCTGGCGCCCATCCGGCGACCAGGCGGGTTCGGTATCAATGGCGCTATTGCGGGTCAGGCGTCTCAGCGCCCGGGTAGCCAATTCCATTATATAGATCTCGGCATTCCCATCTTTTGAAAGGGTTAATGCCATCCGCCTGCCATCCGGCGACCAGGCGGGAGCGCTGTTAATTCCCTCAAATTCAGCCAGCATCTGTCTTTTGCCATCCGCCACATTCTGCACATACACCATGGAACGCTTACGTTCAAAAGATACATAGGCCAACTTCTGACCGTCGGGTGACCAGGCAGGTGACATCAATGGTTCCTTCGATTTCACCGCGGTAACAGGGCCATAACCATCGGAATCCGCAATCTGCAATTTATAAATATGGGTCCGATTCGAAACCTCTTTCGTAACATAGGCGATACGGGTACTAAATGCGCCAGGCTCTCCGGTAAGCTTTTCATAGACAATATCACTGATCTGATGCGCCGCCGCACGCAGCATTTCGCTGCCCACCACATACCGATAGCCGGCCAATTGTGCCTTTTTGAAAACGTCAAACAAACGAAACTCAACCTGGTAACGCCCCGGTTTCAACTCGCGTACTGAACCTATCAGAAGCGCTTCGGCTTTTATGAGGCGCCAATCCTTAAAATCGACGTCGGTATCCTTTTGCGGATAACTAAGGAAATCCTTGGGCGATAACGAAGTAAAACGACCACTCCTGACCAGATCGACCTCGACTATCTGGGCGATGTCATGGGCTGGCTTGTTGGCTCCCTCCCAGGCAAAGGGCACAATGGCAATAGGCAGCCCCTTTTCCACACCCTGCGTAATTTCAATAGTTAATATCGCCATGGCGTTGTTAAACCACAGCAACAATGCCAAACCTATACTTGTGCCAATCAATCTCGTTTTCATTCTTGCCTTTAGTCCTCCGGGCTAAACAAAAATTCAATTTCACGGAAAAAATCGAACAGCTCCGTGTCCTGCGGAATCGGAAGTGGTGCGGCCTTGTACACTGCATTCTCCACTGAGCGATCAAACACCGTGTCACCACTGGATCGCACTACCTTCGCTTCCAGAACTTCGCCGCTAGGCACCAATCGTACACGAACCATACACTGAAGTCCCGATCGCGCAGCCGGCGGACGCACCCAGTTACGACTAACCTTTTGGCGTATGGCGACTTTATACTGATCAACCAGAGATGCTGCCTGTGCGGCCTTGGCTGCCTGTTGCGCCTCTGCTTCCTCCTGCTGCAACATTTCCTGCAAGGATTGTTCTGCCTGCTTTCTGCGTTTTTCCGCTTCCTGCTTTTTCTTGACCTCTAACGCCTTGCGCTTTTTTTCTTCTGCCAGCGTCTGCTTTTTCTTTTCCAGTTCTCTTGCCTTTTCCTGTTCTATTTTCTTTTGCTTCGAATCCTCTTTCGGTTTTACTTCTTCTGTTTTTTTCTCTTCCTTCGGTGGCTCTGTCGCGCCTTGCTCAACAATAACCGCCTTAATGATATGCTGGGGCAATATTTGATTTGAGGCACTCCAGTGAAAGCTCAGCCCCACCAGGGCAACAATCATCAGATGAATTGCCAGGGAATAGGCAAAAGGCTTAATGCCACCTTCAGGATGGTCATGGGAAATACGAATTGCCTGGGTTACTACCACTCTGATTATCTAGCGCTGCGTTTTTGGCGGTTCGGTTACCAAGCCAACGCCCGGCACACCGGCACCTTGCAGTAAAGTCATGGTTTTAACCACTACCCCATAATCCACACGATGATCCCCCCGGACCAGCACCGGAGTCTTGGGACGCAATTTCATAATTTTTTCTACTTTACGAGCAAGCGCGTCCCGGTCTATGGGCTTGTCATCGAGAAACAGATTGCCTTTTCGATCGATAGTCACCACCAGAGTCTCATCATCCTGGGCATCAACGGGCTTGGCCTGCGCTTGGGGTAGATCCACTTTTACACCCTCTGTCAGCAGCGGTGCAGTAATCATAAAAATCACCAGCAACACCAACATGACGTCGATGTAAGGTACAACATTTATCTCACTCATTAAACGGCGCTTCTGGCGAATAGCGGATTTCATTATTTCACCGTACTAATGGTGGCCCGGCGTTGTATAACACTCAGGAATTCTTCCATGAATATTTCATAGCGTGTTAACAATCGCTCAACCTGAGTGGAATAGCGGTTATAGGCGATCACCGCCGGAATGGCGGCAAACAATCCCATGGCTGTTGCAATTAGCGCCTCGGCAATGCCAGGTGCGACATGGGCGATGGTAGCCTGCTGCACCGCACCCAGAGAACGGAAGGAATTCATTATGCCCCAGACGGTACCAAACAAACCCACATAGGGACTTGTTGAACCGACTGTTGCCAAAAACGGTAATGTTGTTTCCAGGTAATCGGTTTCACGCACCAACGCAACCCGCATAACCCGATGCACACCATCCAGCATTTCACTGGGAGTAATATTGGATTTTTGTTCCAGTCGGCGGAACTCCTGGAATCCATCAACAAAGACGCTCTCCATACCCGTGGGCTCGACATCAGCACGAGTTAAATCCGTATACATCTGGTCAAGATTACCACCGGACCAGAAACGCTGTTCAAACTGATAGGCATGCTGACTGGCCGCCTTAATGGTTATCCATTTACGGAAAATCATGGTCCAGGATATTACCGATGCAATTAACAACAACAGCATTACCAGCTGCACCAATAAACTGGCATTTTTTAACAACTCAAACATTGCAATACCTTCACCCGAAGCAGCTATCATAAACTTTCTATACCCCTCTGTTTTTTAGCTCCATAATAATATTTTCCGGGATGCGCCTGGGCACAAACCTGACCACATCCACGCATGCAATTTGCACATCCGCTTTACACAGCACTTCACCAGATTTCAGTCCGGCGCGCCTCACTTCCTGGTAAAAATCCAGGCTAGCGTTATTACATTTTTTTACTTGAACCGTAACATCAAGCTGTTCATTAAACCTGGCCGGCTTCAGATAATCTACCTTGATTCTGCGTACAGCAAAAACGATTGCCTGCTCTTGTGTCAACACGTCCTGTTCAATCCCCATCTGCCGCAACCACTCTGTCCTGGCGCGTTCCATAAACTTCAGGTAGTTTGCATAAAACACAACGCCACCGGCATCAGTATCCTCATAGTAGACACGAACGGGAAATGAAAAATTATCACTCACAATGGAATGGAATATGTTGACGGCGTTGCCGAGGACTGCTGTTATGTGACGTTACTAAAATAGCTATTTACCCTCGAACATTTCCTGCTGTTGAGTTGCGTTTTTAGGCACAGGCAACCCAAAATAGTTCCAGGCATTTCGGGTGGCCATACGGCCACGCGCCGTGCGCACCAGATAACCCTGTTGGATCAGATAGGGCTCTATGACATCTTCCAGTGTTCCGCGCTCTTCGCCGACGGCTGCCGCCAGGCTATCAATTCCCACAGGACCGCCGTCAAACTTCTCCAGGACCGCCTGCAATAACTTTCGATCCAGCATATCCAGGCCATTGATATCTATCTCTAACACGTCCAGCGCCATTTGGGCAATGTCCCCAGTCAGCACACCACCACCTTTAATCTCGGCAAAATCACGGGCGCGCCGCAGCAATCGGTTAGCAATACGCGGCGTACCCCGCGACCGGTGAGCAATGGCCTCTACACCCGCCAATTCTGATTTGACACCAAGAATCCCGGCGGATCGGCTAACAATGCTTACCAACTCGGGTTCAGTATAAAATTCCAGTCGCTGGACAATGCCAAAGCGATCCCGCAAGGGCGACGTCAACAATCCGGCACGGGTAGTGGCCCCTATAAGAGTAAACCTGGGTAGATCCAGTTTAATGGAACGTGCAGCCGGTCCCTCACCGATAACGATATCTAATTGGTAGTCTTCCATAGCGGGATACAGAATTTCTTCCACCACCGGACTGAGTCGGTGAATCTCGTCAATAAACAAAACATCATTAGGTTCGAGATTAGTGAGCAAGGCTGCCAGGTCGCCCGGGCGTTCTAACACCGGACCGGAAGTGACTCTCAGGTTGGCTCCCATCTCGTGGGCAATAACATGGGCCAATGTGGTTTTACCCAATCCCGGTGGGCCGAACAGCAATACATGATCCAGCGCTTCGTTACGGCCACGCGCCGCAGCAATAAAAACTTCCATCTGACGATGAATATGGGATTGACCCACGTAATCCTTCAGACGAATAGGCCGTAGACTGGTTTCCTGGGCTGCAGTGTCCGAGTCGACGGTGGATAACACGTGCGCAGATACCAGGCGATCAGATTCAATCATAGAATGTTACCCCGCCATTCTCTTAAGCGCCTGCCGAATAATGTCCT
>JAOUNW010000255.1 GCA_029880755.1 Gammaproteobacteria bacterium
GTTCACGTAAGTGAACCGGTAATCATCGGGACGAAACGTGAAGATGCAGTCCTGCGTGCGATCAAGCATGTGTTTGAATCGCCTTAAGTTCGACTCTTGTTTCTCCAAGACTTCTGACGCCGCCTTCCGGTCAGTGATGTCTTCGGAGATCCCCACCAAATACTTAGGCGAGCCGTCATCTCCTCCTACCACAAATTTCTTAGTGCGTAAAAATCGTGCTCCCTTCTCCCTTGTAGTAATCGGCTCTTCCTCCACAAGCACCATTCCTTGATCCAGCGCTTCACGATCGGATGCGGTATATCGCTCGGCCAATTCCTCGGGAAATAACTCGTGATTGCTCTTGCCTAAGACTGCGGCTCGCGACACCCCCAGCAACTCCTCACAGGCCTTATTGAACCGCACGTGACGCAACTCCTGAGCTTCTTTGGCGAATACCAGAATCGGCATACGGTCGAGGATCGCGTCGAGGAGATTCGCTGATCGATACTGCTCCTTGGCGACGCCTTCCAGCACTCGCCAGATGGCAATGCAGATAACAGCCGCTGCTCCAAAAAACAGCCCATGAATGGCCGACCATTTCCAGGGATGCGCCAAGGCATCGGGATGATTATAGACACTCTGAGGAAACAGCGAACCGACAACTCCATGATGCAAAATAACCAATACCGTTGCCGCCAAAAACGGGATCCAATCCTGGTAGAGCATCAAAAGAAACACCACGACAAAGTAGTGGAAATGCGCCTCAATATGACCGCCGGAAAAATGCACCAACAGACTCGATGACAGCACGAGCCCCACACCGACAAAAACAGAGGACGCCCTGCGTGACAGCGATCCAGCCCCTGCTAGCAGTGCGACGCCACCTACCGAAAGACCTGCGGCACACAATTCAGGGACAGACGCCCCGATCATCCACCCAAAAAACACAAGGCCGACCGCGTGCCCCCAGAGAATCAGCACAAACAACCGATGCCGATACCCCCAGGCATCCTGAGACAACCCTTCTCCCTGCGGGAGATACTCTTCTGCAATTGCAGGAAACCAACGAGACATAGCGTATGAACTAAGGAAGGTCTGATTTATTCGAAGTTCGAGATATTGACCGATCGAATTCCCAGTGTTTTGGATGTCTGCGGATCAAAAACGGGAATTAATCAGACCTTCCCTAAATAGATGTATGCGGGCATATGCAGCCCACGATCGCCCGAGGACCTTATGGCCATCTGAGGACAAATAAAGAGTTGGGAATTATCTCACACCAAGTACTTGACGGCAACTACGTAGTGATACATATTTCTTCTGTAAGCTACCTACTTGTGACGCTCCTGATATTGCCACAACTGACAACCACGACTTTCTGCGCTGGCGAGTGAAGTACCCGCAAAACAACCGCAGCAAGAGGATGCCGCACGCGTCACCCCTTATCAGGGCCTTCCACTGGCACTACAGTCGTAATGGGTGAGGATAGGGTTCGAGCGAGAGCTATCGGCCAGCAAGACGCGCATAATAACCGTCTTCGATCCGTGAAATGCCAAGCATGAAAGGCTTCAAAAGCTGCCGCCATCATAAGTGCTTGTCTCACATTTCACGTTTCACCTTTCACGGTACGCTGAAACACCAATGGTGGACTACCTCTGCATTTATTACAGCTTCTTGCTTCCAGTCAGTGTCTGACGCGTATCTTGCTTATCGTCAGATTCGCGTTTACGCCGTTTTCTCCACAGTACCAACCGTGACACCAACGCCATGAGTCCTCCGGATAAAGACGCCCCGGCAGGCAACACCATCCCTCCAAACAGATTCGTCCGAGCCTCATGCCCATTGACCGGCTGGGCACGCTCGCTGTCAACACGGCTTATCCCCTCACTCTCGTCGTCCTTGCCGACCGGTTCATCTTCACTCGACATCACCGTAATGGTCACGGTGCTGACATCGTTTAACCGTTTCCGGTCGGTTGAGATCACCGTCAAAGTATCGGGACCGGTGTGGTCTGGCGCAGCATGGTAGGTCAACGTGGCCAA
>JAOUNW010000108.1 GCA_029880755.1 Gammaproteobacteria bacterium
TATCAACAGCAATATCGGTAATCGGCGTATTGGCCTGGAGTCCCATATAGGCCAACGCCGCCTTCATGCCTTGCGCTTTAACAGGATCTGTTATCCGAGCCGGATCCGGAACGCATTCATCCACTGCGACTACCATTTCCGGGGAAGTGCCCCAGGTCACTTGAGGCTTAATGTCACCGCCATAGAGTGTGACAACGCGATCGAATACGGCATCGCTGTCGCTGTGTAGCTGACACCAGGAAGCCACTGCTTTATCCCACTCTGCACCCGTAGGGGCATAGGGCCGACCCTTAATATAATTGATGGTCTTGTCATCCACCGCCACCATGCCGGCACGGGCACCTGCCTCAATGGCCATGTTACACACGGTCATACGCCCTTCCATGGATAAATCCTGAATCGCCTCCCCGGCAAACTCAACGGCGTAACCGGTACCGCCGGCAGTGCCTATTTCACCAATGATGGCAAGCACGATATCCTTGGCAGTCACGGATTCATGAACCTTGCCATCAACACGAATTAACATGCGTTTCGAGGGCTTCTGAATCAGGCATTGGGTTGCCAGCACATGCTCCACTTCGGAGGTACCGATTCCGAATGCCAGGGCACCAAAAGCGCCATGCGTAGAGGTATGGGAGTCACCGCATACCACGGTCATGCCGGGCAAGGTCGCGCCCTGCTCCGGACCAATGACATGCACGATGCCTTGCCGTATATCGTCCATGGCAAACTCTGTGATGCCATACTCATGACAGTTCTGATCCAGAGTCTCAACTTGCAAGCGGGATACGGGATCGCTGATACCGGCCTTACGATTCGTCGTGGGCACATTATGGTCGGGCACCGCCAAATTGGTGTCCACACGCCAGGGCTGACGCCCGGCCAACCGCAAACCCTCAAAGGCCTGCGGCGAGGTCACCTCATGCACCAGGTGTCGGTCGATGTAAAGAAGACAGGTGCCATCCGGTTCCTGGCGCACCACATGGCTATCCCATAATTTGTCGTAAAGCGTCTTGCTGCCCATGTTTCACCACCCTTAATTGGATTTGCGCTAATGCTAGGCCTGCGTTATAAATAACACAAATTCATTATTTTCATATATTCTATTCTTTTTTGTTATGGATATAGCCGCACTTAAGGCCTTTATGGCGGTTGCCGAAACCGGTTCTTTTTCCCGGGCTGCGGAGAAGAATTTTCTGACCCAACCGGCCATGAGCAAACGCATCGCCACCCTGGAGGCTGAACTAGGCACGCCTTTGTTCGACCGCATTGGCCGGCGCATCCAGCTCACCGAGGCCGGGCGCACCCTGCTGCCCCATTGCAAATCGATTCTGAACGAACTCAATGATGCCCGACGCCAGCTCATCAATCTCACCGGTAGCGTCAGCGGCCCCCTGACCATGGCCACTAGCCACCACATCGGCCTACACCGGTTACCACCCGCCTTGGCCAGATTTCATGAACAATATCAGCAGGTTTCCCTGGATATCCGGTTTATGGATTCGGAATCCGCGTGCCAGGCAGTGGCCGAAGGCGAATTCGAGCTAGCAGTGGTCACGCTCCCCAGCGATCCCCCGGAACACCTGTTGCTTAAGAAGTTATGGGACGACCCCCTGGAAATTGTCGTCGGTGCTCAGCACCCACTGGCAAAACAGGGCCGGGTTTCCCCGAATAATCTGGTCGCCTATCCCGCAATACTGCCCGGGCCAGGCACCTTTACCCGAGAAAAGGTGTTATCGGCCCTGGGTCCGCACCGGCACCAAATAACCATCAGTATGGAAACAAATTATCTAGAGGTGTTGAAGATGCTCGCCTCGATTGGTCTGGGCTGGACCGCTCTGCCGCATACCATGATTGACGACGACCTGATTGTGGTCGAAGCTGAAGGTATGACCATTCACCGGGAACTGGGAATTGTCAGGCATGCGGCGCGAACCTTGTCTAACGCCGCCCAAGCGATGATAGAGGTTATCGGGCAACCACAATGACATTTCTGGAATTATTGATACAACTGGAACACCGTCTGGGCTATCACCAGTTACCTATCAATGTGAACGCCAAAGACATTCGCGATATCTTTGACAGCAGTCCGGTACACGGAACACTGGCGGTGCGCGTAGTACGTGAGATTTACAAAATCAACACCTGTCAGAAAACTGCCGACGTTGTCGATTACAACAAAACCAATAATGCACTTATCCCTATTCGGCTGGATATTCTGCGCTCACAAAAAACTGACGTGGATGCATTTGTTTTTATGGATGACTTGTGTCATGCCGTAAAAGAGATTTTGACGCACAAAGAAGGCAACAGTACCGACGCTGACTCCCAGGAAAAAAATACTGGCACAGGCAACCTGGCCAAAGTGATAGAGTTCAGGCGCTATCGCCACCGACTCAAGTCCTGGGCTTGATCCACAATAATGTAACAATCAAGGCTGCCACGGCCAGCGCTGAGGCAATGATAAACGTATTGTCTGGTCCCAGCGTATTCCATGTCATGCCGCTATAAAAACTTCCCAGCGCACCACCAACGCCAAAACTGATACTGCCGTAAATGGCCTGCCCACGGATCTGATGACGCCCTTTAAAGAATCCGTGCACCATCTCGATAGCAGTCGCGTGATAGGCGCCGAAAGTGGCCGCGTGCAACACCTGGGCCAATATTAATATACTTAACTCATGCGGAAACACGCCTATCAACTTCCAACGTATGGCTGCCAGACACAAGCTGGCAATCAATACATTGCGCAAACTGACTCGCTTTTGCAGCCGGTGCATTAATAAAAACACAGCAATTTCACAAATAACACCGATGGCCCATAAAATACCTATTATGCCTTTGCTGTACCCGTAGGCATCAAGGTAAATGGAATAAAAAGTATAGTAAGGTCCATGACTGGCCTGCATCAACAAACAGACGAACAAGAACGCAAAGACTTCCGGGCGCAATAATACTTGCACCAGAGGCTCAAGATGTTCGCTGTAATCCCTGAGCTCCGCCTCCGGAATCAGCAGGCTGTATAACCAGATACCAATCAACAGCAGCAGCAATATGGGCAATAACCACCACGTGGCGACATAATCCAGCAAATAGCCCAGACCTACCACAGATATAATAAAGCCAATGGAGCCCCATAGCCGAACCCTGCCATAGGCTCCCTTCTCCGCCAGATGATTCATGGTGGCAGCTTCCAGTTGCGGCAGCGAGGCATTCCAGAAAAAACTGAACACCATCATAACCACTGCCAGCCACCAAAAACCCGTGCCTAAAAATACGCCGACATAGGCGAGCACACTCAGAAACGCCGCCCAGCGAACCACGGCCATGCGCTGACCCCGATGATCCGCCAACCAGCCCCAGATATTAGGCGCAACAATACGGGAGACCATTAATAACGCCACCAGATTGCCGATCTGGACTGCGCCAAAACCAAGAGACTGAAGGTACAACCCCCAATAGGGTACGAGCGCACCGAGCGTGGCGAAATAGAAAAAATAGAAGCCGGAGAGTCGCCAGTAAGGCATGGCGTTTAACGTCAACCTACAAAGAGAGTATTTGCGCTATCACCATCACTGCGCGCCGCCGGTACCTGCGGGAATAACAGGCGTATCGCTTACCACATCCATGTTTTGTCCGCGGTGTCGCAAGGCATGATCCATTAAAATGATAGCGAGCATGGCCTCCGCAATGGGCGTGGCGCGTATACCTACACAGGGATCATGGCGTCCTGTGGTAATCACTTCTGTCGGACTTCCTGCGATGTCGACTGTCTGACCCGGCAGCGTAATACTGGACGTAGGCTTGAGGGCGATGCTGACCACAATATCCTGTCCGCTGGAAATGCCCCCTAGCACACCACCGGAACGATTGCTGACAAATCCATCTGGTGTCAGGGCATCCCGATGTTCGGAGCCACGCTGTTCAACACAAGCAAAACCGGCGCCGAGCTCCACGCCTTTCACGGCATTAATGCTCATCATGGCATGAGCGATATCCGCATCCAGTCGATCAAACACCGGCTCCCCCAAACCCACTGGCATGCCTGAAGCGACTATATTAATACGCGCTCCAATGGAATCGCCCGCCTTGCGCAAATCGTTAATATAGTTTTCCAGTTCCGGCACCTTATCGGGATCAGGACAAAAGAAGGCGTTATTCTCCACCGCATGCCAATCACGTAGCGTCAACTTTATATTGCCCATCTGAGCCAGATAACCGCGAATAGCAACACCATAACGTTCTTTTAAATATTTCTTGGCAATTGCGCCTGCCGCCACACGCATGGCGGTTTCCCGTGCCGAAGACCTGCCGCCGCCACGATAATCACGAATGCCGTATTTCTGCTGATAGGTATAATCCGCATGACCAGGGCGAAAACGATCTTTGATTTTGGAATAATCCTGAGAACGCTGATCCTGATTGTGGATAATCAAACCAATAGGTGTCCCAGTGGTCTTGCCTTCAAACACACCCGAAAGAATTTCCACGGCGTCGTCTTCCTTGCGTTGTGTGGTATAGCGCGACTGGCCGGGTTTGCGCCGATCCAGATCAGGCTGAATATCCGCTTCGGACAAGGTCATGCCCGGGGGGCACCCATCAACAATACAGCCCAGCGCCTTCCCATGACTTTCACCAAAGGTCGTGACTGTAAACAGTTTTCCGATTGAATTACCTGACATTAAATTTTATATCCAGTATGTATAAACGGATGATTACTTAAACCCTTCCCGATAGATACGAATAATGTGATTAAGAAGGTCAACACAGGGAATGCGCATGCTCCACTTGGCTACCAGTTCGGCGAAGGGCAAGGTTTCGCCCTGACCAAAACTATGTTGCCCCGTGGTAAGGTTTTCATGCAGCTTCCGTAATTCCTTAACCAGATATTGGTACAACGGCACAAGCTCGGAAAGATCGATATCCTCGCCTTCCTGGTCCGCGCATGCCAGCACGTCGTCCATCTCAAAAATAGCCTGATCCACCAGATCGAGATATTCATCTGCAGTTGTCGGTTTATAGACTTGCATTGCCTTATTCTCACCAAAAATGCTACCCGGGAATGTTACCCGTTCACTGCCAACTTGTCGAAGGGCGCACCGGGGGCGGCTTACCCGGCTTGTCCCTGTGGTATGATGTTGCCAAATCAACAAATGTCCAGGCATACTTAAATATTATGACCCTTCGTTTTTTTGGGACCCTTCTGGTTTTGGTTTTAACCCTGTTCCTGTGGCCGATGCCACAAGTACTGGCCGACGCCGAAACCATGGCGGTGCCGGAACGGGGATTCAGTCAGGCTGAAAATGATACGGCGGCCGAGCGTAAGTTCCGTAAAGGACTGCTCTGGAAAATCCAGTCTCATCAGGCCAAGGTTAAAACCGAGACGAGTTACCTGTTTGGCACCATTCATTCCGACGACGAGCGCGTCACCAACCTGCCTGAAGTAATCCGGACCACTTTTAACGGATCCAGCAGTTACGCCATGGAAGTTAAAATGGACAATGCGGATCTGACCGCAATGGCCAATGCCATGTTTTTTTCCGAGGACCAGACCCTGAAAAAATTGATCGGCCCCGAACTTTATCAGGCCACAGAAAACGCCGTGAAGGCTCATGGACTCACGACTGAGGAACTCAACAAAACCAAGCCCTGGGTAATTGTCACCATGCTTAACATGCCTCGCCCCAAGACCGGCGTATTTCTGGATCTCAAACTGCATCTGGAAGCCGCCGGCCAACGCAAGGACATTTATGGGCTGGAAACCATGGAAGAACAAATTGCCGTCTTCGACGAACTGCCAATTGCCGATCAGGTCAGCCTGCTTAAAGAAACCATTGCTACCAGCGGCATGATGAACCAACAATTGGAACAACTGATTCAAGCTTACCTTGCTCGGGACCTGGAGCAATTAGAAACACTCTCAGAGAAACTGGCACCGGAAAATAAAGATGTCTACAACAGGGTCATGGATCGTTTATTGACTCAGCGCAATGCGCGCATGATTGAACGCATGCTACCAATAATTAAAGAAGGCAATGCCTTCATTGCAGTTGGCGCCATGCACTTGCCAGGCAAGGAGGGATTGCTGCAATTACTGGAGGATCGCGGTTATCGCGTTACGCCGATTTATTAAAACAACTAACTGAATGTTGGGGAAATATGTTGATCAGAACTGATAGACAACTGAATATTATTATTAGCGCGTTAACCCTGCTGATAACAGCTTCGCCTGTACCTGCAAACGAACCAGCTGGAGAGTTCGTGTTTACGCCCCTCACTTCGTCAGCTGATATAAACAACTGGAATCCATCGGCACCGTGGAAACTGCCCGCCGGATTTAGTCAAACGCTGGTCTCTGATGAAAATGATTTGAACATCTATGACAAGGGCCGCAATGACTGGACGGATATGAACACCGTCAATGAAACGGGCAGTAAGGCTGGCCGGTTCCTTTATAGGACCCACGAAATGCGTCATACACCTGAAGGTGCAGCGGTATCAGTAGTGGATTTGCAGTCCGGGAAGGCAATGATTGTGGCACAAGGCAGAAGTTGGCGTGCCATTGATGGCATCCGCTGGACGCCATGGGGGAGTTTGTTGATAGGAGAAGAAAAACAGGAAGGCCGTCTGTTTGAAATAATACTGGACGACTCGCTAACAACTGGCAAGGCAGTGGATCGCCCGGCCGCAGGA
>JAOUNW010000053.1 GCA_029880755.1 Gammaproteobacteria bacterium
GAAGCGGCGATGCCCCCCGAGAGTAGCCTTTGATTTTAATGCGCCCTTCTGGGCCCACTGGCGTACCGTGACGGGAGACACCATGAGCAATTTGGCGACGTCACTTGGTGTCAGGTAATCCTTGTCGTTATCGGTCATATGATTGTTATGTTCCTGTTTTTTTTCCGGAATAACCAGACCCGGGACAGCATCCTCAGCCCGTAGAATTGTGTTACTTCTTTTCATAATATTACATCCAACACGAGATTTTTTATAGGTAATCTGCGGTTAGAAATCTTCCCAATCACTGTTGGCAGCGCGGCCAATAGCTCGGGGTTTCTCTTTTTTCTGGGCTACCTCCGTTGGCGCCTTATCTATACCGGTGTTGGACTCGAAACTGATAACCTGGGCGCTGTGGTCATGCTTCAAGGGAGATGTCGTCTCAGTTGCCTCGGTCCGCTCATTAGTAGTTTCCCTATAATCTTCCATCTTGAACACCGCCATCTTGTCCGAAAGCACTCGGGCCTGCTCGGCCATAAAATTGGTGTTTGCGGAGGTTTCCTCTACCAGCGCCGCATTCTGCTGGGTAGCGCTCTCCAGCTCCATCATCATCGTGTTCATTTGGTCAATATCACGTGCTTGACTAACGCAGATCTTCGCTATCTCCTCGACGGCGATGTTGGCTTTATTGATTTCACCAACAATTTCACCCAAGGCCTCACCTGAAGCCTCCACTAGCTCCGAACCCTGCCTGGCATCTTCTATGCTCTGATTAATCAACGAACCTATTTCCTTGGCAGCGCTAGCTGACCGCTGGGCCAAATTACGCACCTCGTTAGCCACCACCGCAAATCCTCTGCCCTGTTCACCGGCGCGGGCCGCCTCAACTGATGCATTTAACGCCAGCAGGTTGGTCTGAAACGCGATTTCGTCAATCACGCGTATAATATTTCCCATTCGGGCGCTATTGTCGTCAATCTTGGTAACAGCGCAGATCGCATTGGTTACAGCTAACGCGCCATCCTGGGCCTTATTTCTGGCAGCCATTACTGATCGACTGGCCTCCTGGGCACTCCTGGCATTATGTTTCACTGCCTCTGTCAACTGTTCCATGCTGGCAGCGGCCTCTTCCAGATGCGCAGCCTGTTCCTCCGTGCGAGCGGATAGATCTACGTGGCCCTGCGCGATTTCTCCAGCCCCCATTTCAACCGAGACCGTACTGCTCTTGACGCTATAGAAAAGATCCTGCAGCCTCTCCTTCATAAACGCCATAGCCTTCTCCACCTTGCTATATTCATCAGTTCCATCAATTTCATAGCTACCCGTAAGATCGCCTTCAGCAATCTTTTCTGTTTGGAGAACAATTTTTCTAAGAGATGCCGTTATAGTTCTTAGTATTACCAGAGACAATACTAAAACAACAAGAAATATACCACTGGTCACGATTGCAGATAATATCAGGTGCTGCCTGGCAGAATTTTCAAGATCGAGTGCTTTGGCATACAGCTTCACTCCAATCTTTTTTTCCACTGTTAATAGCAAACCCATTTTGGCTGTTTGCATTTCAAACCAGTATTCCGGATCCACTTCCTCATTAATCGGACTGGCAGGATGATCCATGGCAATATTTCTCATTCTATTGGTTTCATCAATATAATGGCCTGTTACTATGCTATTATAAATATCAACCTCATCCTTGTTTGCCAGGGATATAAAGGCCCTGACGTAGGCATCCTGTTCCGCCATTAGCGTGATAAATTTCTGATACATGCCGGGACCAAAACCCTTTCGGGCAAATGTATCGCTCAAGACGGCCCGTTCAATACCAGCCTTTTCTTTGGCATATAAGAATTTACTGTAACTGGCCGCCAACCGGGTTAATTCAGCATGAGTGCTGGCTTTGGCAGTCTCGCTGGTAACAGACAAGAGGGCGGAATTGATATTCGTATAATATTCTATTGCTTTTTTGGTTTCGACCATCAAATCGGTGACATTTTTTCGCATCATCTGTCTTTGCTCCATCATTTTCAATCCAATTGAGACTTGCTGAAAAATACTGTCTCTCAGGCTTCCCTGTTCGAAGCTATTAAATGTTACCTGTAATTCATCATATCGTTTATCCGTCAGCTTTCGCTGTGCCTCTATATCATCGCTGAATGCAGTTCCAAGAGAGCCCAAATAACCGGCAGACATACCTCGTTCTTTTTGCAGTTCATGTACCAGGGCGCTGGATTTCAGAGCAAGCATTGCAGTTTTCTTTAGCTGAGCCATTTCCATCTTGGTTTTCAAATCGTGAGCGACTTCCCCTCCGCTAAAATACAAGAGTCCAAGCAATGGTAACGAAAGCATCAGAATCAGTTTGTTTCGCATACTTATGTTCTTTAAGTTAATCATGGCCCACCTCTCATACACCAACTTGCTTTAATGAAAACACTTTGCTCACTCTATATAAAAAATATAATTTACACGTATCGCTGTATAACAATGGTTATATTCCTATCCTGGCTCACAGCTGGTCACATCCGCCATAGTGAAGACATTGTCAGCTTTTAATACTTCACACCAAATCGCATCTGTTTCATCACTCCATTTATCGCCAATTACGTTGCGCATAACGCTCAACAGGATTGATGGCATTTCGCGATAGTCAGATGGCAATGCACCAAAAACCCGGTATTTGATCCAGAGTTCCGATAACATGGTTCCCAGGATTGCCGGGTTTTCCGGATCGTGAAGTGTGGCAATCAGGGCATGCAGAAACTTGTCGCGACCGGAAACCAGTAATTGGAAAAACTGCGGACTGCGCCACCAGATGGGTAAAAACATTCGGCGGTAAAATTCTGTCGCCAGATTTTCCCCGTTCAGCACGATTTGATCGTGGGACTCCTTAAACCACTCACGTCCCACCTCCAAGGTAAACTCACTCGGTATCATTTGACTCGGACGATGACCCACATCGAAGGTATCTAAAGAAGATCCTGCCGGATCACCATTTGACTGACGTTTCCCGGCGCTCATAACCTGGACTGTGCGCTCCACGGTTTGAGCCCGCTTTAAAAATTTCTCTCTTGCATCGATAATCATGACCCCAACCCCCAGCTATCTGTTGTTACACTTCACTTCCGATTTCCTACTAAATTGATAAGTTATTAACCTATTTTTTGTATGTTAATTTAAAAATAGACTGGCGTTTATATCGTGTCAATCGTTTTAATCGTTTTTTGTTATTACTTTCCAGGATGCCGCTAAAAAACGGGTAGAAATAAGCTTAATATCAGCGGGTTAGATTACTCCGCCACCTCAAATTTTTTTCGGGATACGCGGCCTTATTCGCCGGGATCTTCTGTAGAACTTGCGGTGAGAACTGTGTCTCTAGAGGCCGGTTAAACTGCCAAAACAAATTAATGAAGGAGAGAGTCAGCTAGTGTCGGGTCGCTATGGAGACGTTATTGGTAGTTATCAGATACTTCACATTATGACTGGCCTGCACCATACTTTCACGATGCTGGCGCTGCTGGCTCAGCATACTCTTGGCTGATTTCCTGAATCCCCGGCAATTGATCCAAAAAGATCTCCACCAACCTGGGGTCAAAATGTACCCCTCGGTTGGTTTTTATGTAATTAACAGCATCAGCAGCTGACCAGGCCTTTTTGTACGGCCGCTCCGAAGTCAGTGCATCGTAGACATCTGCCAGGGCCACGATCCTTCCAACCAGAGGAATATTCTCTCTCTCCAGACCACCCGGATAACCACTACCATCCCATTTTTCGTGGTGGGTCAATGCAATTTCGCTCGCCATATCCAGTAGACTGGAACCTCCTCCGGACAAAATATCGGCGCCAATGGTTGTATGCGTTTTCATAATTTCCCATTCTTCCGGCACAAACCGCCCGGGCTTAAGTAAAACTTCATCCGGAATACCTATTTTGCCGATATCGTGCATAGGACTGGCATGGAGCAGCAATTCACTTTCTGTCTCACTCATACCGCTGGCCCGGCCCAACAGCGCCGAGATCTTACTCATACGAATGATATGCAGCCCGGTTTCATTGTCGCGGTATTCCGCCGCACGCCCTAAACGACGTACAACCTGCAAACGTGTTTCCTGTAACGCCCTGGTGCGCTCGTCGACCATGCGTTCCAAGAGCTGATTCTGGTTGCGCATGGTTTTGTGATAGAACTGCACTTCAAGTAAATTCTGCACTCTCGCAATGAGCTCAAGTTGATCAAAAGGCTTAGTAACGAAATCGCGCGCGCCGTTCCGCAGAGCCCTCAATCTGTATTCTGTATCCCGTTGGGCTGTCAGCACCAATATTGGCGGACTGTTTACTTTGTCCAATTCTCGCAATTGCTCCATCACCTGAAAACCATCAAGATATGGCATATTGATATCCAGCAGAATAAGATCAAATTGTGTTGCCTGGCATAATCCTAACACTTGGCGAGGGTCATGAGTCGCTACTACATTGGCATAACCTTCCGACTTCAGTATTTTCTGTAAAAGTTTGACATTACTCGGCTCATCGTCCACAACGAGTATTTGTGATAACAATAACGGTGCCTGCATAGAGTATATTTTGGCCTGCATCAACATGTTTCCCCTCCTTTGAAAAATAGGTCGTTTACTTTATGCTTTCCCATAAAACAAAGTCTCATCGTATCACCGAATCAATTATCTTTAAAAAACCCTGTATCTCAATTGGCTTGGTAATATAATTTGTAAAACCTGCTGCCAGGCCTCTTTCTATATCTTCGGGCATGGCATTGGCGCTGACAGCAATAACAGGTGTCGATTCAGTCGACTTATATTCACGAAATTGTTTTAATAATTCAAACCCGTTTGTTCCCGGCAAATTGATATCCAATAAAATAATATCCGGTTTGTAAGTTGCCGCCAGTCTGAATCCCATATCCGCTTCCATTGTCGAAAGCAACTGGATATGAGGCCGTTTTTCTAATAATTGCTCAACCAGCCTCAGATTCGCCGGATTATCTTCTATATACAATGCGTATCTTTTCTGCTGAATATGCTTGGGATAAATATCTTCACTATCTTCTGTCTCGCCTTCAGCGACAACAATATCTCCCGCCTGCTTATCGGCGGGCAATTCAAACCAGAAATTACTACCCTTTCCTTGTTCACTGGAAAAACCAATAGTGCCCGACATAGCCTCTATAATATTCTTTGAAATAACCAGACCAATACCTGTGCCTTCAATTGCCCCCATTTCCTCTCCCAGGCGGTTAAAGGGTTCAAACAATCCGGTCTGCTTATCCAGAGGGATGCCTCTTCCTGAGTCCTGTACATTAAAACGAATCCTGTCATTATTCAGCAATTCACAACCCAATGTTACCAGTCCTCCTTTCTCGCTGTATTTGATAGCGTTTGACAATAGATTCAGTAACACTTGCTTCAAACGGGTATTGTCCGCGAGAACTCTTGCATCCTTACAGTGGTGATAATATGCAGTAACATGAATATCTCGTGTACGAATAAGGGGCTTTATAAGGTTTAACGTCTCCTCAATGGTAATGGCTACATCGAGCGATTCGATGCTTAACTCAAGATGGCCGGTCTCAATTTTTGCCAAGTCCAGAACATCATTTATCAAATTTAGGAGGTGTCGGCCTGCTCCAATGATCTCCTCCACATTTTCCTTTTGATCGGCGCCAATATTGCTGTCCGCCCGCAATAACTGGGCGAACCCCAGAACGGCATTAAGGGGCGTTCTTAATTCATGACTCATGCTTGATAAGAAGGAGGATTTTGCTTTATTTGCACGCTGCGCTTCCTCCCGAGAGAACTCGAGCTCCTGCCGGGTTTTCTCTTCTATGGCAATCATTCGCATGGTATGTATTAATGTGCCGTAGGTAGCATTAAACGGCTTTAAAAAATCAACCAGTTGCTGATCATAACCTTGTGGTCGATTGGCCAATCCGTAAATCCCTATCATCTCATTGCCGTAATAAACAGGCACGCCTAAAAAGCTATTCAGGGGCGGGTGGCCCTCTGGAATTCCTCCACGGTATGGATCATTTTTTGGGTCATTACTTATGACTATCTTGCCGGTATCAATGACACGGCCAAATAGTGTATTAAGATTACGGAACTCCATACCATGCGGAGCATAGTTTTCATAGAAGCTGGAGCTTGCGTCGTCCCAACTGATATCGGTAATAGTATGGGTCTTGAGATACAACGAACCGTCCGGATCCTGTAGTATCTCACCGGTAAACCCATATTCACTGTCTGTGAGATTCAGCAACCCATCCAATAAAAAGCTAACCACGTTAATAAATTCTGATGACGAGACATAGTCAGTAACACCCGCATGGAGTAGTGCCAGCAACCGGGTTTGATTATCCAGCCTGGTCTCCAGAAGTTTGCGCTCGGTAATATCCTGGACCACGCCAAGCATTCTTACAGGCCTTCCTTGCCGATCCCTTACAACATCGCCTCGCTCAAGAACCCAGTGAACAGTTCCATCCTGCCAGACGACACGATGCTCTATATTGTATTCCTCGCCCTCATTCACACAGGCGTTCACTGCATCACTTACTGCCTGTCGATCATCAGAATGCACAGCGGCCAGAAAATTATCATAGGTGGTTTCCGGCACAACATCATGATAACCAAACAGCGGTCCTATTCGCTCAGACCAATACAATGTGCCGGTATCGATACTCCAGTCCCAAGTGCCAATATTGGCAAATAACTGGCTGTGCACCAGTCTGGATTCACTCTCCTGTAGCGCCAGTTCAGCCTTTTTGCGTTCGGTAATGTCGCGCACAAACCCTGCGAACAAACGTCTTCCACCCACATGCATCTCATTGATAGCAAGATCAATGGGAAAAACGCTCCCATCTTTTTTACATCCTTCCACCTCTCTGCCGATACCAATGATTCTGGCCTGCCCAGAGGCAAGATAATTCTTGAGATAGCCATCGTGCCGGGATCGGTGGGGCTCGGGCATCAGGATGCTAACATTCCTGCCAATCAACTCCCCTGCGGTATAACCAAACATTTTCTCGCCGGCTTCATTAATTGATTCGATGACAGCATGGTCATCAATAGTAATCAGACCATCAACCATGGATGAAAGCACGGTGCGCTGGCGAATCTCACTTTCCTGCAGGTTGCTCTCCGCTTCCTTGGCTGCGGTGATATCCACCCAATAGCCGATGATTTCCACCGGCTCACCTTTCTGGTCCCTCACCAACTTCAGCTCATCCCTTACCCACAAGTAGGATCCATCCGGTCTGCGAAAGCGGTATTCGTGAGCATGCCGGTCTCTCTTGAACAAATTGGTCAAATCCTCGAGTACCCTGGACACATCATCCGGATGAATACCCGACACCCAAAACCCGGGGTCTTCGATAAACTCTTCAGCGCGGTATCCGAATAAATCAATAACGTTCTCGCTGACAAAAGTTGCTGCGTAGTCGCCTCCAGGCTCACAGGTATAAATCACCACTGGGCTGCTGCCGAGCAAGAAGGCCATCCGATCCTGGCTTCGCTGTAGCTCGAGAGTCCGTTTTTTGACTTCCTCCTCCAACGCATAGCGCGCCGCTTCCAACTGCGCTTCCATTTCTTTTCGTGCGCTAATCTCACGCACACTGGCGATACCGGCGGGAGATCCTTGCCACATAATTCTGGCGCCAGTCAGTTCCACTGGAATACTGTTCCCGCTCTTGCCTATAAAAACAGTTTCATATTGATCCGGCGCCTCTTTGCCCTGCATGCGATTTTTAAATCGCATCATTACCATATCGTATTCATCCGGATGGACGATATCTCTCGCTGTCGTACCAATAAGCCCACCCTTTTCATAGCCGAGTATTTTCTCCATTTGCGGGTTAGCAAACACATGGATACCACTCTGGTTAACTACAATTCCATCCTTTGAATTCTCGGCCAGTGAGCGAAGACTCTGCTCGCTCTCGATAAGGGCCTGTTCCGCATTCTTAAAACCGGTAACATCCCTGATTGAGACCAGCCGGACTGCCTTTCCGTCATGAGTAATGGATTTCGCGCAAACATGAATGGTGACTCTTACACCGTCCTTTCTTAAAGCAAATGCCTGGTACTCTGATTCGTCACCCGTAAGCATTCGTTGCTGTACTTCAGCACGTGATTCCGGCGCAACAAAATCAAGAATTGGCCTGCCAATTAACTCGTCAATTCTGTAGCCTGAAAGGGTCTCAATGGCCGGATTAGCGTCTGTAATAATTCCATTTTCGTGAAATATAATGCCCTCAAAAGTGGCATTCAGGAATTTCTCCAAACGCTGCTCAACCTGTGATTGTTTATTTCTATATGGATTATTTCTGTCCGCGCCCCTTCCTGATCCACCATTCATAAATAAGAAAACAGCTATACCGCCGACGGAAGCAAAAAACAGGGATAGCAAGACATTACTCACAATACGCGACTGAAAGTCTTCCTTTGACCTGTTTATTTCGATAGATGTGTCAGAGTTAGGTGGTGATAGTACATCGCTACTCCCATTAATAGCGCCAGGAAGAAAAAAGAACCAGATGAAAATTCCGGAAACGAAAGTTATTTTTAGTAATTTTCTGGATTGGCGTTGCATGAGATCCCGCTACTGCTTGTAGTTCGGAAGTTAACGGTGGGTAAGTCTATTGACGGGATTCGGTAGACACTACTTTTGTTGCCTGCTAACAGCGTGCCTGCAACAAAAAATCCGGTATTCTACTAAACCCCGTTATCAACAATCAGACCATTGCGATCTCTTTAGAAGCAGACTTTTCCGAAATATCACTTTTGAGCTTGGCATACTTTTTAACGCAGTCTGCCAAAGAGATCTGACCCATAAAGTCATAGAGATCATTGCTTAGTTCAGCCCACATATCATGTACCGGACTTCGTTCGCTGTGATAGAGCGTCGCCAAACTCTCCGGGTTTCGGGCCGCTTCCTTGCCATCAATTGCCATGACAATATCTGCAACGGATATGTCTTCCAAGGGTCTCGCCAAACAGTAACCCCCGCCCGGCCCTCTAACTCCCTCTACCAATCCTTCCGCGCGTAACTTGGCAAAAATCTGCTCGAGATAAGACAGGGATATTCCCTGGTCATAGGTTAGCTGGGTCAAGGTCATTGGCCCCTTCTTGCTATTGAGCGCAAGGTTCATCATCGCAGTAATGGCAAATCGGCCTTTTCTGGATAGTCTCATAACAGCGTCCTCTCTACTAAAACTCGGTTTATAAAATTAGCGGCGATATTCAACATCATGAATTAAACCTGCTGAACCAATTTGATGCCCAGGCGTTGTCGAATATCGGGTTCCAACTCTTTAAAATTGACAGGCTTTTGCTTGATCTCAATCTCAGAAGGCAATCCGCCATTCTCAGATATTTCGGCGTGCGACAATCCGGTGACTACCATGAGCTGCATATCCTGCAATCCATTACCTGAATGCAGCGCCTTGATCATCTGAAAACCATCCATACCCGGCATGGACAGATCTGTAATCACTAACCGAGGGCTATGCTGCCCAATCCGGATCAGCCCCTCAAAGCCGTTGGCGGCTACAAGCAATCGCGCCGGTAACTGCCACAGTTGAAAATAGCGCTCATAGAGCCTGCGCATTTCGGCGTTGTCTTCGACGACCAGGACGACCGGAGTACCATCTCCTGCCGTCAGACCCGATGCCTGTTGCTGTTGCTTCAGGATACGATCCACCGAACGTCGGCTGATGCGCCGGTGTCCACCTGCCGTTTTCCAGGCCTGCAATACATCGTTCTCTACCCAGAGCTGTACGGTACGCAGGGACACTCCCAGCAGTTCGGCTGCCTCGCGGCTGGTAACGAATGCGTCAGCTGCCACTGCTGATCCCGATCGATGAGAACAAAGCCTCTATTGCAGACACGATCATTTTTTCTATATTTATCATTTTTATCATTTTCAAATTATGCGAGAGCACATTTTGCAAATCAAGCAATAACACAAAAAATACCCTTACAATCCAAAAATACTTATTAATTCAACAAGATAAGAGTTAATCATGGGCGATTGCCCTAGGAAAATGAATCCGTGGTACGGATTTATACTACCGTGACTTTGGCAAATCGGCGCTTCCCCACCTGATAGACATGAGCTGCTCCTGCCCGGATTTCAGTTTTAGGCTCAACCAGGCGCTCTCCATCGATTCGAACCGCTCCCTGTTTAATCATCCGCAAGGCTTCGGAGGTGGTGCCGGTCAATCCAGCCTGTTTCAGCAAATTGGCAATGGGCAGGCTTCCCGCCTGAGCAGGAATTTCCAGCTCCAACATATCCTCCGGCATTTCCCCTTGTTGAAAGCGGGCAACAAAATTCTCCTGGGCGTGTTGCGCCTGGGCGCTACTATGAAAACGGGCCACAATTTCCTTACCCAGCTCAAATTTGATGTCCCTCGGGTTAGCCCCCTGCGCCACATCCTTTTTCCACTTTTGAATCCTGTCCATGGGCTGAAAACTCAGCAACTCAAAATAGCGCCACATTAGGTCATCGGTAATAGACATGATTTTTCCAAATTGCTCATCCGGCGACTCATTAATTCCGATATAGTTTCCCAAAGACTTCGACATTTTGTTGACACCGTCGATACCTTCGAGAATGGGTACTGTCATCACCACCTGGGGTTTTTGACCATAATTCTTCTGTAATTCCCGGCCCACGAGCATATTAAATTTCTGGTCAGTACCGCCGAGTTCAATATCCGCTTTCATGGCTACCGAGTCATACCCCTGCACCAGCGGGTACAGGAACTCGTGGATGGCGATAGGCTGGCCGCCGGTATAACGCTTATGAAAATCATCGCGTTCGAGCATACGCGCAACAGTATATTTGGCCGCCAGCTGTATCAACCCCGTGGAGCCCAACTCATTCATCCAGCTGGAATTGAACATCACCAGGGTCCTTTCCGGGTCAAGGATCTTGTAGATCTGGCTCTCATAGGTACGGGCATTTTCAATGACATCGTCACGGGTCAGTGGCGGCCGGGTGCTATTTTTGCCTGTGGGATCACCGATCATTCCGGTGAAGTCGCCGATGAGAAACAATACTTCGTGTCCCAATTGCTGGAAGTGGTGCAGCTTATTAATAAGTACCGTGTGCCCCAGATGCAGATCGGGCGCAGTAGGATCGAATCCGGCTTTGACACGCAAAGGTTTGCCGGTCTTCAATCGTTCCACCAGATCTCCTTCCAGTAGAATTTCCTCTGTTCCCCGGCTCAGGTATTGCAGCTTCTCTTTGATATCGGTCATGATTATGGGCTGTTAGCGTCACATGAAAATCGGTCGAAGGTTATCACAAGGATGCTGATTTCGACACGATGCCGCCATACCGCCGCTTAACCCGAGAGCACAGTCATCGCCGCTCAGGCAACCGGCACAAACAACATCAATTTTTCATAGGCAAAAACAAAAATATTCGCTAGACTTAAGCTGTTACATTAAATAACCAGCATTATCTTATTGAATAAAAACGCATAAGGATAAGCCGTTGGTAAGACAAATTGAGCCGTTTCGTCAGAAGTACACGGAACCAAAAAAACACGAAAAACGAGGCGTCTGGTGGCTGGGCCTGGCTATGGTGGTCACCACCATGGCCATTGCATCAATTCACCATGAACCCGAACTCTCTGCTCCCGTAACCGCTGAGGTTAACGAGCAGTCCCTGACTCAATCTGGTACAGCACAATTTTCCGCTGATAATCCAGAGCCTGATAGATCGTCCCAGGAAACCGATCAGATCCGGCCCATGTCGTTCCAGCAGGGAAAAATCGAACCAGCCCCACCAACAGACGCACAAACGGATATCGCTATTGATGCCACTGATGCAGCTTATTGGAAAAAGGTAAGCGTAAAACGTGGTGACAGCCTGGCGGCGATTTTGTACCGGGAACAAATCCTGGAGCAGGACATTAACGATATTATTCTGCTTAAATCAAAAGCATTGCGAAATCTCTACCCAAGACAGGTGATCCATCTTCGGGTTTCGCAGGACAAACGTCTATTGGAAGCCAAAACGGATTTATCACTGACCGAGACACTACATGTATTCCGAGAAGCCGGCGTCTACCAGCTAAACCACCAAACTGTGGAGCTCGAAACTCGCATCGCCTATGCCAGTGGCGAAATAAAACACTCGCTATTTCTGTCAGGTCAAAAAGCCGGGTTGGGCGATGCCCTTATTATGGAGATGGCGGAAATATTTGCCTGGGATATTGATTTTGCCCTCGACATCCGGGACGGCGACCGCTTTACGGTTGCCTATGAAGAAAAATACCGATACGGTGAAAAAGTCGGAAACGGCATTATCGTCGCGGCGGAATTTGTTAATGGCGGGACGGTACATCGCTCTATTGCCCATCGCGATCAGTCTGGTACGGTACGGTACTACACACCGGAAGGTGATAGCATGCGCAGGGCATTCTTGAAAACGCCGGTAAAGTTCAGCCGCATCAGCTCCCGCTTTACAGGCAAGCGTTATCACCCGGTTCTGAAACGTTGGCGCGCCCACCAGGGCGTCGACTATTCCGCGCCCACCGGCACACCGATCAGGGCGACAGCCCAGGGAAAGATTATTTTCAAGGGTCGCAAAGGGGGCTACGGAAACACTATCATTGTCAAACATGGCGGCAGTTACAGTACGCTTTATGCCCACATGTCGCGATTTGCCGGCGGCATGCGTTCGGGAAAAACTGTCGAGCAAGGACAGGTCATTGGTTATGTCGGGAAAACCGGATTAGCTACCGGACCACATCTGCATTATGAATTCCGTGTCCGGGACGTTCACCGCAATCCCCTGACGTTCAAATTCCCCAAGGCGGAATCGATCCCGGCAGAACATAAAACCGTATTTCTGCAGCAGGCTCAGTTCTGGACGGAGCAGCTTGAAATTGCCGCAAACAAAACCCAGGTGGCCGGCAATCTATAATCCGGAAAGGATTAGGCTTTATCGATCTATCTGGTATTAAGGCAAGCTGTTACTGGAATGGCGCACCGATGAAATCTTGTTGTCTGCCGAAATTTACTCTTCTTGCCTCCCTGTTTTTTTCTGCATCCGCGCAAAGCGATGATTCTGCGCCCGCGCCAATAAGTGTCACCACTAACATGAGTACGCTGCGTTTTAGCTTTGAACAACTGACACTGCCACAAAATGAATCACTAGGCTTGGTCGGTGGCAGTTATTTATCGCAAATTGATTCCCACGGCTATGTCGGCGTAAGTATATACAGCGCCATCACGGGTGAGCGCGGCGGCTTTTTTACCGGCGGACTGGTGGCCGGTCTTGAATTACCTGTCAGCTCAACTATTGCTCTCGACGGCGGAGTATTCATTGGAGGAGGTGGTGGTGGCAGCGCGCCACAGGGCGGAGGTCTGATGTTAAGACCACACGCCGGTGTACTCTATAATTTTAATTCCTATTCGCTTGGCGCCAATTTCTCGCGCGTCTATTTCCCCAACGGCGATATTG
>JAOUNW010000109.1 GCA_029880755.1 Gammaproteobacteria bacterium
CAACCTCCAGGTATATGTTGTTACATCTTCAGAAAATTTCTTAAGAGATCATGTCCATGCTGGGTCAATATGGATTCCGGGTGAAATTGCACCCCTTCCACCGGCAATTCCCTGTGGCGCAACCCCATGATCTCGCCATCATCAGTCCAGGCGCTCACCTCAAGACAATCAGGCAGGGTTTCCCGTTCCACTACCAGGGAATGATACCGGGTCGCTTCAAACGGGTTAGGCAAACCGAAGAATACACCGTGGTCATCATGGTGAATCATAGATGTTTTCCCGTGCATGATTTCCTTGGCATGAACAATCTTACCACCATAAGCCTGCCCGATACTTTGATGACCCAGACAAACTCCTAGTATGGGTATCTTGCCGGCAAAGCGCAGAATGGTATCCACCGATACACCCGCCTCGTTGGGCGTACAGGGTCCTGGTGAAATCACGATGCGCGCGGGACGCAATTCCTGTATACGATCCAGCGTTATCTGATCATTACGATACACCTGGACATCTTCACCCAATTCACCCAGGTACTGCACGAGGTTGTAGGTAAAGGAATCGTAGTTGTCGATCATTAGCAACATATCAATTGTCCCTCCCCGGAGCGCCGGAGGAAATCCCGGCACAGGCCATCGCCACTGCCCGGAAAATCGCTCGGGCCTTGTTCATGGTTTCCTTCCACTCCAACTCTGGAACAGAGTCCGCAACAATGCCGGCTCCCGCTTGAATATAAAGTGTCCTGTCCTTGATTACCGCTGTACGAATAGCGATGGCGGTATCCATATTGCCATTCCAGCCGAGATAACCCACGGCGCCAGAATAAACACCGCGTTTAACCGGTTCCAGTTCATTAATAATCTCCATGGCCCGAACCTTGGGTGCTCCACTCACTGTGCCGGCAGGAAATGTCGCTTTTAATACATCGATAGCATCCAGACCCGGTTTTAGTTTACCGACCACATTGGATACGATATGCATCACGTGCGAATAACGTTCAATGGTCATACGGTCCGTTACCACTACGCTGCCAATTTCTGCCACACGCCCGACATCGTTTCGGCCCAGGTCCATTAACATAAGATGTTCTGCCAACTCCTTGGGGTCGGCCAGTAATTCCTTTTCCATAGCCCTGTCTTCCACTTCGTCTTTACCGCGGCGCCGGGTACCGGCAATAGGCCGAAGTGTAATGGCATCTTCCTCCAGACGCGCCAGAATTTCCGGCGATGAACCAACAATATGAAAATCTTCCAGGTCAATAAAATACATGTAAGGCGAGGGATTCAATGTACGCAAAGAACGATACAAATCCAGTGGCGGTGCATCAAACGGAATAGACAAGCGTTGCGACAACACGACTTGCATGATATCGCCCTCCCGTATATAGGCCCTGGCCTTGTTGACGGCCGCCTCAAACGGTTTCTTGTCAAACCCGGAAACAAAATCCTGCTCCTTCACCTGGCAGACAGCATGCTCCCGGTCTTCCGGTAATGGGCCACGCAAATCCTTTATCAGCCGGTCCAGGCGTTTGTTGGCCAACTGGTAAGCATCGTCGATTTCCGGATTTACATGAATTACGACGTATAACTTCCCCAGGAGATTATCGAATACGATTACCTCATCCGACACCATTAACAGGATATCAGGGCTCTTGATGACATCAGGTTTGGATGTGCCCCGCAGGCGTGGCTCAATGTATTTTATCGTCTCGTAACCAAAGTAGCCTACCAGGCCACCGGTAAACCGGGGCAAACCCTCGATATCGGGTAAGCGATAGCGGGACTTGAACTGGCGGATATAAGACAGGGGATCAGCCACCGTCTCCTGCTCTACTACCTTGCCGTCTCGAGAAACGGAAACGTCATAACCGGAAATTCTCAAGATGGTTCGGCAAGGCAAGCCGATAATGGAGTAACGGCCCCATTTCTCACCACCATGAACCGACTCAAATAAATAAGAATATGGGCCTTTAGCCAGTTTAAGATAAGTGCTAAGAGGAGTATCGAGATCGGCCAACACTTCCCGCATCAGCGGGATGCGGTTAAAGCCCTGGGTAGCAAGCTCGTTAAATTGTTCGATTTTCATTTTTCATCACCGGAACAGTTGGATAAACAAACAGAGTTTGGGTATTACGCTTTTATCAGCGCCACCATCGTCTGATTGCTTTATGTTTATCCATTTTCCTTTCTCCGGAATGATGATTATTGTTGCATCGCAGTCTGCTGCGCCCCACCAGGTATCAGGGTTTTAAGCTCTTCCATGGAATCCATAACGGCATCGGGATGTGACAGCCGTATATCATCACCATGATTATAGCCGTAACTCATACATGCTATCTGAAAACCTGCCGCCCGCGCAGCCTTGACATCGCTGACGGAATCTCCCAGCATCAGCGCCCGACTCGGCTGCACTCCAAAAAACTTTGCCGCATGCAGCAAGGGCATGGGATCCGGCTTCTTTTGTGGAAGGGTATCGCCACTAATAACAATTTCAAAATAATCATAGACACCCAGATCCTTGAGCAAGGGCTCGGTAAATTGCGCCGCCTTATTGGTGACGCAACCTAATCGGTAGTTTTCCGATTTTAAAAACACCAGGCCTTCGATCACCCCCGGATATAATTGACTGCGCTTGCTGGTGTTGTGTGCATAAAGTTCCATAAAAACGGGATATGCCTTTTGGAACAGGGCTTCATCCGGCTCACCATTCAGCTTGCCAATAAGTGCACGACGCACCAGACGCTCCACTCCATTACCCACCCAGTGCCGAACCTTGGCTTCACCGTGAGGCTCCATGTTCAGTTGCTTCATCATCTCGTCCACGCAATAGGCCAGATCCGGCACACTGTCTACCAGGGTACCGTCCACATCGATCAAAATCATTTCCGGCCTGCGAATCATTGCCCCGATAACCTCAATTATTTGACCTTTGCCAACTCATCGCGCATAGCTTTCACCACAGTGTCGTAGACATTGGGGTCGCCGTCCTTTTTGGCGCTGAATATCGCAGAACCGGCAACAAAGGTATCGGCCCCGGCTTCAGCGATTTCCCGGATGTTGTCCACTTTAACCCCGCCATCAATTTCCAGACGAATGGGTAAGCCGCTGTCATCAATCATTCTTCGCGCTTCGCGCAATTTGTCCAGCGTTGCTGGAATAAAACTCTGGCCACCGAAACCCGGGTTAACTGACATCAATAACACCATGTCCACCTTATCCATAACATATTTCAGATAATCCAGCGGCGTCGCTGGATTAAAAACCAGGCCTGATTTGCAACCGGAGTCACGAATCAGTTGCAGTGAGCGGTCAATATGCTCGGAACCTTCCGGATGAAAGGTAATATAACTGGCACCGGCCTTAGCAAAATCAGGGATAATGCGGTCAACGGGTTTTACCATAAGATGAACATCGATCTCTGCCTTTACACCGTGCTTACGCAAGGCCTCGCACACCAGCGGGCCAATAGTCAGATTGGGCACGTAGTGATTATCCATCACGTCAAAATGGACAATATCGGCCCCGGCATTGAGCACGTTGACCACCTCTTCGCCCAAGCGGGCAAAATCGGCAGAAAGTATGGATGGCGCTATTTTGTAGTCCGGCATAATGTGTTCCTTCTTACTGAATTAATACGGGTTTTCAACAGGATCTTGCAATCCAAGGCTGCGCACTTTACCTGATCAGGAAAAAGTTTTCAGCCCTGAAGAGAGCAATGGTGCCCGTCCTCCCCAATTAACGGCGGGTCAGGAAAAAACGGCTGATATTTCTGATACTTTGACCGGTACGACGGGCCCAGTAGGCCAATCGGGACTGTTGCTCTCGCTGGAGGTTCTGTCGCTCTGCCGGAGTCAGCATATCCGGCACCAGGCGCTTTTTCAGACGCGCCACCGCCACGATGTCGGCCTCGCAAAACCGGTCGAAGGCCCAGCGCCAGGCCAGGTTCCAGGCGCTGCCCCGGACAAAATTGGAAACGAAATCGACCACGTAGGGCTGACCCTGCTTGTCAATAATGGTGTTGCCACCACTGCGCAAATCGCAGTGGGCCACACCCCGGGCATGCATGGCCTGCACCAGTTCATATAAACGCTCAAACATCTCAGGACTGGCAAAGGGTCGGGCCTGATCCTGTTCCCTGGGGGTGACACCCTCGATGTATTCCATGAGGAATGCGCGCCGATTCACTTGCCGGAGCAATCTGGGGATACCGGGGATATCTCTCAAGGCTCGCAAGGCACGAACTTCCCGATAAGTAATCAAAGGCCCGATAACAAAACGAAACCAGGGATCACTGCGACTATAGTCCTTCAAGACCGCGCGTTCACTTCCGAGCTCTATCAATGATACCTGCGGACGTGTGCCCCCGCCTTGACGAAAGACTGCTGTGGCATGGGCATAGAGTCCCGCTAAATCGAGTTTTGTTATTGCTGACATACCCGGAGCATAAACGGATGACATGGACCGGGCAACACAAGAACAATAATAGACATCCTACCTGGCAATGAGCTTGCCACGATACATTCCCATCTGACAAGTAAACTCGTACTCGCCGGGCTTGGACACTGTCACGGAAACTTCGGCCGGTATATCAAGCGCCAGATCCTGGCTAATACCAAGATCAGAAAATATCACTTTCTCTGCACACGGACTGGGGTCCTTTCGCACAAAACGTAAAGTAACCGGTTTAGCAATGGCAACTTCAATCACGGCAGGTGTATAAACACCGTTTTCAACAACAATATCTGTTAAACCTGATGATGCACTTCGCGGCACCGGCATGGAAAACCAGAACCACCAAATTATAAATCCGATGAGCACGATTCCTATCAGGTCTACAATAAGCAATGTCATGTTCTCAGTCCTGCTTAGCCCTTTGCTGTCCGAAACCAGCGAAGACGGTTGGCGTTAGTCACAACTGTCACCGATGACATGGCCATGGCGGCGCCGGCAATAATCGGGTTCAACAACAGCCCGGTTAACGGATACAAAATACCGGCGGCAACTGGAATACCGAGCGTGTTATAAATAAACGCACCCAATAGATTCTGTTTGATGTTACGTACTGTGGCACGGGAAATGGCAATGGCATCGGGTACACCATGGAGCGAGCCCCGCATCAAGGTTACCGAGGCGCTCTCAATAGCAACATCAGTACCGGTACCGATAGCAAAACCAACATCGGCACGAGCCAGGGCCGGAGCATCATTAATACCGTCACCCACCATGCCCACCACTTCGCCGCGTTCTTGCAATACAGCTACCTTGTCCGATTTGTTTTGAGGCAATACCTGAGAAAATACTTCGTCGATACCCACTTCCCGCGCGACTGCGTTGGCGGTCATGGCATGATCACCCGTAACCATAGCCACTCTCAACCCGGCATCGTGTAATCGTTTAATGGCAGCAGCGGAATCCGCTTTAATGGGATCGGCAATGGCGATAATACCGGCCACTCTATTATCTACGGCAACATAAATGGGCGTTTGCGCCTTGCTTGCCAGAGACTCAGCAATATTGTAGTAAGACGCCAAATCCATATTGTGGTCCTGCAATAACGCCTGATTACCCAATAATACCGTCTTGCCCTGGATGTCAGCTTTAACGCCCTTTCCTGCAATAGCTTCAAATTGCGCCACCGGAAAGAATTCGAGTTTTTTGTCCTTGGCGGCACTGACTATGGCATCCGCCAAAGGATGTTCTGACCCTGCTTCTATGCTCGCGGCAAACTGCAAAATATCATTTTCTTCCCAGCCGTCCACAGCTGTCACCAATGTCACAGCTGGCCTGCCTTCAGTAATGGTGCCTGTCTTATCTAATATAATAGTTGTCAGCTTACCCGCCTGTTGCAGGGCATCACCGTTACGGATCAGTATTCCGTATTCCGCCGCCTTGCCAACACCCACCATAATAGAAATCGGCGTAGCAAGGCCTAAAGCACACGGGCAGGCAATAATTAACACGGTCATGGTAGCAACCAGGGTGTAACTCACTTTCGGTTCCGGGCCAAAGTTCATCCAAATCAAAAACGTGATGACAGCAATTATCAGTACGGTCGGAACAAATACAGAAGAGATTTTATCGGCCAACCTGCCTATCCCTGGTTTCGAGTTCTGCGCCTGACGCACGAGCTCGATGATACGCGCCAATGCGGTGTCCTTGCCTATACGCATTGCCTGATACAGAAACGTACCGGTCTTGTTAATGGTTCCACCGACCACCTCATCGCCCAGCGACTTCTGCACCGGAACTGGCTCCCCGGTTATCATTGATTCATCAACGCTGGAATGGCCTTCGATAACTTTTCCATCGACGGCTATTCTCTCTCCTGGGCGCACGCGCAGCGTTTCATTAAGACCGACTTCTTCGATAGGAACATCCAGCTCCCTACCATCCCGAATCACACGTGCCGTTTTTGGTTGCAGCCCAATAAGTCGCTTGATGGCTTCCGATGTCTTACCGCGTGCACGCATTTCCAGCGCTGACCCAAAATTGATTAACGCAATAATAATCGCGGCTGCCTCAAAATAAACATGGCGCGCTTGTTCTGGAACCAAAGGCGGATAAATAACAATGAGAAGAGAATAAACCCAGGCCGTGCCCGTTCCCAGTGCAATCAATGTATCCATATTGGCATTATGCGCCCGGAAAGAACGCCAGGCGCATAATGCCA
>JAOUNW010000054.1 GCA_029880755.1 Gammaproteobacteria bacterium
GAGTGGAAAACGTTTTATGCAGGTTCATGTGCATGACGTCAAACCCCATATCTCCGGGTTTTACTTTCCCCAAAATGGCATTGAGATTTGCCCCATCATAATAAAGCAATCCCCCTGCCTCGTGGACGATACCGGCAATCTCTTTAATCTGGCGCTCGAACACGCCAAGGGTCGATGGGTTGGTTAACATTAGTCCGGCAGTCTGCGGACCAACTATCTTTTTTAATGCCTCAATATCCACATCGCCTTCGCTATCCGTGGGGATCTCTTTGACTTTATAACCACACATCACTGCAGTTGCCGGATTGGTGCCATGGGCCGCGTCGGGCACAATAATTTCATTGCGAGCAGTGTCGCCTTTGGCATCGTGATAAGCCCGTATCATAGCAACACCGGCAAACTCGCCCTGGGCCCCCGCCATAGGCGTTAATGACACGCCCTTCATACCCGTGACATCTTTCAAAATCTCCTGGAGCTCGTACATACACACCAGAAATCCCTGGCCGCTGGATTCCGAGGCATGAGGATGACGCGACAAAAACTCTGGCACCATCGCCAATGAATTGCAGGCACGTGGATTGTATTTCATGGTGCATGAACCCAATGGGTAGAAATGGGTATCAATCGAAAAATTTTTCTGGCTCAGACGCGTGTAATGCCTCACCACCTGCATCTCTGATACTTCCGGTAGCGCCGGTAATTGCTTACGCATGAATTGCTCCGGTATATCGCTGACATCACTATCACTATGTGGTGCCTGTGCCTTGTTCTGCCGCTGCTTGACTGAGTGTTCAAAAATCAACATATCATTTCCTGTCAGGTTAATTCAGTGCCGCTAAGGCCCTATCATAATCCGGTTCCTGGGCAATCTCGGAAACCAGCTCTGTGTAAGTCACTTTGTCATTTTCATCAATCACCACCACGGCACGGGCTGTAATACCTTTGAGTGGACCATCTTGTAACAACACACCGTAATCCTTGGCGAACTTCTTGTCTCGCATCATGGAAAGTGCTTTCACCTGTTTGGTTTTTTCGGTGCTGCAAAATCGGGAGATGGCGAAGGGTAAGTCCGCAGAGATAATTAACATCACTGCATTATCCTGGTCTTTGGCGACTTCATTAAACTTTCTGGTGGAAGTAGCACACACCGGCGTATCCAGGCTGGGCACAATATTCAATAACTTTTTCTTTCCCTGAAAACTGGAAAGACTGACATCGGCCAGATCAATACCGGTTAGAACAAAATCCGGTGCACTGGTGCCTACCTTGGGTAGTTCACCGTTAGTATGAGTCGGACTACCTCTTAATGTCACAGTTGCCATCTGTTGATCCTAAACCGGGGTCGTATTACTGACTTTTACTGCACATGGCGGATCGAGCCGGCGCTTACTGATAATGCGCTCCATATGAAAGGCATACTGCTCAATATCCTTGGCCGTTTTGGTTTCCGTGGCACAAACCAGAATACTTTCACCGAGCTCGGGATAATGTTCTGACAAGCTATAGCCGCCAACAATCCCCTGCGCTTCTAACGCCCGCAACACATCGGTCGCACGGCTATCCAGTTTTATTGGTGCCTCATGAAAATAGGGACGGTTAAATACAGACTCTATGCCATTGATATCTGTCAGGCGCTTGAGTAACTGCCGGGTATTGGCATGACTGGCGGCAGCGGTCTGTTTTAAACCCTGCGGTCCCATCAGCGCCATATAAATAGTGGCGGCGGTGACCATCAACCCTTGATTGGTGCAGATATTTGAAGTCGCCTTCGAACGGCGAATATGTTGTTCTCGCGCCTGCAACGTCAGGGTAAAACCGGTCTTGCCATCCAGGTCGACGGTCTTTCCCACGATACGTCCGGGCATTTGCCGGATATGCTGCTGCTTGCAGCACATGAAGCCAAAATAGGGACCTCCGGAAGACAGTGGTACACCCATGGATTGCCCCTCTCCGATAACAATATCAGCACCGTTATTACCCCATTGTCCCGGCGCAGTTAACAAAGCCAGCGACATAGGATTAACCAAAGCGATAACCAGCATACCCTGCTCGTGCGCCCACGAAGTCAGTGCGTCCACATCCTCCAGCACACCAAAAAAATTGGGCTGAGGCACAACCAGCGCCGCGAAATCCTTGCCCGAAATATTCTTTAGTGCATCCGCAGCGACATGACCGCCCTGGCGATCATAATCGACCTCAACAAGCTCGATATCCTGATTCTTTACCAGCGCATGAACAACCTGCCGGTAAACCGGGTGAACTGTGCGCGGCATTAAAATTTTTTGTGACTTCTTGTGCACACGCACTGCCATGAGCACCGCTTCTGCTAACGCCGATGCGCCATCATAAAGCGATGCATTGGCTGCATCCATACCGGTCAACGCCGTAATCATGCTCTGGTATTCATAAATCAACTGAAGCGTTCCCTGGCTGGCTTCGGCCTGATAAGGGGTGTAGGCCGAATAAAATTCACCGCGAGTCGTGATTTCCCAGATCGCTGCTGGAATATGATGCTCGTAAGCGCCGGCACCAATAAAATTGAGGTAACGGCCATCGAGCTCTGCACGCTTATGCATTAATCGCGAGATTTCCATTTCATTAAGCGCTGGCGGCACTTTCGTCAAGTCACCAGCTCTTAGGGCAGCAGGGATTTCGTCAAACAACGCATCAACAGATGATGCGCCGATAATAGCAAGCATCTCTTTTATTTCTGACTCGGTATGAGGAATAAACGGCATAGGATTATCTCACAGCTGGTTTCAATCAGGACTCTTCCGAGGCAATCATTGCTTCATAATCATCTGCATCTATTAATTCTTCCCATTGCTCTTCTTCGCTGGGTTGAATGCGAAACATCCAGCCATCGCCATACGGATCCTTGTTAACAATTTCCGGGTTGTCGTTCAGGGCCTCGTTGACCTCCAGCACCTCACCGCTAACCGGCGCATACACATCCGATGCCGCTTTCACAGACTCCACCACAGCACAGTCGTTGCCGGCTTCCAGCTCTGCGCCCGCCTCCGGCAGCTCGATATAAACCATGTCACCCATTAACTCCTGGGCATGCGCCGATATACCGATAGTCATACTGCCGTCACTATTTTTACGTACCCATTCATGGGATTTTGTGTATTTCAGATCATGTGGAATTTCACTCATAACAATGCCCCTTTCATTAATCCAAACAACTTTTACCCAGGCGGACAAAAGGATACTTTACAACTTTCGCCTCAACCCGTTTACCTCGTATATCCACCTGGCAGGCGCTGTTTAATTCAACGCTCACCGGTACCTGTGCCAATGCTATCGACTTGCCCAGTGTCGGTGAGAAACCGCCGCTGGTAATTTCACCCTCACCCTTGCTGTTGCAACTTAATACCTGATGACGACGCAACACACCCTTATCCTGCAATACCAGCCCGACAAGTTTTTTGTTCAAACCTTTGGTTTTGGCGAACTCTAAAGCATCACGCCCGATAAAGCGCCGGTCTTGTGGCTCCCAAGCCACAGTCCAACCCAACCCTGTTTCCAATGGATTAGTCTGCTCGTTCATGTCAGAGCCATACAAGGCCATACCCGCTTCCAGGCGCAAGGTATCTCGGGCGCCAAGCCCGATAGGCGCCACACCGGCATCGGCCAGCATTTGCCAGGTAAATGGTGCCGCCTTACCCGGCAGCATGATTTCAAAACCGTCTTCACCTGTATAGCCCGTGGTCGCAATAAACAGCTCACCGATCTTTGCGGCATAAAAGGGTTTTAGATTTGCGGCGCTATCCCTGACTCCGTCACCCAAGGCCAGAAATGTTTTTTCCCGGGCATTAGGGCCCTGAACCGCAATCATGGCGAGATCGCTGCGTTCAGTAACAGTAATGCCACCCATTTCACCGGCTGCCTTATTGATCCAGGCCAAATCCTTGTCATGTGTAGCGGCGTTGGAGACCACTCTGAACCAGTTCTCATCCATGTAATACACAATCAAATCATCCAGAATCCCGCCCTCACTATTAAGCATGCAGGAGTAAAGTGCTTTGCCGGCTTCTTTCAGTTTATCCACATTGTTTGCCAACAACAGACGAAACAGGTCACGCGTGGCCGCACCTTTAATATCCATGATGGTCATATGAGAAACATCGAACATACCTGCATCCTTCCTGACACAGTGATGCTCCTCAATTTGGGATCCGTAGTGCAACGGCATATCCCAGCCGCCGAAATCCACCATCTTGGCGCCCATTTCGACGTGTTTATCGTAAAGCGGTGTGCGATGCCCCATGATCTCCTCTGCTTTATTCAGTACTTAAGTTTTTCTGATGGCCGGGCTGCTCAGCATGATAGGAGCTTCGCACCATAGGCCCAGCCTTTACCCAGGTAAACCCCATACGCCGGGCTTCCTGTTCGTAATCAAGAAAGATAGAAGGATGGATGTAATCCGTTACTGGCAATTGCTTCAGACTCGGACGCAGGTACTGGCCCAGTGCGATACGCTGAACACCGGCATTACGCAAATCTCTTAATGCTGTCATTATCTCATCACGTGTCTCTCCAAGCCCAAGCATCAGTGCTGACTTGGCTTCAATGCGCGGCAATGCTGCAACAGTTTCCAGAAGACCGAGACTGCGGGAATAGTCAGCGGCCTTACGTGCCCGCCGGTATAAACGTGGAACAGTTTCCATGTTATGGCCCCATACCAGACGGATACCTGGTACGGTATCGCTCGCCAGAACCCGCATCACTCCATTAATAGCCTGTGACTGGCAGCGGTGAAAATCCGGCGTGAGAAACTCAATACCGATAGTCGAGTCCTGTTCACGCAACCTGCGCAGCGTTTGGGTAAATATACCGGCTCCGCCATCGGGCAAGTCGTCCCTGTTTACAGAGGTAAGTACTACATAACGCAATCCCATCGCCGCCACAGCCCGGGCAACTCTTTCCGGTTCTGATGCATCCACGTCCGACGGACGCCCGGTCTTAACTGAGCAAAAACCGCAGGCCCGGGTACAAGTGTCGCCCAGTAACATAATCGTGGCGGTACCGGCGCTCCAACACTCGCCACGGTTGGGGCAGCACGCCTCCTCACAAACCGTATTCAGCTGATTGGACTGGATCGCATGCAGGGTCTTGCCAAAACTCTGGCCCATACCCAATTGCTGCCGAATCCACACAGGCATACGCCCGGCGTTCCTGCCACTTTCACGGGAATGACTATCGTTGGAATCGATATATGTATTTACCACGAACACGCTACCCAAAACGAAAAAGGACGATGGATGTCCTGTTCAATTCCATCGCCCCTCTGTCCAGGAACCTGAGAGCTTAAGCCCCTTCGGTGGGTCAGCTTTGCTAACCGCTCTCCAGAGTCAACACGTGCACCTGTGGTCCTTTTGCCTGAGCGATTCCGGGCGGAGTTGCGCCTTCGGCCCCCGGCTTACTGACATTACTGATCGTCAGCGCGGGTCTCTCCCACAGGTCTGTGGTTGAAACGCGAATATACTCGCCTGACATAACAAAGCCAAGCAGAGCTCGGCAGACAATTGGATTGGCGGCAACCCTCCCGGCCAAGACCCTTAGTATTTTGCTTAAACCGCGACGGGACTCTGGCCCGAAAACAAGCCGGATTCCGGCAAGTAACGTCATCAATATGACATGTATTTTCCGCTCAGCAAGACCCGTGTCCGGTCCTATATGACAGAAAAATAGGCCATTCCCTCGCTGATTTCTCTGGCAAGCTGCTGGCTGCTGGCCACATGCTTTTGTAACCTGTTGTTATATAAAGGATTCGGACGAAAATACCCGATGCCGCAGACAAAAACCCGCTATTGTTGCCTCCAAAAAATTCCGTTAAGCTAAAAACCGGTAGTAGCACCGTCCAGGAATATGGCTGACCGCAATAGTCCTTACTGACGACGCTTCACCGAAAAATTGTGTTGTATCGGTTCGCTCCCAACGAAAGAGACTCATCGCAACGCACAATTCATCTCTTGTATTAACGCAGATGATTGGGCACGCGGTAACTCTTACAACAAATGGAATAGCCGGCAACATGTACATCTAAATTTGACGGAGGAGAACATCATGAAGTTAACCGTAAAAGGCTTGATTGCAAGTCTTCTGCTACTGGTCGGCCTTTCCGCCCACGCTGCAGACGATGGCCTGAAACCATTTGTGCTGGCTAAAACCCTGAAGGGTGCTGACATGGCTGCCACTATTACAAGCACCAAAGAAGCTCTTACTGCTAACGGTTTTGAAATTGCCGGCGAATACAGCCCATACAAAAACGCAACACTTATTGTGATTACCAACGATGAGATGAAAAGCAACGCTGCCAAAACAGAGTTTGGCGGTTACGGTGCTGCGCAACGCGTTTCCATCACCCAGGTAAAAGACGAGATCCAGATTGCTTATACCAATCCTACCTACATGGCTGCTGTATACCGTTTAGATGGTGATCTGGCCGGCATTACCGCCAAACTGGAATCGACTCTTGGCAAAGAAGCGACTTACGGCACTGGCGAAGTCCGCACTGCCGATAAGCTGCGTAAGTACAACTACATGTTCGGCATGGAAAAATTCGACAGCACTGGTAAGCATAAGCTGGCTGAATATGGTAGCTATGAAGACGCTGTGAAGGCTGTGGAAGCTGGCCTGTCCGGCGGCAAAGGCGGCGTCAGCAAAGTGTACCGCATCGACATTCCCGGCAAGAAAGAAACCGTGTTTGGTGTTGCTATCGCAGATGATGAAGGCAAAGAAAACAAAGGCGCTGACAAATACATCATGGAACGTATCGATTTCGCTGATGTGAAGTCTACTGCTCACCTGCCTTATGAAATTCTGGTATCAGACAACACTGCCTACCACCTGTTTGCTCGCTTCCGTATTGCTATTAACTTCCCTGATCTGAAGATGATGGGAGACAACAGCTTTATGTCTATCATGAGCGCACCAGGTGCTATCAAGAAGTCCTTGAGAACTGCTGTAAAAGACTAACGGTTAGTTTTTCATTTAAAAAAGGGGTGCTTTGGCACCCCTTTTTTTATGTCTCAAATTCTGCAATCACCGGCGCATGATCAGACGGCCGTTCCCAGGACCGGGGTGTCTTATCTATTACACAACTCCTGCACAACGCAGCAAGGGGTTCACTGCACAGAATATGATCTATACGCAAACCTAAATTTCGCCGAAAGGCTGCAGCACGATAGTCCCACCAACTGTAGGCGCCTGCTTCCTGGTCGAAATTTCGATACACATCGACCAGGCTCTGTTTCAACAGGGCACGAAACGCCCGGCGTTCTTTATCGCTTACCAAAACCGACCCCTCCCAGCCCTCGGGGTCGTAGACATCCCGGTCTTCCGGGGCAATATTAAAATCACCCAGAACTACCAGACGAGGAAAGTCCTGCAGCTCCCTCGAGATCAATTGAGTTAGCGCCTCGAGCCATTGCAGTTTGTACTCATATTTCTCGGAACCCACCTCAGAACCATTGGGTACATACACATTTATCAGACGAATACCGGCAACAGAGGCTATGACAATGCGCTTTTGTAACGGATCGATACTCTCGGGGGTACTGTTAACTTCTGTAAGGGGGTGACGGCTAACGATTGCGACACCATTGTAGGTTTTCTGACCGGAGTAGGTTACGTTGTAGCCGGCTTCTGTAAAAACAGGTTCCGGAAAATCCTTGTCCTCTACCTTGGTTTCCTGGAGACACAGGACGTCGTGGTTACCGTCCTTCAACCATTTGAGGATATGAGGCAACCGAACCCGAATTGAGTTCACATTCCAGGTGGCAATTTTCATTACTGGTTAGCAGAAGAAAACTGGCAAAAGAAGTATATTTTATTATTCGGTTCCGGATTGTGCAGCCTCATCACCCGATTCCTGAGAACCCTGAGTATCTTCCGCTTTTTTGATATATCCGACACGCGCCAGTTCATCCTCCAGCGAGACACGGGAGTATCCCCTTATTACTTTATCTGCGATCGTAATAACGGGAACACTGAACTCACCGGAGACGCGGGTCAGTTCTTCTGCGTAGTCGTGATTTCCCTCAACATTTTTCTCTTTGAATGGAATTCTGTTCTTATTGAAATAATCCCGCGCCAAACCACAACTGGCGCATTTGTTGGAACTGTATAACGTAACTGGAAATTTGTAGTTTCTGACTGTTGCCTCGAGGCCGCCGGCAGTCTCATCACTGGATGTGCGGATGTTTTTTTCCTCAACCTGGCTAGCCTCATCCTCCGGTGGCGGTTGGCGCTGGTAAGTAACATTACCAAACTCATCCACCCACTTATAAAGACGATCTGCGTAGGCTGGAACCACGAAAAAAATGATAGACAACAAAAGAACTCTCTTTAATAGGATCATCATGATTTACATCCCACTGATTCTGATATGCATGCCGCCCAATTTTCTCCGGTTCTGCTCTTTAATCCAGACAGCACCGGCAATGAACCCAGTAATAAGCATAGCAAAAGATATGCCTGCCCACAGAAAACTGAACTGAAACCTGGCGCTCTGTCCGGGTTCCTCCGGGGACGGCGGCGCGGACTCAGCTTCTGCAACGGGCGCTACCGGCACCTGTTTAGCCTCGGATAAGGCTGCCGACAGCTTTTGTTTCTCCCCATTAAGCTCTTCCTGCAATGCCACCAGTTTTTGATTCGATTCCGCCAACTCCGATTTGATTTTGAGCAACGCGCCCTGGCTCTGTTTTAAAAGCAGCTGAGCCGGCTTCTCCTCCATTACATAATTACCGTCAATCCAGCCCTCGGTGCCATCACCCATACGAACGCGCAAGTCATTGCCGCTTCGCTCCAAAATCTCCAGAGAGGTGCCCGTAGTAACGTCCTTGATCAGCGGCTCCTGACCTCCGACGCCGCTATAAAGACCTACGCTTATCTGATCTATTACGTAAACGGTCTCCGCCGCCACAGCAACCGGCGCCAAGATTAACAACATTACGACCAGCTTTTTCATAAACATTCTCCCTCAGGCGGCTAACCCGGCATGGCGCAACAAAGCATCAATCTTCGGCTTGCGCCCACGAAACTCCACAAACAGGTCCATGGCGCCGCGAGTTCCTCCTTGCTCCAGAACCATTTCCAAAAACCGCATCCCGGTTTCCCGGTCGAAAATACCATTTTTTTCAAATTTACTGAATGCGTCCGCTGAAAGCACTTCGGCCCACTTGTAACTGTAATAGCCGGCCGCATAGCCGCCAGCAAAAATATGGGTGAAACTGTTCTGGAATCGATTAAATGCCGGCGGAATCAATACTGCCACAGTCTGGCGCACTTCATCCAGGAATTGCTGCACGGTCTGTTGTCCAGGCCGGTACTGCTGATGGATCTTAATATCGAACAATGAAAACTCCAACTGCCGGACCATCTGCATGCCCGATTGAAAATAACGGGCGGCCTGCATTTTCCTGTAAAGCTCATCAGGCAGCTTTTCACCGGTCTGGTAATGGCTCACAAATAAATCGAGTGACTCGCGCTGCCAACACCAGTTCTCCATAAACTGGCTGGGCAACTCTACTGCATCCCACTCAACACCGTTAATGCCAGAGACACTGACATAATCCACCTTGGTCAGCAAATGATGCAGTCCATGACCAAATTCATGAAACAATGTTGTCACTTCCTGGTGTGTCAGAAGCGAAGGTATCTCATCAACGGGCTCGGAAAAGTTGCAGGTGAGGTAGGCAACTGGTGCTTGCACGCTGTTACTGAGCCTCTTGCGCGAAACGCACTCGTCCATCCATGCACCGCCTCGCTTATGTTCCCTGGCAAACAAATCCAGATAGAAACTGCCACGCAACTGCCCTGCAGCATCATGAATATTGAAAAACTGGACATCGCTATGCCATGCATCAACATTCTTCTGTTCTGTTATCCTTATCCCGTAAAGCTTGTGTACCACCTCAAACATACCCTGCAATACCTTGGGTAAGGGAAAATAAGGCCTCAGATCTTCCTGGGACAGGTCATAATCCCGCTGACGTAACTTCTCAGCGCAATACATCACATCCCACGCTTCAAGCGGTTCAAGACGCAGCGCCTCCCTGGCGAACTGCGTTAACTCAGCCAGCTCACGCTGCGCCGCCGGCTTCGCCCGTTGTGCCAAATCCTCGAGAAATACAATGACCTCATCCGGTGTATTTGCCATTTTTTTCTGCAAGGAAAGTTCAACATAATTTTGAAATCCCAATAACCGAGCCTTTTCTTGTTTTAATTTGAGTTCACGATCAATGATCGGACCATTATCCCACTGACCTGCATAGGGCCCCTGATCGCTGGCGCGGCAAACATACGCCTCGTACATATTTCGTCGAAGCTGACGATTGTCGGCATATGTCATAAAGGCAATGTAAGAGGGTCCATCCAGCGTAAAACGCCAGCCTTTAATATTTTTTCCTGAAGCGGCTTTTTTTGCCTGGGCTATTGCTGACGTTGGCAGTCCGGCCAGGTCGGCATCGCTGGTAACAATCAACTCCCATGCCTGGGTCGCATCCAGCACATTTTTTGCGAACTGATTACCCAGTTGCGATAGCTCCTGTTCGATTTCTCTATAACGTTGTTTGTCTTTATCATTCAGGTCGGCGCCACTTAAGCGAAAATCCCGAAGTGCATTGTTGATGACCTTCTGCTGGGCAACAGTCAACTTGCCAAACTCGCCGCTTTCAAAAATCTGCTTGAAAGCCTTGTACAAGTTCTCGTTTTGACCCAACTCTGTCGCGTATTCACTTAATTTCGGCAAACAGCGGTCATAGGCCTGGCGTAATGCCTCACTATCTTTCACAGCATTAAGGTGCGAAACAGGAGACCACATACGGTGCAGACGCTCTTCCATGTCCTCCAGCGGCTGAACGAAGTTGTCCCAGGTAAAAGTTTCGGGCTGGTTTAACAGCTGTTCCAGTGTTTTACGGTTTTCTGTCAGAAGCTGATCCAGAGCCGGTTCCACATGCTCCGGGGTGATGGCGCTGAACTGGGGCAATCCACTTAAGTTGAGCAAGGGGTTATCTTGTTTGTTTTGTGTCATGGTGTTTATTTCTATCTCAAAACATGGTTCACCTCTATAATTTACCACGTCTGGTCACCGGAAAATAAAAAGCAGATAAATGGAGCAGAATTCAAACTCATCCCATCCCTACGATGCGCTCACTCCTGAAGTTATTTTGGAGGCCGTAGAGACATTCGGCACGCGTTGCACCGGTGCTTTTCTGGCACTAAACAGCTATGAAAACAGGGTATACCGCGTTGACCGCGAGGATATGGCGCCTGTGGTCGCCAAATTCTACCGACCCCAGCGCTGGTCAAATGAGCAGATCCTGGAAGAGCACAGCTTTAGCCAGGAGTTGACGGACCAGGAGATTCCGGTGATTGCACCCCTGGCACACGAAGGAGCAACTTTGCATACCTACAAAGAATTCCGGTTTTCTCTGTTTCCCTGGCAACCGGGACGGGCGCCGGAACTGACGGGCAGCCAGGACCGGGAAATTATCGGGCGTTATCTTGGGCGCCTGCATAATGTGGGTGCGGCAACGCCCTTTCAGTATCGCCCCACCCTGGACCTGAATTCCTTTGGCCGCGAATCAGTTCAATATATTCTGGAAAACAATTTCTTGCCGGGTTATCTGGAGGAACCCTACAGCAGCCTGACCCAGCATCTACTTGACCATATCAGCCGGGACTTTGACGCCTTCGGCATGCAGGTACACATTCGTTTACATGGCGACTGCCACTTAAGCAATCTGCTTTGGACCGACACCGGCCCCCACATTGTGGATCTGGATGACTGCCGCATGGGTCCAGCGGTACAGGATTTATGGATGCTGCTGTCAGGTAACCGCGATGAAGCGGAGCCTCAACTAGAGGCACTACTGCAAGGCTACACACAATTTGCCCGCTTCAATGCCAACGAGCTGCGATTGATCGAGCCGCTGCGGACGTTACGTATGCTTTACTACAGCGCCTGGCTGGCCCGGCGCTGGGGTGACCCGGCGTTCCCCAGAAACTTTCCCTGGTTCAATACCGAGCGCTATTGGGAAGAACAGATCCTGGCCCTACGGGAACAGTTGGCGTTACTGGACGAGCCGCCATTGGCATGGATGGGCTACTGAGAGATTTTCTATCAGGTTTTCGGTGGTAAACTGAAAACCATACCAAAGCGACGAGCACTAACAAGGACAACCCATGAGTCAACATTACGATTATCTTGTTATCGGGGGTGGCAGCGGCGGCATTGCCTCCGCCCGGCGCGCTGCCTCTTATGGGGCCAAAGTGGCCTTGTTTGAATCCACTCATATTGGTGGCACTTGCGTGAATGTGGGCTGCGTCCCCAAAAAGGTCATGTGGAACGCTGCAAGCGTCGCCGAGGTCCTGCACGATGCCTCCTTCTACGGCTTCGATGTGGATATTAAAGGGTTCCACTGGTCTAGAATCAAACAGGCAAGGGATGCCTACATTCAAAGATTGAATGGCATTTACCATAAGGGTCTGGCGACATCTGACGTCATCGAAATTCCCCACCACGCCAGCTTTGCAGACAGCCATACCATTGAGGCCAATGGCAAAACCTATACTGGTGATCATATATTGATCGCTACAGGCAGCACGCCCGTGGTGCCTGATATTCCCGGCGCTGAGCTGGGCATCACCAGCGACGGCTTTTTTCAACTGGAACAACAGCCGAAACAGGTGTTGGTAGTGGGCGGTGGTTATATTGCCGTGGAATTTTCCGGGCTACTCAATGCTCTGGGTTCAGACGTGACCATGTTGTTACGCGGACAGAGTTTCCTGACTAATTTTGATGTCAGCCTGCGCGAGACGCTTATGGAGTCAATGCAGAACAATGGTGTCAATGTATTGACCTGCGTGGAAATGGACAAGCTTATTAAGGAGCCGGATGGCACCATCACCCTGCACAGCGCCATTGGCGAAAGTGTTTCGGGCTTTGATTGTGTCATCTGGGCCACCGGCCGCAAGCCTAATACCGAGGGCATGAACCTGGCCCATGCCGGCATCCGTCAGGATAAACGCGGTTACGTTGTCACCGATGAATATCAGAATACCAATATAAATAATGTCTACGCCGTGGGTGATGTCACCGGGCGCATGGCACTGACACCCGTTGCCATTGGCGCCGGCCGGCGTCTGGCGGATCGGCTGTTTAACCACCAGGCGGAAGCCAAACTGGATTATGACACCATCCCCAGCGTCGTCTTCAGTCATCCCCCTATCGGCACCGTCGGGTTGTCAGAGGACGAAGCCCGGCAACAATACGGCGATAATATGGTGAAGGTATACCAGTCACGCTTTACGAAT
>JAOUNW010000110.1 GCA_029880755.1 Gammaproteobacteria bacterium
TACTTTTGGTCCATGGTGCGGGACTGCTCCATCATTCGGGTCATGCCCTGGGTCATGTCTGTCATACGATGCATCATTTGAGTCATGTTATGCATGGCATCCTGCGACATCATATGAGTTCTATGCTGATCCGACATGTGTTGGCCACCTCCCATCTCGGCCCCAATGGGAAATGCAAAGAATGTAAGTAACACAATTACTGCGATCTTATAATTCATAACGCCCTCCTTACCCAGAACCGGGTGACAACCGAAATAGAATGCTTCTGTATTTCCACCTTAATCACAGCTTGATAGCGACGCTAATGTATTACATTAGATAGATATTGCATTGATAAGAATCAAACTCTAATCAGAATTCAGAAACTGTTATCAATGCTCCCTATGACTTTCCATAAAGTTTGCGTAACTCCCCCTTGGTCTGTTCCAGAATCCGCTTTTGATCTTTAGAAAGGTTTTTCCCTGCCCTGTTGATATAAAATACCAACATCGACATGGCAGATCGGTAGGGTTCCGCCTTTCGCACCTCGCTAATATCAGCCGAGTGCTTTAACGAAAGCGCAATACGTTTTGGGTCACTCCAGGTGAACACCCCTTCCTCCAGCTCAAGCGCCCTGCTCTCTCGGGTAACTTTTGCTGACCAATATTTCCCTTTCCTGCTGCTTTCTGACTTACTTTCCTTGTTCATGCTACTTCCGCAGTTGCGCTTCTTTCTCCTGCTCACGCACGATAACATCGGTGATTGCGCTTAGCTGTTCTGATATCAGCTCAATAATATCATCCAGCGCCAGAATTCCCTGCAAATCACCATTGTCATCCACTACTGGCAGCCGGCGTACTCCCTTTTCCTTCATCAGTTCTATCGCATCAAGAAGGGCGGCATCTTCCTCTACGGTTACCACACCAGCGCTCATTACATCACCGACGAGAACTTTGTCCGGATCCACATCTTCCGCCAGTATTTCTATGACAACATCGCGGTCTGTCAAAATACCCACGGGCTTTGTTAAATCACCCTCTCTTTCCACAACTACCACATTACCCACATGCTGGTGCCTCATAAGATTAACGGCTTCCCGGACTGGCTCGCCGCTCTCCACGACTACTACGCCACGATTACAGTACTCTCCCACTGACATAAAGCCCCCAATATTTCATAAAACAGAGTAATTACCCTGACCTAACGTGAAACCCCTCGGAAGTTTTTCAGTCCTTAATTTTCTTTACTGTAAAACCAATTGTTATTTCTAACATTTCAGCCTCACAAAAACTTTGCGCTAGATCACGATCAGGCACCTGTTCAGCGTCGGTATTTCTACCACGCGCTTAATCTATCAAGCATTTTGCGGGTATGGCTACCAGGCCAATATAACCTGGCGCAGCCAGGGCAAAACCATAATTGTTCAGCCATATCCCTGGACTTAGGTGGCACCTTTTGCCAATCGCTGGGCTCGGCCGGCACCACCTTGGTATTGCATAATAAGCAACGACTAAAGGGACGATAAAGCCAGTTTATGTTCAAGCGCTGCGTTAACTCGGTTGCGCAATGCTCGGTGCTGTTTCCTGCGAGAAGCAACACAGTATTTTTGGCCTGCCGGTATTCAGTCAACTTATGATCACGGGTAACAAGGCAACGCCCTTCTTTCGAAGCCTTTTCAATCATTTTCCGGTCGGTGATGCTGTTGTCGGCAATCAATGTATCGAATCCCGCGGCCCGTAACCAACGCCCAAGTCGTTTGAGCATTTCGTCACAATAAAAACGCTTTACCAGGGTTTCCGGGTCCGGAAAATATTTATCACGCTGTTTAGTCATTAGATTTTTTGATAAGCCTGTTCCAGATTCTGCTCGTTTTCCGCCACAGCTTGATAAGCGTGATTATGGTCCCAAATAAACATGCATGACAAACCTGCCTGACAACGTTTACGAACTGAGAGACCTGCACAATGTTGCTCACGTTTTTCGTGATAGAGAGCACGCGGGAGAAGTCCTGGCTGGTATGCTTGAGAGTTACCGTGGAAGCAACACCCTGGTTCTGGCTATTCCCGCAGGCGGCGTCCCAGTCGCTGTGGCATTGGCCAAAAGTCTTCAGCTGGAGCTGGATGTTATTGTAACCAAAAAAATTACGCTGCCATGGAACAGCGAATTCGGTTATGGCGCCGTAGCCTACGATGGAACTGTGCACTTGAACGATGCCCTGCTGCCTCAACTAAAATTAAGCAAAGAGGAGATAAAGAGAGACACCGAAACAACAATAGCCAAAGTCCGGCTCAGGAATAAGTTGTTCCGTGGCGATCTGGCCTTTCCCGATATTTCCGGTCGTAGCGTGATTCTTGTCGATGACGGTCTGGCCACCGGTATTACCTACTACACTGCCATTCAATCGCTAAAAAAATCCGGCGCGGCAAAAATTATCGGTGCCACCCCAACCGGGTATGAGCAGTCTGTTATTAAAATCGCCGGGGTACTGCAGGAGTTTCATTGCGCCAATATACGTAGTGGTCTGCGCTACGCTGTGGCTGACGCCTACGAAAAATGGCATGACGTCCCAGAACAGCAAGTTATCAAAGCACTGAAAGACGCCAGATACCAGACTGCTAACTGATTAATGGTGTTGCAGCGAACCGGGATATACCAGGCGATATAACTGTTCCGCACTAACCGGACCTCCCTCGCGAAAATAACTGACCGGAAATAACAATACGCCACAATTTATATGTCGTAAAAAAAGGATCAACTCATTAACGCCATGTTTATCCAACTGGTAGTAGTGTTCTATGACATCAGCGCCAACCAAGTTAGATGCCTTGTCACGCAAATCCTGTCCCTGATATTGGCTTTCCGCCAAAATGACGCTAAGCGGCCTATGTCTCTCCCTGGCCAATGTGTTGGCCAGTCTCAGGCTTTCATCTGCCTCTGGTGAACCGTCATAGAGTATAGCAACGGCTGATTGAGTCTTCGCGACTTCGTAAATCAGCAATACGGCGCATTTGCTCTTTCGTGTTGTGGTTGCGACACTAATATCCACTCTCTCTGCAGCACGGCGCAAGCGCCCCTTCATTATAATGGCGACCGGTTCCAACTCGCCCGATGAAGCAGACAGAAGCTCCGGTAATAGCTCGCCCTGAGTAACATGGAACGAATGATGCAGGCTGTAGCGACTGGCAACCTCTTTCAGCAGTGTAACCGCGCGGCCTGCCTGAGACTTCATCGTACGTATCATACGTTCCCGATTGATCGTTCTACGGGATGCCGTGTAAAACCCAACTTCGTGCACCATCGGTAATTGTGCCAGTTGTAATAATTCCTGGCTCTCCACATACAAACCACTAAGCTCAGCATTAAGTAGCTTGGATATCGATGCAGCCACATCAAGATATAGCTCACCCTCCAAGGTCGCATCAATGGCCACCAACAGGCGTCGACGCCCCCCATCCTCCGGCAGCAAAATATTTTCTTTTTTAGTCGTCATTATTTTTGTGGGCCTGTTCGGCCATAAAACGAAGCCTGGTCTCTACCAGCTGGTTAATACTGCCTTCGGGGTAATTGCCTTCATCATCCCTTGCACCCGCGGGAACGCCAGTCAGCAATTCGATACCATCGTCAATCGAATCAACAGTGTACACATGAAATTGACCCTTGCTCACTGCATCGACAATGTTTTGGCGCAACATAAGATGTCTTGTATTTGCTGACGGAATCAGCACTCCCTGTTTACCAGTAAGACCGCGCGCCTGGCAAATATCAAAGAATCCCTCTATTTTTTCATTCACGCCGCCAATCGCCTGTACCTGGCCCAACTGGTTCACCGAACCGGTTACCGCCAACGACTGCTTGATGGGCTTGTCGGCCAATGCCGACAACAACGCATAGAGTTCAGCGGACGAGGCGCTATCCCCTTCAACCCCCCCGTAGGTCTGTTCAAACCCCAGGCTGGCTGCCAAAGACAAGGCCTGTTCCGGACAATAACGGCCACTGAGAAAACCGCTCAGGATCAGTACACCCTTGGAATGGATAGGACCACCCAATTCTGTTTCCCGCTCTATATCTACGACATCACCCTTCCCTACCCGCACACGGGCCGTGATCCGGCTTGGATGGCCGAAGGCGTAATCCCCCAGTTGCACTACCGACAAACCGTTGATCTGTCCCACCTGCTCACCATCAGTATCAATCACCAAAGTACCACGAAGTGTTTCATCTTTCAGGCGATCCCGAACACGCGATAGACGCCAGTCATGCTGGTCAATCGCCTTCTGAACATCTTCCAGCCGGAGCATTTCATGTCCGGCCTGTCCAGCCCAGTAATCCGCTTCCCTAAGAAAATCAGCGATTTTGCCAAACTGACTGCTAAGCCGCTCCGCGTCCTCAACCATGCGTGAACTGTATTCAATGATACAGGCCACTGCTTTCGGCTCGAGCGGCCTTAACTTGTCACGCTTTGCCAGTGTGGCGATGAAACCGGCGTAGTGTTGATCATTTTCCCTCGACCTCACGACAATATCGTCGAAATCCGCTGCAACCTTGAAGAGCTTATTGAATTCAGGATCGTATTCGCATAATAAGTAGTATAAGTAACGGTTACCCAGCAACACGACCTTTATATCGACCGGTATCGCTTCCGGCTCTAACGACACAGTACTGATGAGACTCAACGCCTGCCCAAGAGATTCAATTCTTATCTCCTGTGACTGTAAAACACGCTTCAGGCCCTCCCAGGAGTAAGGCTGCGTCAACACCTTCAGCGCGTCCAGAATCAAGTAACCGCCATTAGCCTCGTGCAGAGCACCCGGCTTAATCATACTGAAGTCTGTTACCAATGCCCCCAATTGTGCCTCGTGCTCCACGCGCCCAACGAGATTGGCATACGTGGGATTGTCCAGGTAAACGACGGGTGCTCCTTCCAATTCGCTGTGATCCACCATTACATTCACACGGTAGCGCTTGAGCACCATTGCCTGTTTTTGAGCGCTGGGCAAAAGTAAATCCGATAACACAGCATCCCCTTCCTCACCTCCGCGAAACTGGTCAGCATGATCAATAACATCCTGCTGCACCTGGTCATAGTAGACAAGCACCTCGGGCAAGGACGCATAACGTTTTCTAAGCTCATCTATTACCTGTCCTACCGCAGCCATAACGACATCACGATTCAGTTCTTTTATTTTTTGCAGCGCCTCACGGCGCCATTGAGGGGATTTTTCGATTATGGCCTCAAGATGGGACTGCAGGTTTAAAATCGTCTCTTCAATCTGTTGCTTATCCCGGTCGTCCAGCTTGCGGTAGTCTTCCGGTTTAATGACTTTACCGTCCCTGCGCGGCGCGAAGGCAAACCCGGTGGGCGTACGTAACATGGCAATATTGTGCTCATGCGCCTCCTTGTTTAGATCGTCAAACGCCTTCTCCTGCAACTCTTTTAATTCATCGTCAATTTCCTGTGATCGCGCCCGGTACTCCTCACTTTCCAGTGCAGCCGGCACTGCGCTTCGTAACTCTTCTACCAACTGTGCCATATCTCCCTGAAAACGCAGTGCCGTACCAGGCGGCAAAATCAATGCATTGGGTTTCTGGGGATCAAGAAAATTGTTAACGTAGACACAGTCACTGGCAACGGGTTCTTTCTCCGCCTGTTGTTGGATATAGCGCGAAACAAGGGAACGTTTACCACTGCGATCGGGACCAAGAATATACAGATTGTAACCTTCCTGCTGTATACCGATGCCGAACTGGATTGCCTGCATAGCCCTCTCTTGGCCAATAATCTGGTCAAAATCCGCTAGCTCACTGGTTGACGTAAAGGTGAATTGCGTAACGTCGCAGGGCGTATACAGGGAATGGGGTTCGAGATCCAGCGTTGCCATATCGCTCCTCGTCTACCGCTTGATACGAAACACAAGTATGCATGCTTCGTACTATTTGGGTGGTGAACTCAGAATTAAAATATCACAAGCCTGAAAAAAGGATTTGACCGGGATCAGTTTCTTGCATCAAATTAATCTGGTAGCGATCAATAAGTTAGCTGCCCCACCTGGTACGGAATCATGGTCATCGTCCAGCAAGTGTCTGGAGCAGGCTCCTAGCGCAAATCATTCTAAGGGGCTGATAGAACCAGGTTGTATTAATAATGCGTAAGTCACATTAACATGCCGACAAAATATCTGTTGTCAACTGTAATGCTACCAGGCCGACTTGAAACCTTTACCGTACTGACTCTGATAACACCGGCATTTCCGAGTGTCGGATATACACCGGAATAGTGCCCGACTCACTAAAAGCTACTTTCTCTCAAGGATGATGCGGTCGCTCTCACGCAGAGCCTTACGCTTGTCTTCCTGATAGGCCTCGATTTTCCGTGAAAGCGCCTCAGCCTCGGCCTCAGTCACGGTAAAAATCTCGGAGGCAGCCTTACCCGGGCCTTGTTTAACCATTACCTGGAAAACATGGCGCACCGGGTCGCCTGGTTTGCAATCTATCTGAGAAATACGATGAACATAATCGGCATTAACAGAAGCAAAGCCGGTCTTTCCGTCACAGGAAAGCGTACGAAAAGTGACTTTGACATCGGTCACATTATT
>JAOUNW010000021.1 GCA_029880755.1 Gammaproteobacteria bacterium
ATTTTAATAAGCGGATTGATACTTCTTCTTATAACCCCGTACGATAAAATCGATACCCAGTTGCAGAATAGCGTCCCAGGCCAACAAGATCTCGGTAGCGGCTGTTGGGTCACACTCCCTGACGGTCTCCATCAAGCATCGTTTCCACAACTGATACAGCTCAGGGCGAATATTCAGTTGACTGGAAGAATGGGTTTCTCTGACCCGCTCGAGCACGTTCACGGCGATTCGGTTTCCTTTAGGAAACATAACCAGCATATTGATTGCGTGACCCAGTATCTGTTTCTGTTTCGCGTAATCAGTATTACTAAATCTGGGTTTAATCTCCGGACTGCTGGCCAGAAACCTGTCATAAAACTTATCAATAAAGTGCGGATCCTGGAGGCATTTTCCATAGCTGACGCGCACTTTATCGATAATATCCTTGTCCATTTAACTTTTCCTTGCTAACCCATTACGCAGTCTTCCGCGCCTCATAACCGCTAACGATATAATCAATTCCAATTTGCAGGACCTCATTCCAGGCAATCACGGTATCATTGTCTATTAATGTGTCACATTCTTTTATTGTCTGGATCAAAGAATTTTTCCAAAAACGGTAAAGATCTAGCCGGATGTCCATATTGTTTGAATTGTGACTATCACGAATACGGTTTACGACTGTTTCGGCAATCTTATTGCCCTTGGTAAACATAATCATCATATTCAAGCCATGGCTCAGTAACTGTTTTTGCTTTCCAAAATCTGTATTCTGAAACCTGACCTTTATCTCCGGATTACTATTGAGAAAGCGTTCATAGAATTTGTCCATGAAACGGTTGTTCTGTAAACAACGCCCGTAACTCGCTCTTACTTTATCGATTTGTTCCGTTTTCATGTCTGCGCAACCCCACTGATAATCTTTTAACAAAGTCTCTCTGTTCAAATCTGCATTAGTTTCTTTTTAAAACTGGGCTGCCTTCATATAATGGATGTTTTCCGCGTCGCTAGGATCGTAGCCCGCTTTGCTTATTTTTTTAGCATATCCTTTCCCATGCAGTGCCTCTATGCCCCCTTTTGAACCATCATAATTACTGGTCTTGAAGAACGATACCAGTCGCACCAGATTCTCTGTCTGCTCTTCCATGGCCTTGCTTGCTGCCGCGGTCTCTTCTACCTGGGCGGTATTGCGCTGAGTCATGTCTTCGATATGACTCATGGCGGAACTCACCTGCTCAATGCCGGCAGTCTGCTCCTCACTGGCTGCGGCAATTTCTGAAACAAGCTCTGAAACCTTTTTGATTTCTCCGACCAGGCTTATTAATGTATCGCCGGACTTATTAACAAGCTCTGAACCGTTGTCCACTTTCTCCACGCTGTCTTCAATGAGAAGTTTAATTTCCTTGGCGGACTCGGCGGAGCGTTGCGCCAAGGTGCGAACCTCGGCCGCCACCACCGCAAAACCCCTGCCCTGCTCACCCGCCCGCGCCGCTTCTACCGCCGCGTTTAGCGCCAGCAGATTGGTCTGAAAGGCAATTTCATCAATAACACGAATAATCTCGTAGACTTTGGTGCTGGAGTTTTGTATAGCCTCCATGGCGGAAACAGCGCTTTTAACAATCCTGCCTCCGTCCACCGCCTGCTTGCTGGCGCTGTTGGCAACATCCCGCGCCGCCACCGAATTTTCTGAATTCTGCTTAACAATGGAAGTCATTTCTTCCATCGAAGCGGCGGTCTCTTCCAGATTAGCTGCCTGCTCTTCCGTCTGATGTGACATATTGGAATTACCATGAGCAATCTCGACCGAGGCGGCTCGCAAGGCATCAATATTATTCAAGGCCTCGCCCATTATCCGATCCAGGCGTTCTACAAAGGCATTAAACCATTTCACGAGTTCTCCGATTTCATCGTCGCCTCTGGCCACCAGGCGTTGGGTCAAATCACCATCGCCGCTATCCATCTCCTTCAGTTTTTCCACTACATGATTAATGCTTGAAGAGATAGAGACTGTCACTACCACGGAGAAGCCCCCGACAATTACCGCTACCGCTATACCGAGCAGCAACCCGATGGAAGCGGCGACTTGTGAGGCCCTGTTGGAATCCTCCAGGGCAGCAGTGAATTTTCTGTAATTGTCACCTCGGAATTCCTTCATACCGGTCTCGAATTCGATTAGTGATGCACTCATGCGGTCCACGGCTGCAGCCATGGACTCCGCCTCGATAGTGCCCTCGACCATGCCGCGAGTGAGACCGGTCGCGTGAGTAAAGTATTTATTGAACATCTCGTGCAAATGATGGGCATGTTCTTTTAGAGAGGCATCCAGCTCGCCTATGGCCTCCAGATTGGTGACCATAGCCTGACTATGCTTGTCAGCATCCTCCAACATATCCAGCTCGCCGGAATTAACGGCGGCATTCAGCGCCTCCTTGATCTTGTCCAGACGCACCAGATTGGCATCAGTGCGCTCCAGGACCGGATAGTACACATCGCTGGCTAACTTCAAGCGATCGGCATTATCTAGGGTAACGCTGTAACTGAAACCCATGTAAGCCGCAAACCCGACACCGGCCAGCGACACAAGCAAGAGAATTTTGTACTTAATTTTTAAGTTATGTAACCAGCGCATTGCAGTACCTCTCTAAATCCTGAGACTGGTCTTGGTTGGGTTTCTGAAACCCGGCAGACCATCCTCAATTGATCAAGTTATTACAATCACACCCCCGTAATCGCTCTAACCCCTTGGATCCTGTTTGATGCCAGCCATATCGGTAACATCGTAACCATCGAATTAATCGGTTATTTATTTAGAATAGACCAGAATATGATATATGCCAGAATTTTTTTATGGTTTCCTGACTATTTGTGTAGGTTATTCATTGTTTTTGATTCACCCTCTTATTTAATCTACGGCTTTATCACAGACGTATGGCGCGGAACCAGTTGTTCGTTGAAAAGGGCCCCGTGCACCCACCAAAAAAAGGGCGCCATAAGCGCCCTTTTTTCCTTTATCGAGGAATTGGCTAGTTGACCGTGTACACCACTTTGACTGAGGCATCCACTTGGCTGCTATCCATATAACCGATGGAGTTCGTATATTTATTGACCATTTGTTTCGCTTCGGCACTGGTTTCCACTATCTTGGGCGGCACGCCCTTACCGGAGAAAATTTTCTGAGACCAGTAGGCCTTGAACTGGCTTTCACTTTTGCCGATCACTTTTTCAATAAACTGATTACGAATGCTGGAGCCGTCAGGCATATCCAGGCCCTTGATATTTTTATTCTTACCCAAAAAAACATCTTTAACCTGTTCCTGAGTCAGCTTGGGAATATCGCTACCCGAACCGGCCACGACCACCATTCCCGCCATTACCTGACCACTGATAATCATCAGGGCAGCGCCACACACTAAAGCTTTAAGTTTCATAAATTCACCTCTCCCCTTGGATTAAAACAAGACATCCACGGCTACGCCGTAGAGTTTGACGGTGTCATCCGCCGGTGCACTCAGGAAAGCGCCTGTGGTGTTAGCGCCACCCTCCACCTTGATGGTGCTGGCCTGGACCTTGAAATCCAGGGTATCGGAATAGTCATATCGCAATCCCAGTGTCGTGGTTTTTTCCTGCAGGCGCTGGCCCCGATTGCCAACCCCGCTGGAAACGCTCACTTTCCAAACCGGTACTGCCAGGTCTCGCAACAGCAGCAAACGCGACGGCACCATAGTGATGCAAAAATGTCCTGGTGCGATTTCAGGCTCTTTACTAGTTCCAACCCATCGTGACCACCCGTTCCAATGAAGTGTTGCCAGCCTTCCGAAGGTTGCCATAAAACTCAAGTCCATGACGTCCCCGACCAAAGCGTGAACTTGCTATACTTCTAGTGTGTGGCAACGGTCGACCTGTTACCCAGGTTGTGGGAGGCATACCATGTTAATGAGGGGTCCCATCTGTTTTGAGGCGCGCACGGTTGAGATTGCCGGTAAATCGGTGATCTTGCTGGAGCACGGGTATTTATTTGATCGGGAAGAATGGAGTCCAGCGGTCGTCGAATTTCTGGCGAAGGTGGATGGTGTCACCCTTACCGAGTGGCACTGGTGGCTGATTGGGTATCTGCGCAGTTACTATCACGAATACCGGATCGTCCCGGCCCGCTCTATCCTGTGCAGAGCCCTGGAAGGTACCCGGGACCAAGGTAACCCGTATGTCTTAGAAGAGCTGTTTCCCGACGAGACGCTGCTGCCGATCTACAGCGGCATGCCTTACCCTGCCTCCATGGATACCGATGGCCGGATACCGCGTTACCGGGGGATTGGGCGGAAAGTCGAGAATCCGTACAGTCTCTCTCGATAGAGGTCTTCCACCCGGCGGGAGGGTCCCTAATGACACCCAACAGCCTACACGTTTTCGATCATTCATGTTGAAAACGGGGCGCTGCCTATTTTTACGAAAGAGATAGATTTTCCCGATGTAGGTTTAAGATTCAACCGTATCTTTTATTTAATACCAGTGATCCGTCGTATTAATCCATTCCCGATCTTAATCAAGCTCACCGCGAGAGATTAGTTTCAAATCTATTTCTGGTTCTTCATAATGTATCAAGCCGTATGAAGGAAACTCTATAACCACTCCTTTTCCTAAATAGCTCCATTTTTCTTTAGGATGATTCTGGCTATATTCGCCACCGTCAATACTACAGACAACTATACCGCCTTTGTCATTGCCCAATTGGACCCTATCACCTTTTTTCACCTCTTTTCCATCTGAATATTTCATGCCCGATCACCTACGAATTATCGAATGGTTCTACAGGGATTGCTCCTATAGGGAGGTCTTCTGGTCCAACAGCACCAGCCGGCTGCCAGAAACAATCGCATTCGCCAATTGGATTTCCTTTCGGAATCTGATTGGCTCTTAAAATATTATGGTGCGGTCCATCAATACCGTGCTGCGGGGTACTAGGAATATCCAATGGACGATAACCTATAGTCCCGACGGGAACTATCTTACCACTTATTGTCTTACACGGTGGGCATCCCTCATCCTCACACTGCTTAGGCTTTGTATCCGTACCACTATCCGTCCCACTATCTGTACCGTTGATGGGTGGCAAGGTAAATATCGGTGCGATAGGCCCCAGCCGCCCTGCTGGCGCACCCAAACCACCACCCACTCCACCACCACTTCCGCAGCCTGGCGAAATCCCTGGGCGCGTTCCAATACCGGGACAACCTAACAGCAATCCTTCTGGATCAATAGATGCTATCGGATTCCCCCCAACATACGCATAGGTGTTAAGCCCTCCCGCCAACCCAATCGGATCACTGGTCAAGTATCTCCCGACCTTCGGATCATAGTACCGGTTCCAGTTGTAAACTGTCCGAGGTTACACAGAGGGAGAGGAAACAGGAAGAAGATAGTCTGAATCAACGAGTTGGAGCGAGCTATTCAAAGTCACACCATGAAAGGAATAAATTTTCCTAGTGCGATTTTACAGATCAATCGAGTTTTACCCCGTTTATTCTATGATCTCGTTTTCACTTTTGATGTGGAAGCTTACATAGTCATCCACCAACAACATAGCTGACCACCATACAGTTTTCTTCGCATACCCTTCCTCCGATGGTGTAGCGCTTAGCGCTTCTACAAGAAACGCTTTCTCTTGCTCATTCCAGCGGAGATGAATGCCGACAAACTCCTTGTCGCCGATTTCCGCCGTACAACAAAAACGACCATTTTCCGCTATCAACATCCGTAGCTCATTTCTACGCCTTACAGATGGCTGTACTTGCTTTGTTCTCTGTGGTATCCCTTCGGCGAAATTCTCTTCGCGCACCCTAAACTCCACAACTGAACTAGATTCAATAGTCATATCAGTCCATACGAGACCATGGTTTTCTGATGAAAGTCCTCGAACGTTTAAACCGATTGGCCCATCTCTGCCGCCGCTTAACTCCGCAGACAGCGCAACCGCGTTTTTACCACCAGCTGAAGCTACTCTCGCTTTATTAACATATATATCTAAACACAGCATCAGCTTCCCCCTAAACATCAAATCTGTACGTAATAGGTGGGAATCCCTTTGGCACACAGTCCCTATTATACTTATCAGCTGCGCGGTTCCAACGTCGCTTTGTCAAATCGTCGATTGGATATTTTGTCATATTGTTTTCAATCCTAATGTGCTCCAGCACTAAGCTGTTACGACGAAGCTCACAGCCGTTATCATCATCCTCATCCTCACACTGCTTAGGTTTTGTATCTGTCCCATTATCCGTCCCACTATCTGTACCGTTGATGGGGGGCAAGGTAAATATCGGTGCTATCGGCCCCAAAGGAGGGAGTCTTACTGCTGGCGCACCCAAACCACCACCCACTCCACCACCACTTCCACAGCCTGGCGAAATCCCTGGGCGCGTTCCTATACCGGGACAACCTAACAGCAACCCCTCTGGATCAATATATACTAACGGATTCCCTTCCACATACCCATACGTATTCAACCCACCCGCTAGTCCTATCGGATCACTGGTAATGTATCTCCCTACCTTCGGATCATAATACCGGTTCCAGTTGTAAACTGTTTGGGACCAAGCGAATCTGGAGCTCATCCGAAAGTTATTATATATTTCATCCGGTTAGCATAGAAAGACACATATCGATACTGGTTCCGAAAAATATTTCCTAGTGCAATTGGGCATATTACCCACTTCGCTGTACAGGTGTATCGATTTGGCATAGCTAAGTCTTATGCAGCATTTCGACTTTGCTTTTGAACTGAACTTCTAATCCTGCTTTAACCTGTTCATAGATAGGAAGCTCTGTGCCAGGCGTATCCAACGTAACAACAAGCGCATAAGGAACTTCTAGATTCTTTGCATTTGCCTGCGCCCTGCAGTTAACCACTATTTCCATTTTTGCTCCCTTAGCAAACACGGTGGCTTGATGCCCTGTTAGTACTTCATGCTGCACTGTCCCATTCATCACCATCTGCCAATCCAACTCCCTTGAAAGCCTGCCTATTTTTGAAATTTTTTCCTCTTCTTCTGACAGGTCGCCCGTGGCAGGCCGATAATACAAAAATGCTTCTCGATATGCTGAACTACTTGGATTGATAGTCGAGAACCAAGCTAGGGTAATAATCAGTCGTCGCTCGACAGTTTGCGCATTCAGCGAATCCGGAAGCGTAAATCTGTATGCGTGGGACTCATCTTGTCTGATATTTCCGCACTGAATTATTGTAGCCTGATTGTCCCGGCAACCATGGATTCTTTCTTCATCGACATTGCCAAAGCCAAGATATTTGGCAGTGATGGAATTAAATATTCGCGAATTCTTGTCATTTTTTAGGAGATTTTCTAGAAAGGCTATATTCACTGATTGCGATGCCCCGTGACATATCAACGCCTTCAACAAGACACTTTCATATTCTTTCGGCAATTCTTCACCGTGTGAAGATGAATAAATATCCTGAATTGTTTCGTAAAGAAAACACAGCCTTCTTGAAGCCAGTGCAGCAGAATTGCTCGTACCAAATGTATAGGCAAACGAATTTAACGCACCAATGGTTCCAGGACTGGCAACTTTCTGTCCAGGCGGAGTATTGAAGGTAAGGATTTCCAATACAGCGGGATCTCCGTCTAGTACGCTTTTCAATCGGTATGTTGCCCGACCCCCTGGTAGTAATACTTCAGGCTTTACCGATCTCTTCTTGCCCCAGGTAACGGGATTGATCGTGCTCGGCAGACTACGATTCAGATAGGGATTTATGTGGCCGAGGAAATTATCATCATCGTGCCCATCACTATGGTAGGCGGCGACAGTTAACGCGTTGATAGACTCGGCTGGAGAAAGCAGACGTCGTGTATGAAGGTATTGAGAAATGCCTTCTAAAATACGTTTCTCTTTTTCCTCCGACGAAAGGTCGCTGAATTCCTTGTTGGTGATCCCAAGTTCAATATCGTCTAAATGATTTCCTGCACTAATGACAAAAAGTACGCCATATTTCGTCGATAGATAGTCGATTAACTTTGCCCACGGACTCATCATTTGATCGAAAAGCCTGTTCGGATCCGCGACCGATAAGTTGATTACCTTAACGCTGGGTGCGACCGGTGGTTCCTGTCCATCGCCTTCAAATATTCTTCTAACAGATCGGTGTACAAGATCTAGAGGTAACTCTCCTTCAGGGACTCGCTCGCGCCTCTTTCCATAAAAATCCTCAGGACCGGGTTTTAGAATTGGGCGACAGTACAGTTTGTTCTGGATTGGCAGCTCATCATCATTCATATCCCCTCGGATGATCAGAGATGCCATGCTAGTACCATGCTGCTGATCCGATGGACTATAATCGTCTGACCAACCATCCGGATCATCCACGATCAAATAGTCCGATATCCACTCGTGATTTTCCAATGGGAGACCATCCAGCAAGGCGACAACGGGAAACTCAATTACGCTTTCTATTCCTTTACTAGGTATTTCTCGAGCCTGATGTTCGGATTGGTCATTCTCCACCGTGAATATCGGTGCCATACACTGCCCAGACGGCCTGAAAAACATCACATCGTCGCACCTAAGTAATTCAATCTCTTTTTTATTATCGCTGAGAAGATCACCAATAGATGCAATAGGGATATCTGCAAGTATCGAGTGGTAATTGATTTCATGAATTACACTCGTTTTAATTATTCTGCCACCAAGCACATTGAGAAGTGTCGCTAACCTCTCTTCCTTACTCGTTCTTAATTCAGTATATTTCCGGTACCACAACTCAATCTCAACTGGTGCGCTGTCCTGTCCTTCTTTGACTCGTCGGCTCCAGTCTTCAATAATTCCGGTTTCTCTAAGCCTATCTTCAGTATCCCAGTAACGGATTGTTTTCAGGTGTTCAAACAGATTCCTCAGTGGCGCCAAGCCACGAGGAAACTTGTAGCTCCTTTGTTTTACATAGGAATTCCAGTAAGTCAGTAATTTATTCAGCGCCTCTTGATTCGCGTTTGTTAAATATACATACCCTTTTAACTTATCCGCCGCCTTGCTACCCGTCTTGTCGACGATATAAAAATCATCGTCAGGATCGACATCACCGAATATTGCTTCTTGAATAAATTCAAGTCCGGGAATCTTTCTAGCAACTCTGTAGAATCCATCTACTGAGCCAACAGTCTCTAATACCAGTGTACGCTCCGGTGAAAAACCGGCGGGATCTTCGCTGAGAATCCCATTTTTGAAGCCGTTGGCTATCAGCTGAAAACTGGAATTTAATCTTATGCCTTGCCGGGCTCGGCCGGGCATTTTTGTTTCTTGACGAAAAGGTTTAACTTTCTTTCTTGCTAAAACATCTGGTTTGGGAAATATGAGGATCGGTTTCAAAAGATATCTTCTCCAGAATCATTCCATGATAGGGAAGATAGAAATTATCTTACCCCTTTTGAATACACTTTATTCTACTGCTAATAATGTTCTTTATTTTTGCTTGCGGTAGGCCAAGCACATAGCGACGCTGAACATCGAGGGCAAAATCTTCTATCTCACCAAAACTCAATCCTTTCAGTTTCTCTGACAAGGTCTTGTTAGTTATACCAAAGTCATGACCTACTTTGTTCTGAAAACTGCTCAACCATTCTTCCACCAAGCTGCGAGTTGGTTTAGGTAAATTTATTTTTGTATCAAAACGACGCCATGCAGCGTTGTCGAGCATTTCAGGATGATTGGTTGCGGCAATCACCGTAACATGACTTGGCATCAGATCGATTTGCATCAAAAGCGCATTTACCACGCGCTTAATTTCACCGACTTCGTTTGGATCGGCTCGTTCCTTGCCTAGAGCATCGAACTCATCAAAAAAGAGGGCACAGCGCTGCGACTTAACCTGATCCAGCATTCGGTCAAGCTGCTTTGCCGTTTCCCCGAGATAGCTTCCGATAATGCCTTCATATTTAACAACATATAAAGGAACCATTAGCGCGTTAGCGAAGGCCTCCGCTAGACTGGTTTTTCCGTTTCCTGGAGGTCCTGAAAGAAGTATCCGATGACGTGGTTCTAAATTATGCGATCTCAGCAGATCTCTGCGATGATGTTCCTCTATAATTTCATCACAAGTCGCACGCACATTTTTAGGCAGTATAAGGTCTTCCAGCTTCTTTTTCGGATGAACAATGTAATAGGAGTTGCGTAACCCAGGATCAGTCGACTCTGATATCTGGCCAGAAGCCTTTTGAGTAATCGATGTTTTTAGAAGTTCCGTTAAACGCTCGGCTAGAGCAAAATGCTTCATCGACCGCTCTTCTGCGGCAATCGCCTCAACGGTCTTACGGAACAGCTTTTCGTCTCCTTCGATACCATTCCGCACCAAATTGATAATCAGGTCTGCTCTAGCCATTTTCGATGCCTTGAATCCTTTTATAAATACTAGTATGCAATCCTTGATTTGATAGGTATTGCACTACCAATTTCTCATAAATTATGCATAATATGCATTATTTATTCAACCCGAATTGAAACCAACCCTAGCGCCAATAATCACTATGTCTATAGACACACCGAACATTATACGTCGGGCACGATCGAAATTATCCCTTAACCAGAAGGATTTCGCAAGCCATTTAGGTAAAACTCAGGGCGTAATTTCTCGCTACGAAAACGGTCAGGTAAAACCGCCTACCGATGTAGTTATGCATTGTATGCATATTTTGAATGAAGACCCGCTTTCAGCGGATATTGAGACAGTCGTAGCAAAAGTGCGTTTGCTGGACCATGAGCAGCACAATGGAATTAGGAAGGCACTTAATCTATTGCTCGACCTCTATATTGAAAAACCTAGCTCGTAAGCCAGAGTCCCTAAAGTAAACTTACGTCGCCGGATGCGTCGCCGCATGCACCGCTTTCAGCTTCTTGATAGAGACTCGGGTATATATCTCGGTAGTATTTAAATTGGCGTGGCCCAGCATCATCTGGATGTATCGAATATCGGCCCCGTTTTCCAGCATATGGGTGGCCATCGCATGCCGGAATAAATGGCAGGCCCCGGGTTTGTCGATACCGACCGCATCCAGGTATTTCTTAATTAAATCGGTAATGCGGTTTTTCACAAACGGCTCTCCGTAGTCCGTCAGAAATAGAAAGCCAGGGTCGTCCCCGACCATCAGGCTCGGCCTCACTTCGTTCAGGTACTTGCGGATCCAGGCGCAGGCCCGGTCCCCGACTGGGATTACCCGGTCCCGCTGGCCTTTACCTTCAAACACTACCAGCGTACCCCGAACGAGATCGATGTCGTGCAGCTTGATGGCGGCCAGTTCTTTGCGTCGTATTCCGGTTGAATAAAACGTCTCAATCATGGCTCGGTCACGGATTCCAATGTCGCCATAGACCTGGGTGTGCTGAAGTATTGATTCGATCTCTTCGTACGTCAGGATGTACTTCGGCAGGTGTTTCGGCACCTTAGGCAATTCAAACTCCGAAGCCGGGTTAAACAGGATGTGGTTTTCCTTCGCAAGCCATTTAAAAAATGCCTTGAGTGGTGCCAGGTGACTATGCTGTGTGCTGAAACTGAGCGGTTCACCATCGGGCTTACGATAGTAATAGAGATATTTGCGATAGCGTTCCAGTACGGCGCTGGTGATGTCGTGCGGTCGATCCAAGCCACGTGGATCACACCAGCGAATAAATTTGCAAATCGAGTACTCGCGCTTGCGACGGGTGTCGCTGCTGTAGTTCATTGCCGCTGACCACTCGAGGAATTGTTTCAGATACGGCGTGATGCCACTGTGGGCGACTGGTTCGATTTGATTGCTGAAAGTCATGTCGCGGCACCCTCGCTACGACGGTTCGTTACGGTATGATTCTCGTTCTTTTGAGCTGGATAGGCGTTTGGCTCTTTCAAGATATCTAAACACGGTTCCAGCCTACCCAGCCGGGGAAAACTTGCTGTGGGACGTGGTGAACCAGGCACCGCACTTACCCCGTCAATGGGCCGATTTAAACCCGACACCTTGGCATTCTGCCCCGAACACTTTTCATCGCAGCGGTGGGTTTTTAGCGTATCGATGTCGGTCAATCCCATCAGGAACGGCTGCCCATCTTGGCCCTCGCTACGATAGAGCAATTCGTACACGCGTCGTTGACCGCGGCCACCGCGGTGGATGAGCAGATATTCCTGTCGCTCCAGGCGCTGCAGGTGTACGGTCAGCTGAGTGTGACCCCAGCCGGTATGCTCACGGATCTCACGCCTGCCGAAGCGATACCGATTGCGAGGCAAGTCCAACACCTCGCATTGGTCGCTGACCATTTCATCAATTAACATTAGCAGCCTCCGAGTCTGTGGCGGCAAATCGTCGAGTGAGCGGCCAAGTACGTCGTGGGCAATGCGGTTGGCCAATTCAATGTCGTCGACGGTGACCTCAATGTATTCGATTGGCTTGCCTTTGAAATACGTCTTGTGAATCTCCCGCTGGTACTGATGCAACAAAGCAATGCTGCGGATCAGGGTCAGGTATTTCTTGTGATCGCGCCGCGTACGGGTCTTGTCATCCAGAAAGGTCAGTTGCTCGGCAAAAGGATTGACCACTTTCAGAGGTCGCAACAATCGTTGCGCGTTGCGATGTACTCGCAAAACGGCATCGCGCGCCTGGGCGGCCAACATGCCGTCGAGCGTTTCCTCAAAGCGCTGGTAGTCGTGGATCGCCCGGGTCTGTTTGCGGTCTTCGTCGACCGTTAACACCAGACACCGATTCAACAACTCCTCATCGATATCAATTGCCGTGGTGGTGCTAAAGATCATCACCGGCCCTTCGACATTGTACTCGTGCGTGACGTGCCGACCGCTGTGCGGGTCCTTACCGGTCGAGGCGATGGTCAATCGGCCGTCACTTTGTAGCAACTTCAGCGCATAGGCTGCCTTAGCCGCACCTTCTTCTTCATTAATGGCCAGAATCTTGTGTTTTAGATCCAAGTTACCCATGTAAAACAGGGATTGTCCGGTCATGGCCGAGTATTGCGCCCGGTCCTCCTCCGGAATGAACGACAACACCGCGTCCATCAGCGCGCTCTTGCCCGCAGCACTGGTGCTTTGCACCATGACCGCGAGAGGCTTTTCCAGCTTACGAGACAGGGCCGCCAGGTAACCGACGAGCTTGTTGGTGTTCTCGCCAACAACACCACAAGTCTGGTAGTCCTCCAGGATCCGGTCAATCAACCGCGGCGATTGCAGTAAGGCCATGGCCTCCTTCTCATCTTTCTCGGACAACTCGACTTTCTTAGGTGCAGGCATCAAGGTTTGCTGAATGTGCTGATCCTGCAGTACCTCGAGTTTTAATAAGACTTTCCCGAGGTCGCGCTTGAGGATACCGAGGTCAACATTGAGTTCGGAAGCCGCTAGCTGAATAAATGCACCGCGGTGCTTGGCGCTGTATAAATCGAAGGTATCAATGTGTATCGACGTTCCTCGATTGACCAACAGGTTCACGCGCAGGGTTTCATAGCTTAAGTTTTTCTCGAGCCCGCGAACGCGGTAACGGCGATCATCCATCGACATCACGATCTCGTTTTCCTTGATCTCGGTAGAAGGTTCAACCGGCAGCGGCGGAATGATCTCTGCCGGCAATGGCATTGCTTCCGGCATCACGGATTCATCGGCCACTTTGGATTCTGTTTCCGCCTCATGACTCGGACTCGCTACTGGAGCCGCGTCAGTGTGTTCGGTCCTAACCCCCCTCCGTGTCGACATCAAGGCCTGTACCCGTCTCGCGCAGCGGCGCGTTGCCCTTGCCCAACCAGGCCGCTTGGCGAATCAGTCGACCGAGGTGTTTGTGCGGCGGTTTGGCCTGGACGGCAAAGGCGTTGGCATCCAGGCCACGCGGGAACTCGATTCGATAGGCGTCGATACCCCGCGCAACCAAATGCTCGGCAAGCTGCCTGGCCTCGGTATCCGCCTCAGGCGTGGCGGTAAAGGCAATGGATACCCGTTTCACACCATACTGCACGTACGTGGAGACATGGGTCTCATCGATGGCGTTGAATCCATAACCACCGGTGACGTTACGGTACCCCGCGCACCAGAAGGTCAGCGCATCGATCAGGGATTGGCAGACAATCAACTCATCGCTCGTCTTGATCGCCTCGAGATTGAATAGTCCCGTCGGCGGATGCGGCAACTGACAATGCAGCGATGTACCGGGTCGGAGCTTACCGGCAATTTTGCGGCCATAGACGTGCTCGATCCTGCCCTGGTTTACGGTCGGGATCACTAGCGATCCGCGAAAATGCTCATGACCGTTCGAGCGCAAGATACCGATGCGCTGCAACCGCCCGCGCATGGCTGCGCCCGCCTTACGGTTCTTCGCTGGCAGCCGGTAACCCAAGGTCCGGTTACTGAACCCGAGCTTAAAATGCGCGATACAATCCGGATGATCCAGACGGCGCTCCCGCAGGTACGCCAGGGCCGCCGGCGATTGCTTTAGGGTCTCGTGGTAATACCCAATCACCTGCTGAAGCACGGTCTGGTCGTCATCGCCGAGCGCAAACGGTGCGGTCAGAGATCGTACGGTCGTCGCGCCGCCGCCCTCGACCGGCCGCATCGCCGATAACGGTGCCTCGCTGCACAACAACTCCTGGGCATGCGTCATCGACACATGCTTGATCCGCGCTACCCAGTCAACGAGCGAGCCACCGATCTGGCACTCGCCGTCGCACTGCCAGTGATTCTTTTCAGGATCGACCAACAGTGAACGACCGGTATCCTCGTGAAAGGGGCATGCTCCCGTCCAGGCGGTACCGTCGCGGCGAAGCTCCACGCCAGCGGCCTCGACCCACTGCAACAACGAATGCTTCGTGTCCATGGTCTACTCCTTACCCGTGGGCTCCAGCGGCAAATCGAGATTCTTGCGCAGCGAATCACCGCGCAATTCAATCCGATGCGCCCGGTGTACCAGGCGATCGAGAATGGCATCGGCCACCGTCGGATCACCGATGTATTCGTGCCACTGATCGACGGGTAACTGCGAAGTGATCAGGATTGAACCGCCGCCAATGCGATCGTCAATCAACTCCAGCAACTCATGTCGTCCACGATTGGTCATTGGCGCCAAGGCCCAGTCATCGAGGATCAGTAGATCGACTCTCGCGAGCTTGTTACGCAGCTTGATAATGCTGCCGTCACCAACGGCGATCTCAAGGTCTTCGAGTAGCCGGGACAGTCGTGTGTAAATCACGGAAAAGCCCTTGCGTGTTGCTTGCTGACCGAAGGCGCAGCCGAGCCAAGTCTTGCCAACGCCGGTCGGCCCGGTGATGATGGCGTTGAGGTGGCGCTCGATCCAGTCGCAGGTGGCCAAGTTGGCCGCTACCTGGCGATCAAGGCCGCGCTTGGCCCGGAAATCGATGTCCTCAGGGCAGGCTGAGACCTTGAGCTTGGCAGCACGGTATAGGCGTTGTTGTTTCTTGTTATTCCGTTCATACACCTGGGCCTCGACACACAGTCCAAAGCGTTCCTCAAAACCAAGCTCCTGCAGTGAGGCATTACCGCGTTGTTCTTCCAGCGCCCTGGCCATGCCGTTGAGTTTCAGTGCTCGCAAGTTATCAATCGTTTGTTGTATCAACATGGTTTACCTCCCGTTCGAGTAATAGGCGGGGCCGCGCACGTTGTCGTGCAGCGGCAGATTGACCTGGATTGGGATCGGGTTCTCATCCGCGTCGGTCAGACCCCGCTGCAAAATCGAGCGAATGCTTTTAACGGTCAGCGAACCGATGCGCTGTGCTCGTTTACAGGCCGCTTCAAACTGATCGTGCCCGTAGTCCTTGGCGAGCTTTTTCAACGATACGCATGGGCCAATGCCGAGCATCTCGTAGGGTCGACTATCGAACTGGTGCTGCACCGCTGCCACTGACGCCTCGCCAATCGGCTTGGCCCATTCGAGCAATGTCTCGGCCGATAATTCAGCATAGTGGCGGTGTGCCTGAGGCTGATGATCTTTAGTCGTGGTATGCCCGCCAATTTCGCGGCTTCGCACATGCGTAGCAATGCGCCGACCACGACAGAACAGTTCTACGGTCGTACCCGTTACCCGCGCCTCAACCTGCTCACCGACGAGCTCATGCGGTACCGAGTAATGATGATTGTGGGCACAGAAATGATAATCGGGCCCGATTTTACGTGTTGATGTCCATTCGGCATACTCGAACATTTGTCCCGGTAACGGCTGCAAGAGCGGTTTGTCGAGCTGCTCAAATCGAACATGCCGGTTGTCGGGCAGACGCTTGAATGGCCGTTCATTGAGCTCGCGCAACAACCCGCTGATCACAGCGTTGATCTCTTCGATACTGAAAAACTTTCGATGCCGCAATCGAGCAGTGACCCACCTGGACACCAACAGCACGCCACCTTCAGCCTTGGACTTGTCCTTTGGCTTTCGAACCCGGGCCGGGACGATGATGATCCTGTAGTGCTTGCTCTGCTCAAGATAGGTCCGATTAAATACTGGCTCGTTCCCTGGGCATATCACCGCAGCCTTTAGGTTGTCAGGAACCACGACCTGAGGGACCCCACCGAAAAAGCGGTACATACGATTGTGAGCATCAATCCAGTCCGGCGTGGATTGCGAACGCACCGCATAGGCAAACGTGTAGTTAGATGCCCCGAGTACACCGACGAATATTTGAGCACGTAGCTCCTCGCCAGTTTCCAGGTTTATATAGGGGATAGTGCTGCCGGCAAAATCGACGAAGACGCATTCTCCCGCGCGATGCGTCTGGCGCATGGTAACGTCGAGCTTTCTGACGAACTGACGATAGTAATGTGTGAACTGGGAATAGGAATAGGTGTTGTCCGGAAAGGATAACCGGTATTCCTCCCAAAGCAATTGCAACGTTACATGAGGTAATTGTAATTCGCGATGGACGCTGGCCCAATCCGGTACATGCTTGGTTTCAATGCGAAAACGTTTTGTTTTTAAGAGAAACTCGATCGCCGTATCGTCGAGATCATTGACTGCAGTCCAGGATAAATTCGTTTTTTCAATGATCAGTCGATAGCGACGTACGGTATTGGTAGAAACCCCAATCAGTTTCGCAATCTCCCCATTGGTTCGATGGGTTGTCATGATCAATCGAAGACATTCTCGATGTTTGTTCATTTTGTCACCTCGCCCCAGACAAAGGGCTGCCAGGGTTCGTACAGAACCGTTGTCAAATTCAAAGCACAAGGGTAAGCGTCACCACAGCGGAACGTTATCCGCCGTAAAGGCTTGACAAGAGGGACGATTGGGACGACACTGCAGACATCGACAGCACATCGATATTCTACAGAATCAGGCCTGAGAGTGACCGCTCTCGGGCCTTTTTCGTTCCGGGCCTCGTGTTTGGTTTAGTTGCTACCGGTACTACTTGGTTACGCTAGTTCAAATAACTACCTCCCTTAGTTTGTTTCCAGATCTTTCTGTAACTCTTCATGGCTTTCCGGGTCGCACTGCTCGGCCAGCCACCGGGCCACGTCGATGGCAAGCGCAAACCGTCCCCGGCGATTCTCGAGCTTAAACAACGGTACCGGGATATTGCCTCGCATCGCCGCCTGGCGCAGTGCGTTCATGCTCGGGTAGCCGAGTGCCCGTCGAAGAGAATCCCCCGTTAGTACCGGCCCAAACTGCTCCAGGAGACTCGATTCGAGCCGCCTGGCGAGCTGGTTTTCGGTGCTGCGTTTTTTGATTCTAGCCATATCCTGTCGTGACCATTCGTTTCGCCCGATTCTAGAAAAACTTTTCAAATACAGCTAGATAGCACACAATTAGAATTTCGTTACACTACGTAA
>JAOUNW010000119.1 GCA_029880755.1 Gammaproteobacteria bacterium
ACGTAACAGACCGCAACCCTGCATTTTTAAACCAAACCATGGAGGTGGAATATGGGCTCAAAAAATGATCAGAAATTGGTGGGAGAACGGGGAAGACCGGTAAATGACGAGCTAGAAAGTATCCGGGCCAAACTGTGGTTCAATGCGATAGCCAGAAATTTAAGGACCACTACAGCTTATGCCGTTGAAAGTTTCTACCTCGAAAAACTTGGTGATCGTGATGATAGGAAAGGATCTAAAACTCGGTCAGGGAAATTCTACAAATACAAAAGGGGTGAGCATCTCCCGAGCAGGGACCTGGTTTACAGTTTAGAGGAGTATTCGCCCGGCGCTGCGTACTACTATGACCATCCTTTTTGGGACATAGCCAAGAAACCCGTTATCAATCTCGCAGAGCATTATAAAACCCTGGCCAACTTACGTCCTGCCCTAACCAGATCCCTATTTGGTAATCGAAGTCGGCGGGACCAAGTCCCTACCAGAATGGTAATTGACCATTTATCCATGGTCGCGGTTATTGTCTCACAAAGTGACTGGGATGCGATTACCCTAGCGCTAGGTCTTATAAGAGAAGCCGATTTTTTTAGCAAGAACATCAGAGTTAATTATTTCGTATGGCTCTCTAATGCGTTCGTTCGATTTGTCGCAAGATTCCCGTTTTGCACCGTTGCCGAAGAACTATACGCTTATTTAAGCCCCCGTTTCCTATGTTATCCCGCGGAACATAATGTTTATTCTGGTGATGATGCTTTGCAGGTTGCTATGAAATATGAGCTGCGACGTGGCATATTATACAGGGAAGAAGCTCCAGATACTCAGGAAACTCTGGATCCACGTCGGCTTCCGGATCACAGTTCGTACAGGGCAATCAAACGACCAAAACAGGCATTCGAAGTACGCTGATCAGCGTCTTTGGTTTCAGCGGTAAATATTACCGGGATCTGCCAATAGGTGGAGAAGCTACTAATACTGAATCGCAAGCACGATTAATAGCGATAAATTGATTCAACAATTTGCCACAAAGCGGTTAGTTATTTCCTTTTACGAGAAAGGCTGCGATCGTATTCGCAGTTTCAATATCCTGATCAGTACCGGTAGGCCTGTCATTACCAGCGGACCCTGGTTATCTGTCATTATCGGAACAGGTTGTCTTTTACTCCGGAATACGCATTTCCTCCATCACGTCCGCCGGTGTCGCTGGATCGCCCTTCTCGATAGAGGCTACGGTAGCATGAGGCAGAAACTTGCCGAAGCGGTACCCTACTATGGCATAGGTACTTTCAGCGTTGTGCTCCTTGAAATCCTCCCAGTCCACATCAAAGGATTCGATATTGGCCACTACGTTATTCCAGTCTACCTTAATACCGAAGTTGGTGATCTTATGGTGATTGCCGTCGATAAACTGCAGTTCCGGAAAATTAACGACATCAAGCATTGAATCCGGATCTGCCTTCAGCTTGGAAGTATTGGTATTGGCTTTAAAAATAACCTTATCATCCCAGTTAACTGTCACAGTCACACCGTGGAGCCGTTTGCGGAATACCTCTTCCTCTTCGCCAATAGAACCACCATACAAGTCAATGGAATACGTCATGTCACCGGAATTCATGGTGTACAACAGGCTCGCGCCATTGAAACTCTCGTGATTGCCGTGCACCGAACCTTCGGACTCGGCGTAGGCATAACTGGGCAGCTCAATCCAGGGATACAAATTACCAATATCGATAACGCTGCTGTAGAGTGCACCGTCATATTTCACTTTGCCTGCGCGCAAGGCGGCATTGTTATTCAGATTCAGCGTCACAAAGGCCCAGTCCAGAAAGGTGTTGTAATCGTCTTCCGCCGAGGCCGAGTGAAACTGTGCCGTGGCAAAAATAGAGTCGCTGATGACACCCTGAATATTAAGTCCAAATTTTGAACCATGGTCACTACCATCTGTGTTGATACCACTATGGTGTGGCTCCGCCAGATAAAACGCCTCTTCATCAGTGACCTGGTAGGCGCCGGTTAAATAACCGCGCACGGTGACATTGGTTGCGTCAGCGACCGCGGGTGCGGAGACCAGCGCAAAACTGGATAATCCTGCCGCACAAAGACAGGCAAGCAATCGTTTAGGGTTCATATTATCTTCTCTCCTTACATGCCAGAATTAAGTGTTTGAATCGAATACATCGTAATAATCGATTTATAAAAGCGTAGCACAGGAACTAATAAATGCTATTTATCAATTATGGAAATTATTATAATTTTTCGTGATAATTATTAAGTCTATTTTTTCTTTTATTTACTGTTGGTTAACTTTCTTTTTTAATCTATTACATTAGGTTGAAAAAACTCTTGTCTACAAAAAATAGGCTGGTCTGAATACTTTTGCGTGTTTATCCCGGTCGGGGTTGCATTCCCACTGGAGCCTTTCATAATGCCCGACACATGAATGAGCAAAGGGAGTGGGCATGGGTAACACGAACAATCTAGTCGTTAATCAATTCCAGGTATCCAAACACCTGATCTACCTGAACCACGCCGCGGTGGCGCCTTGGCCAAAATGCACGGCAGATGCCGTGAAGAGTTTTGCAGACGAATGCCTGCACGAGGGCGCAAAACATTACCCAAGGTGGGCGGAGACTGAGCAGGCGCTACGGGCACAACTGGCCCAATTTATCCACGCCCCCTCCCCGGACGACATTGCCCTGGTCAAAAATACCTCCGAGGCCTTGTCCATGGTGGCCCACGGCTTTCCCTGGCAAGCCGGCGACAACGTGGTTATCAGCGACCAGGAGTTTCCGTCTAACCGTATTGCCTGGGAATCTCTGGTCCCTCAGGGCGTTTCCGTTACCCAGGTCTCTCTTGAATCTGCTGATCCGGAGCAAGTGCTAATCGATGCCTGTGATGCAAAAACGAGACTCATCTCTATCAGTAGCGTGGAGTACGCCAGCGGTTTTCGCGTTGATCTGAAACGCCTCGGTGCCTTATGCAAGCAAAAGAACATTGCGCTGTGTGTGGATGCCATCCAGGGATTGGGTGTGTTTGATCATGATGTACAGAACATGAACATAGATTTTCTTATGGCCGACGCCCATAAATGGCTGCTGGCGCCTGAAGGTATCGCCGTTTTTTATTGCAGCGAAAAATGGCGAGACCAACTGCAACTGCACGAGTTTGGCTGGCATATGATGCAGGATCATTACGACTTTAATCAACGTGACTGGCAACCGGCACAGTCAGCGCGGCGCTTTGAATGTGGCAGTCCCAATATGTTAGGCATTTATGCCTTAAAAGCGAGTCTGTCTCTTATTCAGGATGTTGGTATAGACAATATTGAGAGGCAGGTACTACAAAACAGCGAACTCTTATTTCGTTTAATACGGGAAAGCAAGAATCTGGTATTACTCAGTTCTATGGAAAAGGGGCGTTATGCGGGTATCGTTGTAATTAAGCATAAACAACTGGACACTGAGACATTGCATCAGTATCTCATGAAGAACAATGTGATATGCGCGATGCGCGGCGGAGGTATCCGGTTCTCTCCTCATTTCTACATTGGCGAGCATGCTCTACGTACCGCCGTCGAGCTAGCCGATAACCTCTAGCCCATAGGATCCTGGAGCACTCAACTATGGATAACTGGGACTGAATTAGAACCCAACTGCAAGCTGCAAGGTAAAGGCATTGGCGTCTTCACCGGTACCGCCATCAGCAATGTCATAATCCGTACTCTGAGAGACTTCGAAACTGAGGGCAGTGTCTTCCATTATATTAATGGATAACGCCGCCAATATTTTGGACTCGGGCAATCCCAGCGCCTGGGCCTCGTCAGTCGCCTGATAACCCAACGCAATAGTCGCGTCTTTCCCGGCAACACTGGTATCAAAACCCAATTCAATGTTTGATGCAGTCGGTTCCGCACCGGCACCATTAAAAGCCAGCTCAGCCGGATCAAAGGGGTCAGTGGTTGCCAGGTGTTCACCGATAATCGTGAATGATCCCATGTGGAAAATGGCATGGACAATATAGGCCCCAACATACTCGGTCATAATAACGGGGCCACCGGCACCGGCGGTGATGGCATCAGTCAATCCATCCGAGTCACCGATATTATTAATATAGTCAACGCCTATGTCATACTTCATGCCTTCCCCTTCTGAAGTAAAGCCAAGGCTGACACCAAACTGGTCCACCTGTTCTTCTGCAGTGGCCTCCGTCATATCGCCGTTATAAGCAAAGACGGATGCGGTAAAGCCATTACCGCCAAAACTGACCAATAGTGCCGATTCCCGGATTTCACCCAACTCCAATGTCAGTGGATCGGAAATCATGTTTGTTTCAAAAGAGCCAAAAGGTAAATACATTTGACCCATAACTACCGAGCTGTTTTCAGACATGGCGACAGTAATCGTACCTTCATCCACTTCCAACGCGGTATCGTCTTCTTCATATAAAAATGCAAGATGCGCATCCACCCTGTCATTAATAACAGCATCAAAACCAAGCTCCACTGTCGCCAACACGATATCACTGGTATCAACACCGGAAAAATCCTCGGCCTTAGTCATTTCCGCTTCTAATATACCGCTTATGGTCAAACGGTTTAACCAATGATTATGATCCACCCCTTCAATTACTTTCGGGTGTGCACCGCCCTCACGAGCCAATAAAGGCGTTGCCGTGACAGTGAGCAAACATGCTGTTAGTGCCAGAGTTATTTTTGTTAATTTCATTTTATGCTCCAGTTTAATAATTTCTTATTCTTCTACCTGATCCCCCACCTTCTCCTTCAACGCCGCGGCATCTCGGGTGAGATCGGCCAGTTCACCGGCACTCAGAAGTTTGGCGGCGTCCAGCAGGATAACCATCTTGTTCTCCAGGGTGGCGACACCGGTGATGGCATCGGTCTGGGAGGTCATGTCAAACTCTTCGGTGCTGCGTACCTGGGTGTGGGTGATGTCTAACACGTCCGAGACGGAGTCAACCACGAGACCGATGACCCGTTCCTTGCCGTGGACATTGAGCTTGAGGACCACAATGACGGTGGTGGCATCGTAGTCCACCGTGTCCATGTGGAAACAGATGCGTAAATCGATAATGGGAACCACGATACCGCGCAGATTCAGTACTCCTTTGACGTAAGGCGGGGTATTGGGCAGGACCGTGACCTGGGTCCAGACCTTCACTTCCTGTACCCCGAGGATATCCACCCCGTATTCCTCTCCGCCCAAGGAGAAGGTCAGGTATTGGGAGGAATGTTCGGACCCGGAGTCCTGCAATTCGTCTTTGCGTTGTGCTTGTGCCATGGTGTCACTCCGGACAGTTTGATATGTAAGCGATCAGCTGATACAGGTTGAGCGAAATGCTGTAGCACCCAACCTGTGTTTGTTATTTGCTACATTAAAAGTCTTCCCACTCCTGGCTGCCGTCGGTACCGGTCTTTCTGGCACGGGTCTTGGCTTTGTCTTCACGGATTTTTTGGAGGTGTCTGTTCTTGCCCTCTGTAAGAGAACGGCCAGCAGTCATGGATCTCGCCTGAGGCAAGCTATGAACCGCCATTCTCTCCATTTCCGGTGTCCTCAAAATATTGGCGTGACGACTGCTGCTGGAACTCCCTACCTTGAAGAATCCCACCGTATCCGCCAGTGAACGTGCCTGGTCTTGCATGGAACGGCTGGCAGCAGCAGATTCTTCCACCAGGGCGGCATTTTGTTGGGTCATGTCGTCCATCTGGGCCACGGCATTGTTTACCTGATCGATACCGGCGGACTGTTCCTGGGAGGCGGCATTGATCTCGGCGACAATATCAGACACCTTCTTGATGCCTTCCACGATACCCATTAAGGTCTTGCCGGACTCGTCAACCAGGTCTGTGCCGACTTTCACTTTCTCCACGCTATCCTCGATAAGACCTTTGATTTCCTTGGCAGCATCAGCACTGCGCTGGGCCAGACTGCGCACTTCGGATGCCACAACAGCAAAGCCACGGCCTTGTTCCCCGGCACGGGCCGCTTCCACGGCAGC
>JAOUNW010000111.1 GCA_029880755.1 Gammaproteobacteria bacterium
CTGCAGCCAAAATCTATAGGCATAAGACTGGATTATGCCAAGGCATTGGCTATGTCAGGGGATTCTGAAGCAGCAAACCTTGAATACGAACGCCTATTAAATCTTGATCCAAATAATACTGATATCATGTTAAAGAGGGCGGAATTACTAGAACGCCTTAATGATTTGGAGGCAGCTAGGTTATGGATTAATAGGGCAGAGGAGCTGTTACCTAACCGGAAGCCAGAAATCCTGCTGCGTAAGGCTATGATTTGTATGCGCCAGAATCAAATGGATGAAGCGGAGTCACTGCTCAATCTCGTAAATAGAGACGAATTAAACTTAATTGCTGACATCAATTTAAGTTTTAGGCTTGGTCATATCTATGATAGACAGGCCAGATTCGGCGAAGCTTTAGAGGCATATGGTAGGGCGAATGAACTCATGATTAAACATAGAAATGTTAAATATAGCAGAGAAGCAGTAATACGTTTTGCCAGCCACATGAGAACCATGTTCGTTCGTGATCGGGTGGACCGCTTGCTAAAACAAGCGATAATGCCCGATGGTTCACGTCCAGAGCCAATTTTTATTATTGGTTTTCCGCGATCAGGCACAACCCTAGTAGAACAGATATTGGCCTCGCATCCAACAGTCCGCGCTGGCGATGAACTGGCAGCAATCAAAGAACTGGAGGAAAGCATTATAGAACAGGCTAAACGTCATCAAGATGTTGATGCTTCCGGGTTTCGTCAGTTCTATTTTGATTTTGTGGATGAGCTTGGCTTTTTGGATAATGATGCCAAATGGTTCACTGATAAGATGCCGCTTAACGCTACTCGCCTCGGATTAATCAAGCTGGCGTTTCCCGAATCACCGATAATCCATGTAATTCGCCATCCATTGGATTCCTGCTTGTCATGTTTTTTCACTGATTTTGCTTTTTATAACCGGTTTTCTAATAAGTTCTCCACTCTTGCCTTTCATTTCCGGAATATGGTCGAGATGGTGGACTACTATCGGTCACAAATGGACTTAAAGTACATGTCAGTGAACTATGAAACATTGGTAACCGATCCGGAGCCGACTGTCCGCAAGATGCTGGAATTTGTTGGCCTGCCCTGGGAGGATCGTTGCCTTGAGTTCCATAAAAACAAGCGTGTGGCGCGTACGGCGAGCTATGCCCAGGTGAATCAGAAGCTCTACACCAGTTCACTGTATCGGTATAAGAACTACCGCGAGCATATCCAGCCCTTGGTTGATGAGTTGGGGCCGGTGATTGAAAAACTAGGCTATAGCGTGGATTAATGGTATATCAGCACTAGTTTCTATTTGTTGGAATTTCCATGAACACTATTAAAGTCGGCATCATCGGCGGTACCGGGTATACGGGCGTGGAGTTGTTGCGCCTGTTGGCGGCCCATCCTCGGGTGAATTTAGTTGTTATCACTTCCCGGGGCGAGGCAGGCAGGAAAGTCGCCGACCTGTTTCCCAGTCTTCGCGGCCATGTGGATTTGGCATTCAGTGAGCCGGATGCCAAGACCCTGGCCGCCTGCGACCTGGTGTTCAGCGCCACCCCCAACGGTGTTGCCATGACCCATGCCAGGGAGTTAATGGAGGCCGGGGTGAAGCTGATCGATCTGGCAGCAGATTTTCGCATTAAGGACGTCGCCGTTTGGGAGAAATGGTACGGCATGACCCATGCCTGTCCGGAACTGGTGGCCGAGGCGGTCTATGGTCTGCCGGAAGTAAACCGGGAGCGGATTAAAAAGGCTGCACTCATTGCCAATCCCGGTTGTTATCCGACAGCAGTGCAGCTGGGGTTCCTGCCTTTGTTGAAAGAAAAGTTGATAGCGACCGATTGGTTGATTGCCGATGCCAAGTCTGGGGTCAGTGGCGCCGGCCGGGGTGCCAACGTGGGTACGTTGTACTCGGAAGTGGCCGACAGTTTTAAGGCCTACGCGGTGCCGGGGCACCGGCATTTACCGGAAATATCTCAGGGTTTAGATGGCTTTGCCGGCAAGACCGTGGGTTTGACCTTTGTGCCTCATTTGACACCCATGATCCGGGGCATTCACGCCACGTTGTACGGTAAGTTGACGGATAGCAACACCGATATTCAGCTGTTGTTTGAGAAAACCTATGCGAATGAACCGTTTGTGGATGTCATGCCGGCTGGCAGTCATCCGGAAACACGCTCTGTGCGAGCCAGTAATAGCTGCCGGATCGCTGTTCATCGGCCACAGGGCGGTGACACCGTGGTGGTGTTGTCCGTGATCGACAATTTGGTCAAGGGCGCGGCAGGTCAGGCGGTTCAGAATATGAATATCATGTGCAGTTTTGACGAATCCCTCGGACTTCATACCCCTTCTCTAATGCCTTGATAACCGGTTGTTATGGCAAGATATTTTGCCTGTCTTTTGCTTGTATCATCGGGTTGACCCGCTATAATTTTTCCTAGGGAGTGAGCTTTGGGAACCAGAATGTTTAATCGTAATCAGACCGGCGAGTTGGTGGTAAAACCACGTCAGTCACCGCGGACAAAAATTGCCGTTGCCAGTGTTATCGCCCTGGTTGTTGTGCTTGGTGCAGGCGGTATCTATAACTATGGACTGGACACCGCCGGCTTTCAGCGTTTGATCGCTTCCAAAAAAGAAGGCGCACTCCGCGATCAGATCGCGCAACTGCAAAAAGAAAAAGAAGAGTTGCAGGGTGCCGTGGCCCGCGCTGAGCGTTCCTTGCAAATGGACCAAACGGCATATCAGGAATTGGATCAGGCGCTAAAGGTTTCGGCTAAGGAAATTGTAAAGTTGCGAGAAGAACTCAATTTCTACCGCAACATTATTTCACCGGCTAACAAAAAAAGCGGTTTGCGTATTCAGAGTCTGAATATCGAACCCATGAAAGACAAGTTTCATTATCGTTACAAACTGGTGTTGATTCAGGCGCTGAAGCATGACCGCACCATTCGTGGACGGGCCAGTTTTGAAGTCAGCGGATTGCAGGCCGGCAAGGATACGATTCTGAAATTCCCGTCAGCATCGGAAAAAAGCCTGGAGGTTAATTTCAGGTATTTTCAGGACGTAGAAGGACAGATTGATTTACCGAAAAACTTTGAGCCCAAGCAGATCAAAGTCCTTGTCACCACACAGGGTGGCCAGGCCCAAACCGTGGAGCAGGTCTATACCTGGCCACAAGCCTAAACCGGTGGATCGTTGACCACCTTCTTAAAGTAAGTGGAGACAGTATGATGAGCAAACGACAAACGGAGAAACCCTGTAACACCATCGATACCTTGATTGGTGTAAACACGGAAATCAAAGGCGATATCAATTTTACCGGAGGCTTGCGTATTGATGGCAAGGTCAACGGCAATATTTTTGCCGCCCCTGGTGACGGTGGCAGCACTTTGGTGTTAAGCGAGCATGCGGTGGTTACGGGTAATGTGAAGGTGCCCCATCTGGTTATTAATGGCACCATCCGCGGTAACGTCGAGGCACCCGAAAGCATTGAACTCCAGCCTCAGGCTGAGATTGTGGGAGACGTGCATTACCGCATGATCGAGATGGCTTTAGGGGCCAGCGTCAACGGTAATTTAGTCCGGGAAGGCCTTGAAACCAGCAAAGTGACCCCATTTAAAGCAGCAGCCGGGGACGCCGATAAAGGTTGAGTGTTTCAATCAAGTATTATTTCATGGTAGACTGCCGGTTCGTTGTATTAGCTTAGTTACGGAGCGTGAAAGAAATGAGTGCTGTAATGCCTGATATGCCAGATCCGCTGGTATTTACCGAAAGTGCTGCCGCCAAGGTCAAGCAGCTGATTGCCGAGGAAGATAACCCCAACCTTATGCTGCGGGTTTATATCCAGGGCGGAGGCTGCTCCGGGTTTCAGTATGGTTTTACCTTTGACGAGAAGGCCGCCGATGATGATACGCGGGTGGTAAAGAATGATGTCACGCTGCTTATTGATCCCTTAAGCCTGCAATACCTGACCGGCGCCGAGATTGATTACCAGGAAGGTCTGCAAGGTTCCCAGTTTGTGATCAAGAACCCCAATGCCAAAACAACTTGCGGTTGCGGTTCGTCTTTTAGCGCGTAACTTGTCTGTTGGTAGTTTTAAAAAAAGGAGCCCTCTGGCTCCTTTTTTGTTTCTTGTTATTAATAAGGGTGTCCGGGTGGGGGTCGCTATGTTTTTCGGCGAACAGTGAAAGGTAGAAGGTAGGGCGGATTAAGCGTTAGTGAATCCGCCGAATGCGTCGGTTATCGGTGATAAACCCCGCCAAGGATAACCGGATGGTTTGCCCCGGTAACGGCGGGCAAGTTTCCCGGCATGCCGGACAAGGTTTGGTGTGCTAACCAGGCAAACGCCATGGCTTCCACCCAGTCCGGATGAATACCCAGTGCCTCTGTAGAGGCTACGATAGACTTCGGCAGGTGATGCTGTAGACGTTTCATCAATAGTGGATTGTGAGAGCCGCCGCCGCAGACATAGACTTCTTTGGTAGCCGGTGCCGTGTTTGCGATGGCGTCAGCAATGCTTTTAGCCGTGAGTTCACACAGGCTCGCCTGTATGTTCTCCGGTGTGATACCGGAAAGATCTTTAAGATATTGTTCAAGCCAGGGCAAGTGGAAATCATCCCGTCCCGTACTTTTTGGCGGCATCAGTTTAAAGTAGGAATCCGATAACAAGGCCGTAACAAGCACCTGGTCGATCTCTCCTTGTGCAGCCCATAGTCCGTCTTGATCAAAATTCTTTTGCCGGTGTTTATTGATCCAGGCATCCATTAACACATTGCCTGGGCCGGTATCAAATCCTATCACCGGTTGATTCGTGTCTTTGGGCAATATCGTGGTATTGGCAATGCCGCCGATATTAACAATTACGCGATCCAACTCCGTGGAACGAAACATCGCCGAGTGAAACGCCGGTGCCAGCGGCGCACCCTGGCCACCGGCGGCCATATCGCGTCGGCGGAAATCACCGATAGTCGTGATGCCGCTGAGTTCGGCAATGATGTTGGGGTCACCAATTTGTAGTGTGTTCGGTGCCTCGCCATCCGGTCTATGGCGCACTGTTTGGCCGTGGCTGCCAATGGCCTTTATCTCTGATTTATTGTGACCGGATAACGCGAGCACCTCCGTTGCTGCCTTTGCGAACTGTCTGCCCAGTTCGACGTCCAGTGTCATCATGCGCTGGATCTCGTTTTCCGTGGGGGCATTTAATGCCAGAATTTCCTGACGCAGCCTGTCTGGCAGGGGCAGTTTATAACTTGCGAGTAAGTTAACTTGTCCAGTTGCAACAGACACCAGTGCTGCATCGATGGCATCGGTACTGGTACCGGACATCAAGCCAATATATAAATTATGAGCCATATTTTTTCACTTTACCGGAAGCGGTAAGGGTTGGGCAAATATTTTGCCCGGTTATCGTTGTTATGTTGAAATGCCATTACAATTCCAAACCGGTGAAGCGATAACTAACGACAATGCCCGCGACATTTGCCTCGAAGTTGCCGTTTGGCGCAAGAGCACGTCCCCCTTGGACCAGAACGCTAAAACGATTGTCGAATTGATATTCCAGTCCTGAAGTGATTTGAGTTAATAGGCCGCCTCCGACGTCTATGCCGCCACCGCCGGCAGCACCCACCTGCAATTGGATCCGCGCATAAAGTGGTATTGAGAACAGAGCGTCAGTGCGCAAACCCAGACCAATCAGTCCCACGGCATACCCGCCCACGCCGCCTCGATATGCTCCCAAGGTTTCTCCTGAAATGTACCAATGCTGCGTCAGCATCGTTTCCAGGGCCAACCCAAATAGATCAATAGTATTGGCGGGAGCACCCCCGGTTTTGTGCCAGGCATTGCCTAACGGAAAATAGCGCTGGGTCGATGCGGATACTGACCAGTGGCGTGCTCTGGCTTCAGAGGAAAGGCCGTTGTCAGAAAGAGCATCAGCAACTTTTGGTGACGTAAAGTGATAGTGGCCCGATAACGAAACTCCAGGCGCGGACAATTCTCCACCGGGGGCATGCAGATAACTCCCCTTGAGGGCCAGTCCGAACTCACGATTAAATTGATGTTCGAGAGCCAGGGATGCCTGCACAACGCCGCCACCGCCGGTGTCCACTTCGCCCCCGCCAGCTCCACCGACAGCAACTTCCGTGCTGATTTTATTTTTTGATACAGATGGCAGGCGATACCCTGTGCCAAGCAACACCTGGGCATAACCGTCTACCTCACCGCCATAGGCGCCACCAACTTCAAATAGAAAATAGCGGTTATCAGTAACGAATTGATTGAATCGAAAGCCGGTAATGTCCATGCGCTCATCCTGAACGAATCCGCCAACATTTCTGGCGTTCTTTTGTGGAAAGTATGAAGCACTAAAAACGGCCAGTTGCTTTTCGGTTTTGCCTGTTGTGTTAATAGTGTAAGTGGCGGGTGAATGTGTCTCGGGTTGCAACCAGCCCGATAT
>JAOUNW010000112.1 GCA_029880755.1 Gammaproteobacteria bacterium
CCAACCCGCCCAGTACGAATAATATAATCACCAGTTTAACAAAGGCCGAAATCACCGTACTTATCCCTGAAGAGCGCTTTCGGTATTTGGTTTTAGTTGATGGCACCCTGGCGCCGGGTTTATTTTTGGTACGTACAGGCAGAACCTCCTGTTTTTTTACCAGGTTGGCAGTACCCAACATGGCATCCTGTAAGCTCTTGGCAGTCTGAGGACGATCTTTTGCATGGGCCTTTAATGCCCAATCAACACATTCAAGTAGTTGCTCTCGGTAATTACCTTTACCCACCACCACGGCAGGTGTTACCGGATCGGTCTGTGTTTTCACAATCATGTGATAACGCTCAACGGAATTAGCCGGCCTGCTACCGCGTATACAACGATACATGCTGGCGCCGATAGCATAAATATCCGTCCATGGTCCGGGCTCACCTTTGTCCGGATATTGCTCAATGGGCGCATACCCTGGCGTCAATACCACTTTCTTCTCTGCGCTGTGTTGTGATACTGCCTGGCGCGCGGAACCAAAATCAATCAACATGGGCGTGCCATCTTCACGCATATAAATATTTCCGGGCTTGATATCGAGATGCAGCAACCCGGCCTGATGCACTTCCTGCAAGCCTGTTAGGAGCGGCAGAAAAATATTCATCAACTTCTTTTCTGTTAGCTTGCCGCCAGCTTCCTTTAGGTATTGGTTCAGGCTTTTTCCTTTTTCGTATTCCATGACCATGTAGGCGGTGCCGTTGGCCTCGAGATATCGTAATACGCGAACAATATTGGGATGTTTGAACTTGGCCAGTGCGCGTGCTTCCTGCAAGAAACGCTTTAAACCCCACTGAAAATCCTTGAGCGCGCCCTTGGTTTCCAGTTTTGGCACTATCTGGCTGTTGGAGCCATTTCGGGTTGCCAGCTGGTGTGGCAGATATTCCTTAATCGCCACTGCGGCGCCCAGGCTGGTATCTTTAGCCAGATAAGTAATACCAAAGCCACCATGCCCAAGAATCGACTTAATTTGGTATTCCGCGATTTCGTGCTCGATGGGTAATGCGTTTTTATGGTATCCGCTCACGTGTTAATTCTAGCTTATGATATTTTTCCAGGGCTGCCCGGCATCCCTAAGTGACGGTTATTGTTTATTTCAGTCTTATGGTGAAACTATAGAGCAATTATAATAAGTAAATATAGGTCAAATATATTCTTTTATAAACAATATATTATCTTGTTTTCCTAATGTTTTTTCTTGCTTTTCCGGGACGTTTGCCTGCCTTTGACGAGGCCTTTTTGCGTCGAGTCCCTTCAAACGGGTTTTTCCCCTGACTAAAGCTGACCCGCAATGGGGTGCCTTGAAGGTGGAAAACCTTTCGGAAAACATTCATCAAATAACGCTGGTAGGACTGGGGTACCTGATCCACCTGGTTTCCATGAACGATGATAGTGGGCGGATTCTTGCCTCCCTGGTGGGCAAACTTGAGCTTGATGCGCCGGCCCTGCACCATAGGAGGTGGCGTCTTTTCGACGGCATCCCGTAAGGTCCTATTTAGCACCGAGGTCCCCAATTTAACGAAGGCAGCGGCAAAGGCCTCGTCCAGAGACTTATAAATACCACCGATTCCCGTACCTTTCAGCGCAGAAATAAAATGGAGCCTGGCGAAATGAAGAAAAGGCATTTTTCTTTCTATGTCCCTTTTTATCTGCGCCTTGCTTTCCGGATCAGTTTTGTCCCACTTGTTTACGATAACGACTATCGCTCTGCCCGCCTCCAACACATGACCCGCCAGAGTAACATCCTGGTCGGTAATACCTTCACCGGCGTCCAGCACCAGGAGCACGACATTGGACTCATCGATGGCCTGAAGCGTTTTTATGATGGAATATTTTTCAATGGCTTCCGAAACATTTTTGCGCCGGCGCACACCTGCGGTATCTATGAGTACGTATTTTTTCCCGCTACGCTGAAAAGGGACTTCTATGCTGTCACGGGTGGTGCCCGGCTGGTCAAACACTACCACACGCTCTTCACCGACAATCGCGTTTACCAATGTAGACTTTCCCACATTAGGACGGCCGACAACTGAAATACGTGGCCCGTCTTCTTCGGCCTCTTCTGCTTCATTATCCTCAGGGAATTCCTCAAGGACAAAATCTATCAGCGAGTTGACGCCGTCTCCATGGGCAGCGGATATCGACAGGGGATCTCCCAAGCCCAACTGAAAAAAGTCTGCACCGACAACACTCGGGTCCAGACCTTCTGATTTATTCACAACAACGTGCACCTTTTGGGGCACTGTTCTGAGTAATTTTGCCAATTCCTGATCGTAGGGATGAATGCCCTGCCTGCCATCAACCATGAACAAAATCGCGTGGGCTTCCTGGATAGCCTGAAGTGTCTGTTTTGAGGCGATTCCGGTCAGGCTTGGGGTTTTTGTCTGGGAGATGGTATTAATCTTGTCCAGCTCGGAGACACCCGCCGTGTCCACAACAATAAAGCTGCGCTTCCAGGTACGACCAATACCGTATTGACGATCACGGGTGATGCCTGGCTCATCTACTACTAACGCATCTCTAGCGTGCGTGAGCCGATTAAACAGTGTCGATTTACCGACATTTGGCCGCCCTACCAGGGCGATAACAGGTTTCATGGGAGATTATTTAGTGACCCTTAATCCAACGGCTGCGCTCTTTGCGCCATTGATAACGCGTTAGCGCCGAACTGTGTACAACATAATATCCGGCTACTGTATACGAAGAGCCGCCAGGTCGCCATCCAGATTGCTGACATATAGCGTACCGGCCCAAACAATGGGTTTGACGTTAATTGGGTCGCTGCCCAATCGATAACGGGACACCTGGGACCCATCATCCTTCGACAATATATGGACATATCCCTCTAGATCGCCAACGGCAAGATAAGACGATAACGATGCCGGCGGACTTAAGCGCCGACCCTTCAGCTTATCCTGTTTCCACAAACTCGCGCCCGTTCTTTGATCGAATGCCACGACATTACCTTCCTCATCGGTCAAATATATATTGCGATCGTCCAGATCCATTCCCGAGTAGGTGGAAAAATCTTTTGACCACTCCTTGCGTCCATTGCGGATATTAATTGCCACGAGCTTGCCCTGGTAACTCGCTGCAAATAGCAAATCACCGGCAATTGCTACCTGCGCATCGATGTCCACCAGGCGCTCAATTTCATTTTTTCCCTTGGGGTAGGCTATTGGTATTTCCCATAACTCCTGACCGTCGGCCACTCTTATGGCAATAATAGACCCATTCGCAAAACCGGTAATCGCGATTCCCTGAAAAATGATTGGTGTGCTTGTTCCACGCAGCGTGAGCGATGGTTCATTTCGCTGTACTGTCCATAATTGTTTACCGTCTTCTGCAGACAGACCAAGGATCTTTCCATCAGAACTCTGAACAACAACGATACCTGTATCTGAAACCGCCGGCGACAGCATTTCGCTGCCAACTTGCTGCTGCCACCGCAGCTTTCCCGTTTCGGCATCCAGCGCAACAAGATCGCCCTTTCGGGTACCCACATAAACATTACCATCGCCGACACCGATTGCTCCTGAAATGGCCTGCTTGATATGCATCCGCCAAATCTTTTTTCCGTTTTCCGCGTGATAGGCGCTGACCTTGCCTTTTGAATCGGCAACAAATAGGGAAGTATTTTTTATATAAGGAGATAGCCTTGCGGATCTCTTTATATCTATGCTGCCGAAGTCCCTTGACCAGATTTTCTCTATTCTGGCTTTGTATTCGAACGAGGTTAATGGCTCGGGTTTGATGGCATTGCTTTTGGCGCCGCAACCACTCAATAAAAGAACAGCTAGGGCAAGGCTGGCAATTCGGTTATACATCAGGATGCCTCTGTACCCAGGTTTGCCAGTTTCATCTCCAGAATATTTTTTATGCCTGATCCGGGAAGTAGTTTCTGTAATGCCAATTGATAGGCTTCTCTGGCTTGCGCTGTCATTCCCTTGGCGGTGTAAATATCGCCTCGCAGTTCATGGTATTCCGATTCAAAACCGGGTACCTCATCTATAATAAGCAACTTTAGCGCGGCATCGTAATCCTTCAGCTCGAGCATCAACCGGCCCAAACGCAACCGCGCAGTGTGCTGAAGCCCATCGTCTTCAGCATGTTCCACCACCCACTGCAAGTGCTTGCGCGCCTCCGCCTTGTTACCTGCCTGATAATCCAGCTTTGCGAGTAATAACGCTGCCATATCGCTGTAAGGTGTCGAGGCATATTCATCGATCAGTCTGCCGGCATTTGTTCGTACTAGCGGTTCTTTATTCGCTCTAAAATCGAGGAGTGTTTGTGCATACAATAAGGAAGCCTCTTCACCGGTAACAGCCTTTTGATATACCCAGTATTTGTAACCGCCTAATACGGCAACGCCCAGCACAATGCCCACTACCACAGAGGGCCCGTAATTTTTCCACCAGGTCTTTAAAGCCTCGACCTGTTGTTCTTCCGCGTGATTAAGAGTCACTATTATCTCCGTAAGTACACTATGTAGTTAGTTACCAGCCTCTGCCGGACTATTGAGCAAACATTTCAGTTAACACGGAAACCAGATCGGCCTCCGACACAAATTCCTGGGTCTTGTCCTCTCTTAGGAACTTTATCCCAACTATATTCTTTGATATCTCATCCTCACCCAGAATCAGCGCAACCCGTGCCCCACTGATGTCGGCCTTTTTCATCTGGCTTTTCATGCTGCCGCCACCGCAATGGCATTGTACCCGAACGTCACTATTTCGCAGTCTTTCCGCCATTATCATGCCTTTCCCCTGCGCATTGTCTCCCAGCAAAACCATGTAGACATGAGGCGCCGAATTCGGTTCCGGTACACCAGCCAAAAGGAGCAATTCTATCAGGCGCTCCAGGCCAATTGCGAAACCCGCCGCTGGAGTCGCTTTGCCGCCCAGTTGCTCAACCAGACCATCAAAGCGGCCACCTGCACAAATCGCATTCTGAGCACCCAGCTTATTTGTCGTCCATTCAAAAACCGTATGCGTATAATAATCCAGCCCTCTGACCAGTCTGGGGTTTATCGTATACTGAACACCCGCGCTATCCAGATACGCCTTAAGCCCGTCAAAATGGCTTCGGGAAATTTCATCCAGATAGTCCATCAGGGTCGGTGCATCCTGAACAATTTCCTGTACCCTGGGATTCTTGCTATCGAAAATTCTAAGTGGGTTTTTTTCCAGGCGCCGCAAACTGTCTTCATCCAGCTCACTACGATAGGTATTAAAGTAGTCCACCAGCACAGCCCTATGCGCCTGTCGGCTTTCAACCGTGCCCAATGTATTCAACTCAAGGGTCACATCGCCGGTCAACCCTATGGCTTGCCATAAACGAGACGTCAGCATAATCAGTTCGGCGTCAATATCCGGTCCCGCCATGCCAAAGGTTTCCACACCAATCTGATGAAACTGCCGGTATCTTCCCTTCTGCGGGCGTTCATGACGGAACATTGGACCGGCATACCAGAACCGCTGACTCTGGTTATGTAACAAACCGTGTTCAATGCCCGCGCGTACGCAACTTGCCGTACCCTCCGGCCTCAGAGTCAAGCTGTCGCCGTTACGGTCCTCGAACGTGTACATTTCCTTCTCAACGATATCTGTGGCCTGCCCGATAGAGCGCGCAAACAGTTCGGTTTTCTCAATCAAAGGAAAACGGATCTCACGGTAGCCGTAAAGCGATAATGTATCGCTGGCGATGTTCTCCAGCCACTGCCAGATCTCAAGCGTTTCCGGCAGCAGGTCATTCATTCCACGAATGGCCTGAATTGCATTTGTCACTGGATGTTCCTCAGCTGACTTGTTTAATGGGAATTGCTTTTTTTGAAGGCGTCTCGCCTTTCTCTTTTTGCAGACGAATTTTCTCGCGTATTACTTTTTCCATTTCATCGATGATTTCCTCATCGTTCAATTTTCTTTCCGGCTTGCCGTTTATATAGAGCAGATTTGGACTCCCTCCGGTTATACCAATATCAGCACTTTTGGCTTCTCCTGGTCCGTTTACAACGCACCCAATTACTGCTACATCTATTGATTCCTGCACATCGCTCAGCCGCTCCTCCAGTGCATTCACTGTGCCAATTACATCGAAGTTCTTGCGCGAACATGTGGGGCAAGCGACAAAATTCACACCTTTCTTTCTCAGATGCAGGCTCTTAAGAATATCAAAACCTACCTTTACCTCTTCTACTGGATCTGCTGCCAGCGACACACGCAAAGTATCGCCTATACCATCCATCAACAAAGCACCTAAACCAATCGCCGACTTCACTGTT
>JAOUNW010000128.1 GCA_029880755.1 Gammaproteobacteria bacterium
AGAGCAGCTTAACGCTTATTCGAAAGTCGTTAAGGCCCTCCCTGGAAAAGTGGTTACTATTCGGACACTGGATCTGGGTGCCGATAAACAGGTGGACGGTGGCGGTTATGAATCGGCTGTAGTTATCAACCCCGCCCTGGGCTTGAGGGCGGTCAGGCTTTGTCTACAGTCTCCCGATCTATTCAAGCCACAATTGCGGGCGATTATACGTGCCTCTGAGTTCGGTAAGATCCAGATAATGATACCCATGCTTTCGAGTCCTGATGAACTGTTCCGGGTGCTGGATCTTATAGAGGAAACAAAGAAAGAACTAAAAAGCGAAGGAAAAAAGTTTCGTTCCCGCATTCCAGTAGGAGGAATGATTGAGGTCCCTGCCGCTGCGATCGCTGCCGATCTTTTTGCTCCTCATCTTGATTTTTTATCTATCGGCACCAACGATTTGATTCAATATACTCTAGCCATCGACCGGGTGGATGATGCGGTGAATTATCTCTATAACCCGCTTCATCCCGCCGTACTGAGACTGATCAGCAATACCATTAATGCCGGCCAAGCGGCAGGAATCCCTGTTGCCATGTGCGGTGAAATGGCCGGTGATATTCGTTACACGAGGCTGCTACTGGGACTGGGATTAACGGAATTCAGCATGCATCCGGCAACATTACTTAATGTAAAAAAAGTTATCCGCAATACCAATTATGAATCGGCAAAAAAATTCGCTCGCAAAATTATGCGCCTGCGGGATAACCGGGAATTGCAGGCACAGTTAGAAGAATTTAACGAGAGCTGTGAGCCGCAATAAAGACACTAGTACGGGCGGGATCCCTGACCTGGTAAAAACGGGCCCATTTGCTGCAATGCCTCGGATGAGTAAACAAAGGCCCTGAGTGGCGTTTCCAGTTCCACCATAGCCAACAGACCGGTTCGGTATCTTGACTTCTCAGTTGAAAATCCCTCTTTGACTCTCGGATAAAATTCTTCCTTTAAAACAGAGATCGCCGATATTTTTTTGACCCGAAACGGACGCCAGAAGGGTCCTGACTTACCGGAATCCGAATAACCACGAACCTGAAAACCGTCAACAACTACTTCACCACGATCATTTGTATAAATCGCATGGGGCTCAATTACACGTATTTCTTTCTGTTTACGGTAACGAATGGCGACAGCACGCTTTTCTTTAACGGCCTTTACAAGCAACTTTGTAATATTTTGCATCATGGGTCAAAAAACTCCGCTTCCTTACTTTTTAACTATGGCATAGCTCTGATATACCCTCCAGAATACGCGGATAAACGGTCTATTTTCCCCATTCCGCGGTCAGCCCTTGGGTATGTGTTAAATCAGATATAGCGAAGCCAGCCCAAGAAATGCCAGAAACCCCGCAACATCCGTCATGGTAGTAAGCGCCACGCCGCTGGCTAACGCCGGATCGATTCCCAGCCGACGTGCTGCCAGGGGAATAATCACGCCAGCAGAGGCGGCAACAATGAGATTAATGATCATAGCCATGCCAATTACCAGCCCAAGCATGTAATTCTTGTACCAGATTACGGCAACCACACCCATTACCAAGGCCCATATTAGACTGTTCCACATCCCCACCATGATCTCGCGCATAAGTACGCTGCGGGCATTACTATAAGTGATGGTGCCCAACGCCATACCACGCACCACCAATGTTAGTGTCTGGGTGCCGGCGTTACCTCCCATGCTAGCAACAATGGGCATCAAAACGGCCAGTGCCACAACTTTCTGGATAGTACTTTCAAACAAACCAATGACCCATGACGCCAAAATGGCTGTAATCAGATTAACGCCTAGCCAGACTGCACGATTACGGGTACTGCGGGCAACAGGAGCGAATATATCTTCCGACTCGCTCAGGCCTGCAGGCGCCATCAGCAACTGATCCGCCCCCTCTCGAATAACGTCTACCACATCATCAACAGTAACACGTCCCACCAGAATTCCGTTGTCATCCACAACCGGTGCAGAAACAAGATTGTAACGTTCAAATGCTGCCGCCACTTCGCTTGCCGGTGTCAAAACACCAAAGCGTACGGCGTCAGTTAGCATAATCTCACTGGTTACCACATCTGTATCGGAGGTAAGAATTTTTGACAATAGAAGTTCCCCGACCAATCCACCATTGCGGTTCACTACAAAAAGCTTATTGGTGAACTCTGGTAATACCTGATGCATACGTAAATAGCGGAGCACAACACCAACACTGATATCCTCTCGGATAGTCACCATGTCCACATTCATTAAACCGCCGGCGGTGTCATCCGGATACGACAGCACAGTATCGAGTTGCTGCCTTTCCCGCTTACTCATGGCAAACAGGATTCTTGATATCACCTCATCCGAAAAAATAGGAATTAAATCGGCAATATCATCGGTATCCAATGACTGGACAGCGTCTGCCAGAGACTTGTCATCCAGTCCTCTTACGAGATCGCCACGGACACTCTCCGCCAGCTCAATTAGTACTTCGCCGGCAGATCCTGGAGACACCTGTGCCCATACCAGCAAACGCTTACCGGAAGGTAAGGCCTCAAGCAGGTCAGCGATATCCGCTGGATGCATCTCCGCCAATGTTGCACTTAGCGCACCATTGTCCTCCGAAGCAATAGCCGCCTCGACCTGCTCCAGATACTCGGACTGTGATCTCTTTTGAACCTTGGCCACTGTAATTTATCTACCTATTCATGCTTCCGATTAACGGTTTGGTATAACAAGCCAACAATGTCAAAGAGCGGGAAAAAAGTCGAGCACAATTCTGCAGGAAATATAAAGCAGGGATATTACTCCATGAAACTCTACCAATGTGGTCTAAAGTCTGAGGAGCTAGAGGGATAGCTCCCCCCTTAAAAATTCATGGGGTTGTCTAAAGGATTTTACCTGAACTGACGGTGAAAAATGCTGGGCAAACTGGTGCGATTCGCCTCCAGGCGTTTGCGGTCCAGTTCTGCTATAACGAAACCGGATCCACGGGGCAGGCGGTCCAGGATGATTCCCCAGGGAGACACTATCATGCTGTTCCCATGAGTTTCTCTGCCATTAATATGATATCCACTTTGGCCTGGCGCGACCACATAGGCGAGATTCTCAATTGCGCGCGCCCTGACCAGTACTTCCCAGTGGGCCCTTCCTGTAATTTCAGTAAAGGCGGACGGCACAACCAAAATCTCGGCACCCTGATCCAGCAGGCCACGGTAAAGCTCGGGAAACCGTAAGTCATAACAAATCGACATACCGAGACGACCAAAAGGCGTATCGGCAACAACAATTTGGCTGCCGGCCTGCACATACCCGGACTCATTATATTTCTCCCCGTTTTCCAGCTGCACGTCAAACAAATGGATTTTATCATAACGGGCGACCCGATCTCCCCGATCATTAAACAGTAAGCTACTGGCCGTCGTTTTTGAATCGCGGTCTACTTTTAATGGTAACGTACCGCCGACAATCCAGATGCGGTGCTGGCGCGCCTTTGAGGCCAAAAAGTCCTGAATAGGTCCGACTCCCTCTTGCTCAGCCACCTCCAGGCGGTCAATTTCTTTCACCGGCATACTGGCAAAATTTTCTGGCAACACGATGAGCCTGGCGCCCGCCTGCACTGCCCTGTCGATTAAACGACCAGCCTCGATCAAATTGGCACCCACATTAGGCCCGGAAGACATCTGTATACCTGCAGCATAGGTCATGGGCCACCCACCCCCTCAAGTTCAAGTTGAATATCGTCTTTTTTTCCTGCGCTGACAGCCAGCCTGATATCCCTTGACGGCACACCAAGGGACACCAGCCAGGCACGCACCTCTTCTGCCCAGACATTAGCCTCGTCTCCCACGGGATATCGAACAATAAATTTGGCTTTATCTGGATGCTGATTATAACGCTGAATCATTTCCGCCAAACCGGGAAGACGAGCGAATAACATGCCGGTCCTGGGCTCTGACCACACTTCCGGTGCTATCCGAACCGGCTCTGCGCTAACGGAAAAAGATACCAGGAGTAACAGTATAAGAACTTTATACATTATTATCTGAAAACAAGTTTATATGTATTTTAAAAGGTGATAACAGCAAACAAGACGATTAATCACCTTCGATTATTTCCTTTGTCTCATCGGGTTGTGATGTTACTTTTCCCCCAACTCGCGCCATAATCGGATTATCCCATGTCCCTTTAACAGTATAGGTTAATTGCTCCGCTTTTTTGGTCTGTTTTCTAAACAAGCCCTTCACCAATAACACAGCAGCGCCAATTTGTGGTACCCCCAGACCCCAGCTGGCTATTGCCAGCTTGTCGGTAAGACTTGGATTAACACCCACAATCAGATCATAGTCTTCCTCTATATAGCCGATACGCCCGCTGACGCTCACATCTGCTGTCGGACCCTTGATTACCAAATCGTGGGTGTATGCATCGCCCTTGTCAATTTTCACATTTCCCTTCATTTCGTTAAAGCTGAATCCCTTACCGAAGATCGGTTTGAAATCCAGAGTTAAATAACGTGCCAGAGCTGTGGGATCAAAAATGCCCAGCAAGCGACCAGCACCTTGCTCGATCTTGGCAAACTGTCCCTTTTCGGCTTTGATACTGACCTGACTGGCACGAACGTTATCGATACCCAAACTTGATGCCCTGTCCCATTTGAGTGTTGTTTCAACCCTGGCGCTACCTGCAGTGATGTTACGGGGCAAATCAAATGCCCTTAACGTCTCACCAATATCACGACTATCAAGAGTGACCTTGAACTCAGCATCTGTACCGGCGCTTGTTGTTGCCATGGTCCCGGCCATATAAATGTCCGTGTCAGGCCGTTTCAAAATCATTTGCTGCAATTGCCAGCCGCCAGGCTCGGGGGCACCCATAACATCCAACTGACCCAGCTGCATTTTACCGTAATGGAACGCATTGGCTTTGATATGAAGCCGAGGGATATGAGTAGAGTCAAATTCCCCCTTTGAGTCCCGAAAAGGTTCTGATGGGATAGCCAATTTTTCCAGGTCCATCTCAAACTTATGATAGGGTAGGCCAAAAAAGGCCCTGAACTTGCCAATAATATCGCTGCCGCCGATATGGCCGCGCCAATGTTTTTCCTTACGCGTCATACTGATCACTGTTGGACCCAATTGCCTGTCCAGGTAATCAAGCCGCGTAAAATCGCCTTCGAGACCCGTTATAAAATCCGGGATGCTGCCATCTCCATCTTCTCCCTGGCTTAGAGCTGACTGCCAAAGATCTCCATCAAGAAGACTACTTTTGGCGCTGATCTTCAATCCAGGCATATCCGGCGCCTGCGCCACAGCATCCGCCACTGCCAGATGCGTACCCCAGAGAGACCAGCGACCTGATTGCTGATTGAACTTCATGACTGCTGTCGCCAGATCAGTTAACCGGATGTTGACGATATGCTGTTCGGATGTGCTTAAAGCTGTTTCTGCAATTAACGGCTTATTGGTGCCTACCGGTTTTTCCATGGGCTGTGGTAACCGGTAGGCAC
>JAOUNW010000011.1 GCA_029880755.1 Gammaproteobacteria bacterium
ATTAAATTACCCTTGAATTTCTTTACTAGAAACATGGGTGGCGGCATGTTTGGCGGATCACAGGCATTACTTGCGGACCCGATTCCGGCCATTGCATGTGCGCGCATCTTCCCTGGCTATTCAGTGTGGACCCGCAACCTTTACCTGGATTTCCGAGATGCTGGCATGACAGACCTGGAGCTTCGATTTACCTTTGACTATGAACAGGAGAAAGCTATTCGCAAGGATCTGGCTGAGCGCGGTCGTAGCACTCCGACCTTCGAGCTGGGCTTCTTTAATACTGACGGCAAATTATGTACCCTGGTAAGAAATACAGTTGCTATCCGTCCAAAAGGGTACCACCTACTGGACACTGCGTACCAATAAGGATAAAGGGGTTTCTCGACACAAAGCGCGACTAACATCTTGAAGCATATTTATAATTTCGGATGCCTCGTTAGCGCATTGTTAATTAGCAGGAATCGTTTTACGATATAGCTCTGCATTCTGAGAATTCATGAGTAGTGAACGCTGGTATTCAGGGAGAAGCCGTGTCATGAAAAAGGATAATTTTGTTTCCTTCCAATCTTCTGCCAGTAGCGGCGGCAACATCGGCCTGAGCACCAAAGCCAATAATGACAAACCACTACTGATTGAAAACTGGTTACTACACCAAGTGCTCGATTTTCTGGGCAATCCTGATATAGCAGTCACCCTCTGGACAGGCGAAACTATTGTGCCATCTCATACATCAATGGCAAATCGCTTATATATTCATGACCGAAATGCCCTGTATAAACTTGCCAGAAATCCCAGCATGAATTTTGGTGACTTGTATAGTGAAGGACGTATCACGATCGAAGGTGATCTCGTGCAGTTCCTGATTAATTTTAATGATGCTCTGGACAGGGTCGAGAATAGCGCCGGATATTTTAAAAAAAGTATTCATCATATTCTAGCCAAACCCCCTCGGGATAACTCCTTCTCCAGTTCCCGCGTAAATATTCACCATCACTATGACATAGGAAATGATTTCTATAAGTTATGGCTTGATAAGGAGCACATGCAGTATACCTGCGCGTACTACCCGGTATCTGGTATGACATTAGCGCAGGCGCAAACTGCCAAGCTCGAGCATATCTGCAGGAAGCTATATCTAAAGCCAGGTGACTCAGTTATTGAAGCCGGGTGCGGCTGGGGAGGACTAGCCAGATATATGGCAAAACACTACGGAGTCAATATAAAGTCATATAATATTTCACATGAACAAATCACCTATGCGCGCAAAACAGCAAAAGAGCAGGGACTGGAGAAACAGATAGAATATATTGAAGATGATTATCGGAATATTTATGGAAAATTTGACGTATTTGTTTCCATTGGAATGCTTGAACATGTCGGGCGGGATAACTATGAAAAATTGGGAGAAGTCATCTACCGCTGCCTCAAAGAAAATGGTCGCGGCCTTATTCACTCTATTGGTCGTAACCGGCCCGCATACATGAACGCCTGGATTGAAAAACATATATTTCCAGGAGCGTATCCACCGTCACTGAAAGAAATGATGGACATTTTTGAACCATTCAATTTTTCCGTACTCGATATCGAAAACCTCCGACTACATTACGCTAAAACACTCCAGGATTGGCTAGATCGATATAATAGCCACGTAAATACTGTAGAGAACATGTTTGATAAAGATTTTGCACGGACCTGGCGTTTATACCTAGCCGGTTCTACAGCTGCCTTTGTAACAGGGAGTCTGCAGCTGTTTCAGGTTTTGTTCACACATCAGAATAATAATAATCTATTTATGTCTCGAGAACATATCTATAAAGGCGGCCTCCATGACTAACTTCGACGCTATTATTGTTGGCGGAGGTCCTGCAGGTTCGACGGCTGCCTGGCACTTAACACTGGCAGGATTACATGTAGCCGTAATAGACAAGCAATCCTTTCCCAGAGATAAGGTCTGCGCCGGATGGATAACCCCGAATGTACTAACAACTCTGGAGATAGATCCAGAGGAATATGCCAGTGGCCGGACAATTCAGGCTATCACTGGATTTCGCACGGGACAAATTATGGGGCGTCACACCGACACAATCTACGATAATCCCGTCAGCTACGGGATACGCCGCCGGGAATTTGATCATTACCTCCTACAGCGATCGGAGGCTACAAAAATAACGGGGCAACCGGTAAAAACAATACGCAGGATAGGACGTAGCTTTATTATAAATGAAAGCTTTCAGACTCCATTGCTCATTGGGGCTGGAGGCCATTTCTGTCCTGTCGCACGTTATCTGGGTGCGAAAATTGGAAGCGGTGAGCGAGTGGTGGCAGCTAAAGAAATCGAGTTTGAGATGTCTCCTCATCAGCAGCAATTATGTGCGGTAGTGCCAGAGCGACCAGAGTTATATTTTTGCGAGGATCTAAAGGGCTATGCCTGGGTTTTTCGGAAAGATGGTTTTCTGAACATTGGGCTAGGCAGGGAGGACAACCATAAACTCTCAGAGCATATTGATCAGTTTATCCAGTTCCTGACTGACACCGAACGCGTCCCATTTGAACTCCCTTCCTCTCTTCATGGACATGCCTATTTGTTATATGGTCACGGAACCCGTAATGCTATCGGCGACGGAGTAATACTGATTGGCGACTCCTTGGGACTTGCCTATCCTGAAAGCGGGGAAGGGATTTTGCCCGCAATCGAGTCTGCCAGTCTGGCAGCAAATGTTATTCTGGCCGCAAATAACGATTACCGGAAAGATAAATTGCTATGTTACCCGGAGAAACTGGAGGCACGTTTTGGCAAGGCGTCCAGCGCTTCTGCCTGGAAAAAATGGTTAATCCCGGCGGCAGGCAGAAAATACATTAGCGAGAAACTGGTAACTAACCCCTGGTTTGCTCATCACATGGTTATGGATCGCTGGTTTCTACACTCAAATCGACCAGCGCTTCACGCTCAGAACCGGCATCAGTAATAGTGTTTTGTTTCCTTGCGCCTGCGCCCGGAACGTTGCACCACCACCCCTCGGATCGCATATTCGCCCTTTATCTCAGTGCGAGGATAAGCCTGGTTTAATGCATGTAGATATTTTTTTCCATCTTCAATAATAAACTGCCGAAAGGTAGTGTCGCCGTCATAATCAACCACAACAAAGGCGCCGCTAATAGCCGGCATGCCCGGATCAACAATGATGATATGTCCATCATTAAATTCCGGCGACATACTATCGCCCATCACTCTTAACGCATAGGGTTCCGCAGCGGAACACCCACTACCTGCTTGATTCATTAGTTACTCTCAGTTTTTAAAATCATCTTTAACCTGGAATATTTGATCCCGAGGATCGCATTATTATTGCCTGAACAAAGGCTGCCTCCAACAACTCCTTATTTATTCGTTCAGGCAATAAATCCCGCACCGTATACAACATCTCTGCCTGACGACACGCATGTCGTTCTAACCGATCTCTGGTTCCGACGCTAACGTTGGTATGGGTAAGCAAATTAGCCGCCTGCCAATTGTGATAGTCTCTAACCAACCTGGCTTCCTGATCAGTTTCCCATCCGTCCTCTGTTAACAGCAACTCCGGGAACAGCCCCTTATCCAGATAACGCCCTTCCAGTATTTTGTCAATTCGGCAACCATTATAACCATGTCCTGAGCCATCGCTACTTCGTTGAAACCACTGTGCCCTGGCTAAGGCCCCGGCCCGTGCTCGAACGCATCGATGCAATACTTCGCTATGCGGGTACGGCAGATTCGCTCCACCTTCGTTAGCGAGCACCCCAGACAGGCTTGGCGCATGAAATGTATTTTCATTGGAATAAGTGGCAATCCAGTTAACATTCTCAAGGCGCGGCGGGGGACTGCCTGCCAAACGACTGCTTACCAACGCCAAAGGCAAGGACTGCTTATCCAGTAACCACAATTCCAGTGAATCTGCCATAGGAAACGGCAACTCCGGCATGGACTCCATTGCCTGAATGTAAGGTTCTGTTTGGGCGGTTGAAATAAAACTACTAGCGTTATCGCGATACCATACTCCGTGCATGGCGTAACGGGCACCGGTCTGGTTTAGCTGCACCCGCCAACAATGGCCATCTGTACTCAACGCCCGGAATCCGGAGATATCTACAACCTGCACCAAACCCCCGTAGGGAGATAGTTGGCGCATACTGTAATAACTAGGTCTCGATAATAGTGACAACGATTCGCCTCTCGCCTGACAGATAATCCAGGCCTCTCTGGATAGTATAGGTGGAGATCAGCGGTTGACGACGGTGGATCCCCTTAATTTCGAGGTCCACCGCACACTAAGGAAGGGTTAAACCAACACAGCATCCACAGGCTGGATGTAGGGGATGGGCGCCGGTGTTTCATCGTCAAAAGTCACCAACTCCCAGGAGCTGTCCCGCTCCATCAGCTTGCGTAACAGCTTATTGTTCAAGGCATGTCCAGACTTATAACCGGTGAAAGAACCGATAAGACTGTGGCCCATAAGATATAAATCGCCGATAGCATCCAGAATCTTGTGCTTGACGAATTCATCATCATAGCGCAATCCATCTTCGTTCAGGACTCTGAAATCATCCAAGACTACAGCGTTATCAAGGCTACCGCCCAGCGCCAGATTACGCTCATGCAATAACTCGATATCTTTCATAAACCCAAAAGTACGTGCACGGCTAACCTGCTTAACAAAAGAGGTAGATGAAAAATCCAGCTCCGAGCAAGTCATTTTGTCCTTAAAGGCAGGATGCTTAAAATCAATAGTGAACGAAACCTTGAAGCCATCATACGGATCAAAACGCACCCATTTGTCACCATCTTTGACGGTCACTCGCTCTTTAATTCGTATAAACTTTTTAGGAGCTTCCTGTTCATGAATGCCCGCTGACTGAATCAGAAAGACAAAGGGCGCAGCGCTACCATCCATAATTGGCACTTCTGATGCACTGACATCCACATAGGCATTATCAATACCCAGTCCCGCCATTGCCGCCAACAGATGCTCAACTGTCGACACCCTGATCCCGTTTTGAATCAGCGTGGTTGAAAGACTGGTATCGCCCACGCAAGAGGGACAGGCCTTCAGCTCTACTGGCACATCCAAGTCTACTCGTCGAAACACGATACCCGTATCCACTGCCGCCGGTCTCAGCGTTAAGTATACTTTTTGCCCTGTATGAAGACCCACTCCCGTTGCAGTAATGACGTTCTTTAGAGTACGCTGTTTGTAATTGGAGAACACGTTAGCAGCCCCCCAGTGATATAAAAGGGAAAATCATAGACTTCTCAATAGGTTAGATTTGTTGTAAAAATGCCGAAAGTGAGTCAATCTTACCACAAATGTTGTATATAAGTATACTTATAGCACAAAAATAGCAATAAACCAGTTGATGACAACATTATCTGACTAACTGGATGGGATTAGTGACAACCGGAACAGTCGCTAGTTCCAAAAAGAATTATCTAAAATTATACCCTTCTATTTTTCTTTTTCCGAGCGCGGGGATGGGACTTATCATAAATTGCAGCCAAATGCTGGAAATCCAGGTGAGTATAGATTTGTGTCGTAGAAATATCAGTGTGACCCAGAAGCTCCTGGACCGCCCTCAAATTGCCGCTGGACTCTAACAGGTGACTGGCAAACGAGTGACGCAACATATGAGGATGAAGCGGCTGTTCCAACCCCTTTCGTTCGGCCCATTTAGCAACTCGTTGCTGAACTGTCCTAGGGTGGATTCTGGTTCCTCTTAGACTAACAAAAAGGGCCTGTTCTTCAGGTAACGCAATATCGGGGCGTTTTAACAACCAGCTGCTTAACGCTCTCTCAGCCGCCGCCCCCACAGGCACCACACGGGTTTTTGCGCCCTTTCCGGTCACCCGCACCAACCCCTGCTCCAAATCCATATCATAGATGTCTAATCCTATTAACTCCGCCAGACGCAGTCCTGAAGAATACACAAGCTCCAGCATGGCCTGGTCACGCTGCTGTAGGCCGTCCGGCTTCAGGTCAGACTCAAGCAAAGACGTCATTTGATCAACCGTTAACGCCTTGGGCAGCCGTTTGGCTGATTTCGGCGCAGACATCTTATCTCCAGGATTTATCGATGCCAGGCCTTCCCGTATAAGGTAGCGGAAAAATGAGCGCACCGCGGAGAGACTACGTTGTATGCTGCGTCCGGACAAACCCTGACGATGGAGAACTGTTACAAAAGACCGAATTGCTTTGGCATCCAACTGTCGCCAGGCAACAATTCCTTGGGCCTGGCAGTGTAGCGCCAGTCTTTCGAGGTCAAGACGATAGTTTTTTGTTGTGTGGAAAGAAACCCGACGCTCCAGCTCAAGATAGCTGATAAAGGTATCCAGTTGCGCCTTAAGTTGCGGGGAGGTCATTACCCGCGGTACCTAATGCCCCAAATAACGCTGTATGCCCGCCGACAAGAGATCACCTAGCTTGGTTAGATAGGCTGTCCCCATTTGAGGTTTAAAGCGTTCCTCATCGAAGCTTCCCAGCGCCAACACTCCCAGTGAGCCCTTTGGCCCCAAAGGAACCAGGGCACAGGATTTTATCAGTTCCGCCTGATCGCCGAACATATATGTCAGCACCTCTGAAGACTGGCGGACACCGCAAACAGGTTTTTGCCGCCCTTGGGTCTGAGGAAATACCTGCCGTAGACAGGCACCCAACTCTCCCTCTTCAATTTGCGGATCCTCGCCAGCATCAATCAAGCGAATTGCCACGCCATCTAACTCGAAGTCTTTCGTAAGGGTTTCGCGAGCAACATCCAGCGCCTCGTCCAACGATCGAATTGTCAGAATGGCCAGGCTGAAGCGATGTAAGCGGTCACTTACCTTATCGTTCTCCCGGGCAAATCTTACCAGTTCCTGAAGCTGCTCCATAACTCCCTGGTTCTTTTCTCTAAGCACCAACACTTGCCTTTCAATCAGAGAGATCGCCTCACCGGTTTCTGGATGTGGAATTTCGAGACTGGCTAATAGTCCTGGATTATTATGGAAATATTGCGGGTTATCTTCCAAATAGCGAAACACAGCCTCTTCCCAAGAAATGCTGTCCTGTTCTTGCTCTGGCTGTTTCCGGCTCATAAATAATCGAGGTTTATTGTACCTTCAAACACTGTTGCCGCAGGACCCGTCAACCAAACCGGCTTACCCGGGCCTTCCCATTGAATCTGTAAAACCCCCCCAGGGAGTGCTACCGATACCTTAGCATTTAATAGCCCCTGTTGTCGTCCCGCAACAACAGCGGCGCAGGCGCCGGTACCACAGGCAAGAGTCTCTCCGACCCCGCGCTCATATACCCTCAGCCGGATATGGTCTCGATCAACAATCTGCATATAACCGGCGTTGACACGATTAGGGAAGCTCGCGTGCCGCTCTATTTTCGGGCCCTGCGTAGCCACTGGGGCGAGATCAATATCGGTAACTATTTGTACAGCATGTGGATTACCCATAGACAAGACACTGACCGAAACCGGCCTGCCTTCGATATCCAGGGGATAAGTCACAGCCACGGAATCATCTGTTTTGAAAGGTACAGCGCCCGGTTCAAATACGGGCGCACCCATATTAACGGTTACCTGATCATCCGGCTGAATTTTGAGATGAATCACCCCTGCTAACGTCTCTACAACTATCTCATCCTTATCGGTTAATCCTTTATCCCTGACGAATCGGGCAAAACAGCGTGCGCCATTACCGCATTGCTCAACCTCTCCCCCATCCGCGTTAAAAATACGGTAACGAAAGTCCGCTTCCTTGCCAACAGGGGAATCCACCAATAACACCTGGTCACAACCAATACCAAAACGCCGGTCAGCCAAGTGCTGTATTTGCTCCCGGCTCAGGTCAATTCTCTGGCTAATGGCATCAAAAACAACGAAGTCATTCCCCAGGCCGTGCATTTTGCTGAACTTTATCAACATGCTCCAACGTTACACCAGCTAACGCCTTAAGGGAAACCAAGGGCGATCTGCAGGCGACAGGCGCCTGCAAAATGTGTTTCAAATTATGAATTAACTGAGTGTACACTTATCTTGGATGAACTTGAATTAGTCACGAACCCTGTTGGCCCTTACAGAATAGATCTAGATGCCTCTCGAATAGCTGAATCACGACCCCATATAACCTGTCTGGAGATATATGAAACACCGAATTCGGAAAGGCTTCCATAAACTGAAGCGCCATCCTAACCAATGGATACGTATTGTATCGGGGGTGCTCTTTGTTATAGGCGGGATACTGGGTCCGTTCCTTCCGGTACTGGGGGTATGGATGATACCGTTGGGCCTGATTCTCCTGTTCGCTAACTCACCAGCCTATTGGCGGCTACGCAAACGTTACGTAAACTGGCGGCGCGAACGAAGAGTCCGCAATCCAAAAAAAATCTAGGTCGCCACAGTTTCCGTTGCCACCATATCCTCGAAAGTCTCCCGTCGCCGAATAACTCGATAGGAGTCACCATCGACCAACACCTCGGGGGGGCGGGGCCGCGAATTATAATTGGAACCCATGGATGCGCCGTAAGCACCTGCTGCCAGGACTGCTACTAGACTTCCCGGTTCCAGTAGCAAAGCCCGGTCATGTCCAAGAAAATCACCACTTTCACATACCGGGCCCACTACATCATAAACTACTGCATTACCGTCATCGGTCTGTGTTACGGGCACAATAGGATGCCAGGCATCATACAAAGATGGCCGCATTAAATCATTCATGCCTGCATCAACAATAGCGAAGTTGCGTTCACCAGCAGATTTTAGGTATTGGACTCGAGTCACCAGCATGCCTGCGTTAGCAACAATGGAACGTCCGGGCTCAATAATGAACTTCATACGCTGGTAACGGGAACCAAAGGACTGAAATTGTTCCATTAGCGCTACGACAAAGTCGTCCGGATCGGGGGGCTCTTCGTCCAGATAGGTCACACCCAAACCACCACCCAGATCCAGCTCATCCAAAGAAATGCCGTGATCCCCGAGCTCTCCAACCAGATCCAGCACCCTCTCCAAAGAATCCAGAAAAGGCTCGATGCTGGTGAGTTGTGAGCCGATATGGCAGGCGATCCCGCGAAGTTTTATGTTAGGCAGCTTACTGGCGCGATGATAGACGCTGGCAGCTGTTTCAATGGGTATACCAAACTTACTTTCTTTCAACCCGGTGGCAATATAGGGATGGGTTTCAGGATCAACATCCGGATTAACGCGCAAGGATACCGGTGCCTGCCTACCAAGTCCTCCAGCCACCTGATTCAAACGCTCAAGCTCCTGTTCCGACTCGACATCAAAACAATGAATCCCCGCCTCCAAGGCCCGTCTCATTTCCTCAGCTGTTTTTCCCACACCTGAAAACACCACTCGTCCGGGGTCACCTCCTGCGAGCAAAACACGTTCCAATTCACCAACCGAAACGATGTCGAACCCCGATCCCAGGCCAGCCAACAAATTCAATATCGCCAGGCTGGGGTTGGCTTTCACTGCATAACAAACCAAATGATCACGGCCAGAAAAGGCCTCGTTGTAGGCCTGCCACTGAGAAACAATCTTGGCCTTTGAGTAAACATATAGCGGTGTGCCCAGTTGTTCTGCGAGCTGTTTTACTGGCACATCTTCCACGTAAAGCTCGCTATTGTAGTAGGTAAAGGGTTCCACGCCGGATTTCGCTATTTAGTTTTTGTTTAACTATGCCAACATAATATACGGGTACTACTTTTCCTGCCCCGTTTTTTTCTTATCAGCCTCCTTGCTGATGCCAGTCTGTTCCGCATCGTGTTGCGGTAAATATAGGGGCCCTTTTTTTCCACATGCACCCACACCCAAAACGATACCGAACCATACCACCGGCAGCATCATGCCAAGCACCCGAAACAGGCTCTGTTGTCTCATTTATAGGCTCCGAACAAAACCGCTCAGCTACGAACCATCACCACGTCGTGATGGCGCAGCTCATCTTTTATATCATCAAACCCGATTAAGTCATAACCGTTCATGGCTCCGGATTGGGTAACACCGTCATTTACCCATTTTTTCACCAGGCCGATGACGGGCGCACAGGGAATAATAGGCCCTGCACCACTACGACCCACCAGAAAGATGTTATGAACAATTGCCTGACTGTTGTTCGCAAGACCGGATATCCTGACGCCTACGGCGTCATGATCGCTCCCCATCCGCCGAAAGAACCTGCCTGTTCTTAATAATGCTCTGGCCAAACGAGCGGGATGCTGTATCCTGTTTTTTGAGGTTAGCCAGGAGAGAATCGATAAACCGAAGTTAAAAACATTTAATTCGAAGCCGGTCCGGAAGGTCACTGTTTCCGCCTGATAGCGCTCGCTGAGTATCTCTAGCTCCGGCGCATCACATAAATACAATCGTCTTTTGCCTGCCGGGTCAGGAAGCTGGACACTACGCCCCTTGCTCCACCCTCGAAACGTTCGCCATTGACCGCGGCCTTTCAAACGCATAGACCGACCAATCTGACTTAACAGACTACGCATACTGGCAGTTCCACCCATATTTTTGTTTCCGTATGAGACAAAAACATTGATTTCGCTGATACTGGCAAAATCATGCTTCACACTATCAACCAGCAATGTCGATATCGTAGGCGAGAAGCCGGCCCCCGTTACCAATAACACGCCGTTCCTGACGGCGGCACGATTTAGTCTTTCAAAACCTGATATGTAATCTCGAGAGTCCGCCAAATCAACATAGTGCACGCCAAACGTCGCACACTGTTCGGCTATTCTGTAATCCTGGCTATCAAAAGATCCACGAACATTGATAACAGCAAACATGCTTGGCAAAACTGCGCCAAAAGTGCCTGGATCATTACAGTCCAGTGTTAAATAGATAACGGGACTGTCTTTTTTATTCCGCTGCTTTGGGGGATTGCGCCCGGCAACAACACATTCAATACTCGGATCTTGAGCCAGCACTCTGGTGATCCGGCTACCGTAACTCCCATAACCGCCAAGAATAAGTACCTTCTTTTTCACTTTATTGTAGTTTAGTAACTATTCCCAGTTTCCTGGCATTAACACAAGACTGGCGGGCTCCTGGCATTTTGGACAATCAATTACACCAGCCTTTTCCTGCAAAAGTGTAATTTCCTTGTCGTAACAAAATGCGCAGCGAGGCGACTTGTCTTGGCCCGTCCAGGTACTACCTATGGAGCCGCAACTACTGCAGTTGAACAACCTTAGCGCCAAAGTCTGATCTTTTCCCGTCCCAACAGGAATCTGGTCAACCTTATATTGACAAAAGCGACACTTAAATTGAAAAAAGCTACCCATGTTTCTTCTGTTCTCGCTATTTAATTAATAATTCGGACAATGTCATTGCAGTCTTCCCAAGGCTCTCAACTCCTGCGCCATTTTGTCCCGTTCAATTTTCACACGAACCAGTTTTTCCGTTACCGTTTTCAGCTCCTCGTTGACAACATCCAGTTCCTCATATAACCGGTCTGTCTCAGCTTGCATCTGGCCCAGTTTATCGTGAGCGTCACGTAACCCGGCCCTTAGCGCCTCCAGCTCGGTATTGTTACCACACCCCCATAAAAACAAACCAACTGATATTAAAATTACGGCCTTTCTCACTGACGCCCTCTCTTCCTCTATCTTGCTGTAAACAGGTGGTCGGGATTGTAGAATAAAGCAATAACTGAGAGTATCCCCGAAACCGGGGTTAATACACCTGGATTAGTCCAAAATCAATACGAGAAAGCTTATGTGGTACACACGAAAATCTGTTGTCAGGTTTGAATGTACGGGCTGCGGAAGATGCTGTACAGGCAGCCATAATACACACTACATCGAGGTCAGCTCCAAAGAGCAACGGGCAATACAAGAATTTCTTGCTGTTTCAAGCAGCTGGTTCCGAAAGCGCTACCTGGTTCCTGTCGCCGAGGACATGACGGGCATTGCCATTCTGGACACAGGGAGCTGCACCTTTTTAAAAAAGGACAATACTTGCAAGATTTATCCTGTTCGCCCGAAACAATGCCAAACCTACCCCTTTTGGCCTGAAATCATGCATTCTCCTGTTGCCTGGAACCGGGAGAAACTGTATTGCGAAGGAATTGGCAAAGGAGAGCCTATCTCTACCGTAAAAATAAAAAAACTTATCAGAGAAAGCAATGAATAGCCAAATCCCGGGAATAGCTTTTTTATATTATTTTTCAGTCCTTCTCCTCTGTTTTTTACGACGATCCTCATTTCTCGGGTCCCATCTCAGCGGTCCTCGCCGGTCCAGCTTTCTCCGCCGATCATTTCCCGAACGTCGCTCAACAAAATCACTCGGGCCAGGTATATTTTTTTTATCCCCCATACAGTCTCCGTCTTGAGGCAAAAAAGTCAAACCGGAAAAGCATTCTGACAAACTCTTAAAACGAGGCTGGAATAACCTTCTCAAAGTTACTTCCATAACAAATCTTATTAAGTTGCTTTGCCTCTCACAACATGCGCCGGAAATCGTTGTTCATTAATTTCGATTTTTTTCCATACCGCTGCCGGTAAATCAACATCCAGCCTATCAGCCATCCTGACAAGGTAAATCAGGATATCTGCCATCTCCAAAGCCACTTCTAGTTTTTGTTTTTCTGACAGGTTATTGCTTTGTTCTTCACTGAGCCACTGAAAATGCTCAACGAGTTCTGCCGCCTCAGCGATTAATGCCATCGCAAGATTCTTTGGCGAATGGAACTGATGCCAATCACGTTCGTCAGCAAATTCATGCAGTCGCTGTTTTAGCGCCGAAATATCCAGACTGGTGTCAGCCAATGCGCTGTCTCGCTTTTTGTATCGCGGCCATCACTTGATCCGGTGCCGTCCCGCCCACATGATTCCGTGACGACACAGAACCCTCTAGCGTCAACACGTCAAATACGTCCTCTTTAATAACATCACTATACTGCGATAATTCATCCAAATTCATTTCAGATAAATCTTTATCGGTCTTGATACCGTAACGCACAAGTTTTCCTACTATCTCATGGGCATCCCTAAATGCCAGGCCCTTTCGCACCAGATAATCAGCCAAATCTGTTGCCGTAGAAAAGCCACCAGCCGCAGCCGCAAGCATATTCTCTCGTTTAACGGAAACCTCCGCCATCATACCGGTGTAAGCTTTGACCGAAGCCAGTACCGTGTCCAGAACATCAAATATCGGCTCTTTGTCTTCCTGGTTATCCTTATTGTAAGCCAGGGGCTGGCTTTTCATCAGAGTCAGCAAGGACACCAGATGGCCGTTGACCCTACCTGACTTTCCACGCACCAGCTCCGGAACATCGGGATTCTTCTTTTGCGGCATGATCGACGAACCGGTGCAAAAAGCATCGCTCAATTCAATAAATCCAAATTGCGCCGACGACCATAAGATCAATTCCTCGGAAAACCGGGACAAGTGGGTCATAAGCAATGCTGACGCCGAAACAAACTCAATGGCAAAATCGCGGTCCGAAACACCGTCAAGTGAGTTATTAGTAGGTCGTTCAAACCCGAGAAGACTGGCGGTATATTCGCGATCAATTGGATAGCTTGTGCCCGCCAAAGCAGCAGAACCAAGCGGCATAATATTTATACGCTTGCGACAGTCCTTGAGCCGATCAAAGTCACGATCCAGCATTTCGAACCACGCCATCATGTGGTGACCAAATGTAATTGGTTGCGCCACCTGCAAATGGGTAAAGCCGGGCATAATCGTGGCTACTTCACGTTCTGCAACATCAAGCAATACTGCCTGCAAAGATCTCAGCGAAACACAAAGCTGATCAACCCCATCGCGCAAAAAAAGACGAATGTCAGTAGCAACCTGATCATTGCGAGAGCGGCCAGTGTGCAGCTTCTTGCCCACATCACCGATTAATTCAATCAGTCTTGATTCGATGTTCATATGAACATCTTCCTGATCTATACGCCACTGGAAACCGCCCAAATCAATCTCCGACTCAATCCTTAGCAAGGCGGTTACAATTTTTTCTTTATCACTTTCGGAAATTACACCAACATGAGCCAGCATGCTGGCATGCGCTATGGACCCCGCTATATCCTGGTGATACAAGCGTTGATCAAAATCTACTGATGCTGTAAACGCCTCCACAAACGCATCCGTCGATTCAGAAAATCTACCGCCCCAAAGTTTCTTTTTAGCCATAATATTGCAATATTACCCTGTTTTTCCCTTTACCCTGGCCGCCCATCTGTACCCGCCATCCAGTTATCGGTGGTCATTTGTTATCCCGGGCCTGCCGGGCTATCTTGTAAAAAGAGTATATGAAACGCCACACTTTACTGAATTTTGACGACTTTAGGAATTTAAGTTATATCGAGAAACCCTGATCTATTTAAAGCTCACTCTGGTTCGGCCTCTCCTTTCGTGCACCCCCACCCCGAAAATTCCGAACCAGGGATTTAACGCCCCCCGGTCTCCGGGGGGCTTTTTTTTGAACCAGATGCTGCGCCAAAAAAGGCCCTAAATGCCATTTCATCCTTTAAAATACCGACATTACGACCGATTTTACCCAAGACAAACAATTTTGTATGCCCTTGAAACCCTTTCTTGCCACCGGGCGTCTAATCCCGAAAAAACAGGCAAGGTCCGGCCCGCAAGCATCCTCCGATGGATTGCCTGAAAGGGTCAGCAAGCGGTATTTTTTGTGACGGCTCCAAGCTATGATAAATACTCTGCAACTTAAACTGATTTGTCACCGAATCTGGTCTTTCTTACGCCCATGAGCAAACAACAGGATTCCTCTCATAACTTTCTTCCGGACTTCGCCTCTTTTGGTAACGCCGTGCGCATAATTCTGCTGGCTGAAATTGTTGCCATGATTGTTACTATCGGCCGCAATTCATCTTTTGATCAGCAGGCATGGCAGGATCTGAATCTATTATCTGCTTTCGCCCTGATTCTGTCATTCTGCATCGTGGTGGTATTTAAACTGGTGTCTCCAGTTATTGCGCCGATGCCAGTGCGCAAAGGTGCGATATTTTCATTTTTGCTACTCTTGTGCGTCACCATAATCGGCACCGAGGCAATGATTTTCTCGCTTTATGATTTGGAGCTAATCGGTGAACGCTGGCCTGAATGGCGCGAGCCGTTGCTGTTGCGGAGCTTGATGATTACTGCTTTGATCGGCATACCCGGCCTGCGCTACCTGATCCTGACACACCGGGCAGTGATTGACGCTAAAACCAAACAGGAAGCGACTATGCAGGCGCTACAGTCCCGTATCAGACCGCATTTTCTGTTTAACAGTTTAAACAGCATAGCCAGCCTGACACGCACTGACCCCGACAAAGCCGAAGCAGTTTTACACGATCTTGCCGATCTCTTCCGCGTCCTGCTCGCTGATGCCCGTAAACTGGTGCCCATGTCGACAGAGCGGGAGATCTCGCGGCAATACCTGGAAATCGAAAAAGTCAGGCTGGGTGACCGCATTAAAATACAATGGAATGTCGGCAATATCCCTCGAAATGCCCAGATTCCGGCACTGACCCTGCAACCCTTACTGGAGAATGCCATCTACCATGGAATTGAAACCCGGTTTGGCGGTGGCACTTTAAAGATTGACTTATGGTCGGAAGGTGAAACACTTAATATTATGATAAGCAATCCCCTGCCGGAAGCGACCAGCAAGGCCCACACCAAGGGCAACAAGATAGCTCTTGATAACATCCGCCAGCGTCTCAGCACACAGTTTGGCGAAGCCGCCAGTATGCAATCCTTTGAAGAAGGCGGCCAATATCATGTCAAAATTAAAATGCCCATCGTGAAAGGTTGATCAGCGTAATGGATGCAAGCAAAAAATTCGATCTGTCTCGCCTACGTTTTTTTGTGCGAGAACTGATGGCGCCCAATCCTGATATCAAACTTGAGTTGCGGACGCAGCACTTCCTGCCCAACTTCTGCGAAGGCAAAATGATCATTAACCTGGTCATGATCGCCGAGATGTTAGCCCTGGTAATCAGCTTGGTGATGCCGGTGCCCAGCATCTTTTTTTCAAACTATTTTGAGGCCCTATTCCAGATTTCAATTTTTGTGCAATGGATTGCGTTGGCCTGTGCTGCCGGCCTGTGCCTGAGCCGCACCTACCTAACTCGGCTGCCGAATCATATGGCCCTGATTACCGCGTACCTGATCCTGCTACTTATTACATTTCTCGTTAACGAGTGCGCCGTTTGGGTATTATGGTGGACCGGCAAAATCGCTTCACCACGCCCGGCCTGGTATGCGCACCTGCATTTCCAGAACCTGTCGATCAGCGCCATCATCAACGCCTTGATGCTGGGTTATTTTCTGACCAAGCAGGAGCTGAAACAGCGCACTATTTCAGAGGCGCAAGCTAAAATGCAGGCACTGCAATCGCGCATACGTCCACACTTCGTATTCAACGCCATGAATATCATTGCCAGCCTGACACGCAGCGACCCTAAAAAAGCGGAAACCGCTATCGAGGATATGTCGGAGCTATTTCGCATGATGCTCAATGAAGAGGAAACCCTGGTACCGGTCAACAAGGAAATTGATGTCGCCCGCAAGTACCTGGCGCTTGAGGAGCTTCGGCTGGATAGCCGGCTGCAGGTAACCTGGGATATCGGCAAATTTCCAAGGAAGGCCATTATGCCCATCCTGACTTTGCAACCACTACTGGAAAATGCCATTACCCATGGTGTTGAACCTCTGCCAAGTGGCGGAGCGGTCAGTGTTACCCTGTGGGAAGAGGAAGATATTATCAAGATACGGATCACCCACCCCGCCCCCAAGCAAAAAAAGAAGGATATTGGCCCTGATATCGACTCTGCTCTTGAAAATATCAAACAACGGTTCCACACATACTACGGAGACAGGGCCAAGATCAGATGGGAACGCCAGGACAACCGCTTTATCATCAGTGTTTCACTACCCGTCAGAGACATAATGTAACCAGGAAATTATTATGAGGATATTGATAGTAGACGACGAAAAACTTGCCAGAGACCGCCTGAGAGAACTCGTTAATGACATAGGCGGCCACACAGTAATTGGTGAGGGCCGCAGTGGCAACGAGGCGGTAGAAAAAGCGGCGGAACTGAACCCGGATATTCTGTTAATGGATATTCGTATGCCGGGAATGGATGGACTGGAAGCAGCCATGCATTTAATGGGCATGGAAAACCCGCCTTCTGTTATTTTCACCACTGCCTATGATCAGCATGCATTGGATGCCTTTGAGGTGAATGCGGTGGATTATTTGTTAAAACCCATACGCAAGGATCGTTTGGCAAATGCGCTGGTAAAGGCGCGAAAGCTTACCCAAAAACAACTGAAGGAAATTAACGAGGCCAGAGAGGAACAGCAGGAGAGAACCCACATTAGTGTACATATGAGAGGAAACATCCGTTTGGTTCCTGTCACCGATATCTGCTACTTCCTGGCTGACAGTAAATACGTGGTGGTTCGCACAGCACAGGAAGAACACCTGATTGAGGATTCCCTGGTTAATCTGGAGAAGGAATTTGGAGAACGATATCTAAGAATTCACCGAAATGCCCTGGTTGCCAGAGCTTTTATAAATGCCATCGAGAAAAACCCCTCCGGTTCATGGCAAGTAAGCATCAAAGGTATCGACAAAAAACTGGATGTCAGTCGGCGGCATGCGGCGTCAGTCCGGCGCTGGGCAAGAAATAAATCCAGCGACTAACCGTTCTCAGCGGTTGTTGTTGCCGGGAGTCGCAGGATGACGTAGCTTGCTTATGGCATTGGAGATGGCCGTTTCCAGGATAGCAGCATAAAATTCAGGTGAGTTATACCCCAAGATCTCCGGAACCAGTTCCTGTCCGTCGGGGCCATAAAAACGGATAGCCGGCGTAAGGGAGGCGCCAGCTTCGCCAGCGAAGCGTATATGACTGGTTTTGTGCCCATTAAAATCACGAATCTTCTGGGCACGACCGACATTGACGATGCGAAATATGAGTTTGTTGCTGTACTCACCGCTGCTATACATCGGTTGCAGATACAAGTCATTAACCGTTTCGCAGTAATCGCAGTAATCCGCGACGAAAAATACCAAAATCGGCATCATGGAGTGCCTGGCTAGTCTGGCATCTTCCTGAAAATCTTCTGCAATGGGTAGTTCTGAGGCAAAAGATGGAATCACCCAAAAAACGACACTAAAAAACAAATAAAGGGGGCTCTTTGATAACTTCATTTCCGGAATCCTCTACACGGAGGACGTCTGATAACATAAGTATAATCCATAATCTCAACCAATTTGATTCTGACTCCTATACAGCCTTAATATTCGATCTTTCCTATTTTCCGAAGTTCAGGACCCCAAATTGAGACCCATACGCATCGCCACTCGAAAAAGCCAGCTTGCCCTGTGGCAAGCCGACTACGTAAAAACACGACTATTGGAAGTCTTTCCAGACCGGGACATTACGCTGGTAAAAATGAGCACGGAAGGCGACCGTATTCTAGACAGTCCTTTGGCAAAAATCGGAGGCAAAGGTCTATTTATCAAAGAGCTGGAACAGGGGTTATTGGACGGGCGCTGCGATCTGGCTGTCCACTCTACCAAGGACATGCCGGCCCAGCTACCCGACGACCTGCATATAAGCGCCATTTGCCAGAGAGAGGATCCAAGAGATGCCTTTGTTTCAGTCCATCACCGCCACCTGTCTGAGTTACCGAAGGGTGCGTGCGTGGGTACTTCCAGCCTTCGGCGACAGTGCCAGATACGAGCAAGATTCCCCCATTTACGAATTGAGGATCTGCGTGGCAATGTGAATACCCGGCTTAAAAAACTTGAGGAGGGAAACTATGATGCCATTATTCTGGCAGCGGCCGGATTAATTCGTTTGGGCCTGGATAGACATATCACCGAATTTATTGAAACAGACGCCTGCCTGCCCGCAGTAGGGCAAGGGGCGGTATGTATTGAATCCCGGCGGGATGATGAAGAAATCAATGAGCTGGTACGCGCACTGCATCATACGGATACCGCTGACTGCGTTTTGGCTGAACGCGCCATGAACGAACGCCTTGAAGGCGGTTGCCAGGTGCCAATTGGCGGCCACGCAACAATTAAGGGTAGCGAGGTATTTTTGCGCGGCCTGGTAGGACTACCTGATGGCAGCAGGATTATTCGGGGCGAAATAAGTGGTCTGGCTAGCAACCCCGCTACCATTGGCATCAATCTCGCCAATGATTTGTTGGAAAAGGGTGCCAAAGCGATTCTTGATAGTGTCACAAACAGTGGCTAAGACAAGTCCTATTGGTATCCTGGTTACACGGCCGGCAAATCAGAACCAGAATCTGGTTCGGCTTATCAAAAATGCCGGCGATGTCGCCATCGTTTTTCCCGCCCTTGAGATAAAAGGCAATAATGATAGCCCCGAGCTAAATAACGTTATCAACAATCTGGAGAGTTTTTCCATGGCAATTTTTATCAGCCCCAATGCCGTGGAACATGCTTTGGAATCTATATTCAAACACCACAATACCGTTCCACCCCATATTAAACTTGCCTGTGTCGGTAGAGGATCTGCTCTTAAACTTGCTGAGTACGGGTATAGCAGCACACTGACACCGGAAGAAAAGTACAATAGTGAATCCCTGTTGGCGCTACCTGAACTTCAGCAGGTAAAAGGAGAAAAGATCGTTATCTTTCGTGGGAACGGTGGGCGCAATGTCTTATATGATACGCTGACCGCCAGAGGTGCCCATGTTGTTTATGGTGAATGCTACCGCCGGGTAAAACCTGATACCGGCAATGAACCACTAATAGAGTTTCTAAAAAACGGTACGGCGCGGATAATCACGACTACCAGTGCCGAGGCCATACGTAATTTGTACGAAATGGCCGCACCGGAAACATCGGCATTATTAGAGATACCAGTGATAGCAATAAGCGACCGTATTGCTACAGTTTGTAGCGAATTGGGATTTAAAAAGATCATAATAACGGACAACGCCAGTGATGAGGCTATAGTCAGTGCGATTGAACAGTGGAAGTCCACCAAAAACAATTTATAATTCCAGCCAGCCGATAAAAAGGAACCAGGGAATCATGAGCAATACCAGCCAGCCTGCTGTAAAAGAAACACCTTCTGTTTCCAGAGTGGTTGTTCTTATTACTTTATTTCTGTCACTACTCACCGTCTTGACAACCACCTATCTGGCCTATTTTGTATTCTTTGAGCAGCGGGATCTATTCAGATCGGACACAGTTGGCGCACTGGAACAGCTCATGGAAGATAGCCGAAGGCAACAGGAACGCCTGGACAACTACGAGAAGGCGCTCATTGAGCTAAGTGAAGGCCAGCAGGCTTTGCATAACGGTATTGATAATCTGTCTCGTGATCTTGGAAGAGACAGAACCGACTGGGTTCTGACTGAAGCCGAGCAACTTCTGATTATTGCCAACAATCGTCTGCAACTGGCCGGTGATATCGACACCGCCATCGCCGCACTGGCCGCCGCGGATTACCAACTAAAGCAACTGGGCAGCCCTACGCTATTAGCAGTAAGAAAAGCCATTACCCAAGAAATTGCGTCGCTAAAAACCCTGGAGCGTCCAGATATTGCAGGCATGGCATTGCGTCTGGGAGGACTCAGTCAAAACGTCGATCAACTGCCATTGGCAATTAAGCATGCACCTGACAGACACACAAGTACTGGGTCACCGGTTCACGAAGAGCAGACAGAATCCCACGGATGGTTTAAAGAAATGTGGCTAGATTTTACCGATCTTATACGTGTGCGCACAGATAACCAGCAGCACAAGGCGTTGCTTTCTCCCAAGGAAGAATATTTCCTTCGCGAAAACTTGCGCCTGATACTATTCGGTGCACAAAATGCGCTACTGGCTAACAACCAGAAGAGCTACCAAAATAATCTAAAAATCGCCGGTAACTGGATCAAAAAATACTTCGATGTTAATGCAGCCTCTGTAAAATCTCTGCTCGGTGAGCTTGACTCAATGCGAAGAGCACAGCTCCAAACAGAAGCACCAGATATATCATCCTCATTAAATCTGCTCAGAAAAATTAGACTCGGCGGTAGCGACTGATGAAACAGTTGTTTTACATTGTATCCACTCTGCTACTGGCGGCGCTGGCAGCCCATTATGCCATGCAGGATGTCGGCTATGTGCTTATTACAAGAGGCACCTGGAGCATGGAAACATCCCTGATGGTCTTTGCTTTCCTGCTATTTGCAGGGGCAGTCATATTTTACGGCATCTGGTATTTAGTAAGTCGTATCTGGAAGCTACGATCCAATATAAAAAAGTGGCAGGCGCATAAACAAACTGAGGGAGCTCGGCAATCATTTCGTCAAGGCATACTGCATATGATTGAAAATAACTGGCAGGAGGCAGAGACATGTTTTTTGGAAGACGTCGATCACAGTGATCTCCCGGCAATCAATTTTCTTGGTGCCGCCCTTGCCTGCCAACAGCGTCAAGACTATGAGAAGCGTGACGCCTATATCGCAAGGGCGAAAAACCTATCACCAGAACATGTTTTGACCATTCTATTTTCCAGGGCACGCCTTCAGCATATAGCAAACCAACATGAGAGAGAAATTGAGACACTTAAGGAAATTTATGAGCTTGATCCAAAACACTCTCCAACCCTGAAACAACTACTGTACGCTTATACTGAACTTGGTGATTGGTCCAGTGTGATTGATCTGGCACCGGAAGCCAGGAAAACACGGGGCATTGATAAACGCGAGGTAAGTGATTTAGAACTTAAGGCGGCCAGCGAATTACTTAAGTTATCGCTACCATCAGGTTCTGCCGAGATACTAAAAAAAGCCTGGCAAAAAATTCCCAAGTCACTGCGAGATCGCCCTGAGCTCATAGCCAGCTATGCCGGTCAACTAATAAAACAAAACCAAACTGACGAGGCGGGAAAACTGTTAAGACAGGCCATCGATTTTGGTTGGAATGAGCAACTGGTGGCGCTTTACGGACAAACCCTGAGCGCACAACCGGAAAAACAGTTTAGTGATTGCCAAAAGTGGCTAGCTGATCACAAAGACAGTCCGGCACTGCTTCTTACGCTGGCACGACTGGCGAGACACAATGGCTTTCTTGATAAAGCGCTAACCTATGTCAACCAGTCAATTGAACAGCAACGCTCAGCAGATGCATTTCTGTTAAAAGGCGACCTTCTTGAACAACAAGGAAAAACAGGCGATGCCTTGCGCAGTTATCGCCAAGCCATATCCGCACTGCTCTGATATATCTTGGCTAGCTATTCCTTGTCCTGGCCAGATGTATCAATAGCGTCCAGCTGTTGGCGCATTCTATCCGCCTGCTCCAAAGTCTTCTTTTCCACTTCCTGCGCTTTCTTCAAAGCGTCGGTCTGAGTGCGAAAAACGTGGTCTTCCGGCGGGGGTTCGTCGCTACTACAGGCAGCTAATACTAAAACGACCAGCACTGATAATGCCTTTCTCATACGTATCTCCTTTTGAAATAGCAAGTTTAGAATCAATCCCCTGCCTTCACGAAGGCATCACTGTAATAATGATCTGTCGCTAAGCCGCGTTCAGTAAACACGGCCTTCGCGGACGCTACCATTTCCGGAGATCCGCTAGCGTAAACATCATATGCCGATAACTCCGGATAGTCCGCGAGCACCGCGTCCTGCACCCAACCGTACCGCCCCTTCCAATCATCACTATCCAGCGGTTTGGATAATACTGGCGTGAAACTGAAATTGTCATACATTTGTTGCCAGCCATTCAGAAGTTCAAGCAAATAAAAATCCTGTTGCTGCCGATTTCCCCAATACAGATGTAGTGGGCCCTTGTATTTCTCTGAGAAGGCCTGCTCCAGCAACGCTTTAATTGGTGCAAAGCCTGTCCCTGTCGCCACCAAAATAGCGGGCCGGTGGGATTCGTGACGCCAAACAAAGGCGCCATAAGGTCCACGAAAACGCAAAAGATCTTTTTCCTTCAAGACCGTGAACACATGTTCGGAAAAAACACCGCCAGGCATGTGCCGTATATGCAACTCGAGCAGGCCCTGATCTTGGTTGGCGTTAGCGATGGAATAACTTCGACGGCGGCCGTCACGCAGCAAAATATCGATATATTGGCCTGCATGATAATGAAATACCGCTGCCTCCGGTATCTTCAACGTCAGGCCCATAACGTTATTAGCCAATCGCTGCAATCCGGACACCCGGCATGGCAGCATCTTGATTTCAATATCACTGTCTTCCGTCAATACTTCGCCAGCCTCGACCACCATATTCTCCTGTGGCATT
>JAOUNW010000113.1 GCA_029880755.1 Gammaproteobacteria bacterium
GGTGACCGCATCACCAAGGGCCAACCCGTGGCCGAAGTCGGCTCCTCCGGCCGCTCCACCGGCCCCCACCTGCATTTTGAGGTCCGGCGCAACGGTCAGGCGGTCAATCCGCAGAGTTATTTGGTTAACCGCTAATACTCGACAGCTTTGCCCCATGCACGTATACATACGCGCATGACTCATCCAGAAAATAAAGTTCACAACGACCTCACCAAACAGATTCAACAAAATCTCGCTGGTCTGAAAGACTGCATATCGGCGATCTCCAGGAACGCCGGGCGATCCAATGAGGACATTAAACTGATCGCAGTGTCAAAAACACAGCCTGTCGAGGCCGTTAGGGCTGCATTAGAAATAGGACATCGGGATTTTGGTGAAAACACTATTCAGGATGCCCTGACAAAAATACCCCAAACAAGAAATTTGCCTATCACTTGGCATTTTATTGGTCATCTGCAATCAAGAAAAGCAAAGGAAATCCCGGGCAACTTCCAATGGCTGCATTCACTCGACAATTTGTCACTTGCCGGAAAACTGGACAATGCCTGCCGGCAAGAAGGTTCTGGCTCACTGAATATCCTGTTACAGGTCAATATTACCCAAGACCCAAACAAGTTTGGCATAGAACCAGGCCAACTGGACCACTTTATGGAACAACTGCTGGAGCAGGATTTTTCTTACCTCATTTTTAGAGGATTGATGACCATTGGACCTTACACCGACGACGAGGCGGATCAACGACGATACTTTTCCGGTCTCAGAGAATTGCGCGACCAGTGCCGCAACAGATTTGGCTTAACCCAATTTACCGAGTTATCCATGGGGATGAGTAATGACTATCCGGCAGCCATAAGAGAGGGCGCGACCATGATCCGGATCGGCAGCGCCATCTTCGGAGAGCGCCAATAATCCAGAATAATATTCAGGTATATAACGCACTGCGTAACCTCAAACAGAAAAAATTGCCACTGAGCGCGCGAAACAGGACGCTTGTCCTCTCACATCATTTTCAGCGAGTTTTTTCCATGTTTTTTCTCAGTTATTCTTCTTGATACATCTCAGTGAGTTATCGCTCTCGGGTATTCGTGTCCTCGAGTTGGTACCGATAATCCTCATTCTGGCCCAAACCTTGCAACACTTACCAGCCATAACTGAACAAGGATTACCATCAGTTATACGCAACACGTTTTGAATGTAGTTCTGATAAAGGCTACCCCATCCGAAAGGTTAGGGGCGCAAAGTCACCGGTCTAACTGGCTTCGGCCAAATGACAGCGGGACCACCGGAACGCACCAAACGAGGCAAATACGACATTACCGGTAGCACTGTCTTAACACGCCTTGGCTGTTAATTTTGCAGCATCCGCTCCTGGTCACGTAACCGCTTCATCAGCGGGACTTTGCAAATCTGATGCAAGGGGCACGTGATGACAAAATTATCTGACACGCATCTACAACAAAACCGGGCATGGCATGGAGTACGCCTGTTCGTGCTAATACTGCCTATGCTGGCTGCGATGATTTATCCTGTCAGCAGCCTGGGAGATGGCTTGAGTATATTGCTCAATGGCCGTTCCTGGCACCTGGAAAAGAAACAGGGTGTCGATTATAACGAAACCAATCTTGGCACCGGGTTTCAGTATGATTTCTCAGGCAACGGAGATCATGTCTACCCGTTTATTAATGCCGGCGGCTTTAAGGATTCCTTTGAGAACAACTCCTATTATGCCGGTGGCGGCCTGGCCAAACGCTTTATGGCCAACAACTCAATTCATATTGATGCCGGCGTAACAGCATTTCTCATGACACGCAAGGATCGCAATGACGGTGATCCCTTTCCCGGTATGCTGCCATTTATGACAATTGGAACAGACAAGGTTGCTGTCAACATCACCTATATTCCCAAGGTAGATCCAAAAATGGTGCCGCTATTCTTTATTCAGCTTAAGATATCGCTAACCCAATAAGACCGCCGAACTACTGCTCGGACTAGCTGCGGGAAGAGACAAATGCTGCTGTGACAATAAGCACTCCCCCCGTCCACTCGACCACGGTCATTGTTTCGCTCGTTAATAGTTGCTGAGAAATCGCCCCGGCAACAAGTTCAAACAAAAGAATTACCGCCGACCGATGCACGGGCATGCGTGTCACGCCATACTGCACCAGTGTGGTCATAACAAGAATTCCTAAAATACCCAGGGCCACTGCGCCAAACATCATCGAGGTTGTGAACACAGGCATTGGCTGTCGCGCCAAGATAATCAGGCCAAAGGAAAGAACAAGCACACCAATCCAGGTAGCTGTTACTTTCGTTTCCAGAGATACATTTTGCGCCTTTCTCACAACAACATTGGAAACAGCAAATGCAAAACCCGAGGTCATTGCCAGCCAGTCCGCCTTGTTGTGTGGCCACGGGATACCCAGCTCAGGATGCCATAACATCAACGCGGCACCGGCAATTGCCACCCAAATCGTAATCCAGGCCAACCGAGACGGCCGCTCCTTTAAAAATACATACCCCAATATGACCGCCCACAACGGGGACAAATAAAACAACAACAATACCCGCATGACATTGCCATCAAGTATAGCCAGCACAAAAGCAACATTGGTCCAGCCCGCTGCAATGGCTAACGGCACAACCGTGCCCGGTGCCCCTATCAATTCCGGAAAACTGCGATAACTGAAGGGCAATGTCGCTAGCAGCGCAGAAAAATAAATAATAAGCGTTAGCCAAAGCCCGCTCAGGCCCTCACTTTCCAGCAGACGCATGGGATACCAGACCACGCCCCACATGGCCGCGCCGATTAGCAGTGCGATAACAGGTGCTGAGATGGTCTTGGTGCTGGACGCCATAATTCGATACCGTATAATTCGCCTTCCATTAACCCAGCGAATCCTCATGAATCCTAGAATAGCGAGCCTGCAACTCTACCCCTTTGAGCGACTCGCCAAATTAATCGAGGGCATTGTTCCAACCGATAAAAAATCCATTGCCCTGTCGGTCGGCGAACCCAAGCACCCGGCACCTACACGCGTGCTGGAGGCGCTTGCGCAACATGCGCAAGAAATATCTATCTACCCCAGTACGCGAGGCCCGGCCAAATTGCGCCAGGCAATCAGCCAATGGCTGATCCAGCGTTTTCATCTCAATCCGGACCATATGGATCCTGATCGTCATGTGCTACCCGCCTGCGGTACCCGCGAAGCCCTGTACTCAGCCGCCCAGGCTATAGTCGATACCAGCAAGTCAGACCCGATAGTCATAATGCCAAATCCTTTTTACCAGATTTATGAAGGCGCGGCATTACTCGCCGGAGCGGAACCGTACTTCCTGAACACAACAGCAGAAACTGGCTACAAAATGGATTTTTCGAAGGTTCCTGATGCCATCTGGAAGCGAACCCAGCTCGTGTATTTGTGCAGTCCCGGCAATCCCACGGGTGCAGTCGCTAGCGAACAGGACTTCATTAACTTACTTGAACTTGCCGAAAAATATAACTTTGTTATTGCCTCAGACGAATGTTATTCAGAGATCTACTTTGATGAGAATAACCCGCCGTTGGGCTTGCTGCAGATAGCAGAAAAGCTTGGCATTAAAGATTATCGCCGCTGCCTGGTATTTCACAGCCTTTCCAAGCGATCCAATCTTCCGGGCCTGAGATCAGGTTTTATTGCGGGCGACGGCGCCATCATGGCAGACTACCTGGAATACCGCACGTACCACGGCTGCACCATGTCTTCCCTGGCCCAAAGCATCAGTATTCAAGCGTGGAATGACGAAACACATGTGCAAGAGAATCGTTTACAGTACCGCAAGAAATTTGATGCGGTCCTTGAAATATTAAAGCCGGTGTTGCCTGTTACCCGCCCTGATGCCGGATTTTATCTTTGGGCCAGGACAAGCATTAGTGATGAAGTTTTTACCAAACTGCTATTTGAAAAACAGAATGTAAAAGTTCTGCCAGGAAGTTATTTGTCGCGCAAGACAGCCAGCGGCAACCCCGGCAGCCATCACGTGCGCATGGCGCTAGTGGCAACGGTTGAAGAGTGCCAGGATGCTGCCTTTAGGATTAAAGAGTTTATCGAAGAAATATCGTTATCTGGAGAATTAAACTGATGAGCAATATTCAAAGTATTATTGAAGAAGCGTTTGAGCGCCGGGCCGACATTACGCCGCGAAGCGTCGATACCCATGTAAAGGACGCTGTTCTCGAGGCCATTAATCTGCTTGATACCGGGCAGGCCAGGGTCGCGGAAAAAAAAGGCGGCAGCTGGGTAGTTAACGAGTGGCTAAAAAAGGCAGTGCTATTGTTTTTCCGTATCGAAGACAACACCTTCATCAAGGGCGGCTATACCAATTATTATGACAAGGTTCCATCAAAATTTGCAGACTACAACTCGCGCAGTTTTCGCGAAGGCGGTTTCCGTGTGGTGCCTCCTGCTTCGGTGCGCCGCGGTTCCTATATCGCCCCTAGCGCCGTACTCATGCCCAGCTATGTAAATATTGGCGGATATGTCGACGAAGGCACCATGGTGGACACCTGGGCAACCGTCGGTTCCTGCGCCCAGATTGGAAAAAATGTACACCTGTCCGGCGGCGTTGGCATCGGGGGCGTACTGGAACCTGTGCAGGCCGCGCCTACGATAATTGAAGACAACTGCTTTATCGGCGCCCGTTCGGAAGTAGTGGAAGGCGTGATCGTTGAAGAAGGATCGGTTATCTCTATGGGTGTTTTTATCGGACAGAGCACCAAGATTCTTGATCGTGCAACAGGTGAAATTATCTACGGGCGCGTGCCTGCGGGCTCAGTGGTTGTGTCCGGTAATATGCCTGCCAAAGATGGCAGCCATAGCTTGTACTGCGCTGTGATTGTCAAAAAGGTGGATGAAAAGACTCGCGGCAAAGTCGGTATCAATGAACTGCTGCGTGATATTTAAGTTAGGATTCTACTGCTGATTAAGCGCTCATGACTGACAAGACACTGGAACTCGCGGCCGAACTGATTCGGCGCCCATCGGTCACACCGGAAGATCATGGTTGCCAGGATCTCATGATCGAACATCTGGAAGCTATCGGCTTTCAGGTAACGCGTCTTCGTTTTGCCGATGTCGATAATTTCTGGGGGCAACGCGGCGACAGCAGTCCTCTGGTGGTGTTTGCCGGTCACACCGATGTCGTACCCACGGGACCGCTTGAGTCATGGGTTTCCGATCCCTTCGAAGCGAAGGTTCGGGACAACTTTTTATGGGGGCGCGGCGCGGCGGATATGAAATCCTCACTGGCGGCCTTTGTCACAGCGATTGAAGATTTTGTCACCGCCAATCCTGACCATAAAGGTTCTATTGGCCTGCTAATCACCTCGGACGAAGAAGGGCCGTCAATCAATGGCACTGTAAAAGTTGTGCAATGGCTAGAGCAACAAAAAATTAAAATCGATTACTGCATTGTAGGCGAGCCGTCATCTCAGGACACCTTGGGTGATGTCATCAAAAACGGTCGCCGCGGCTCTCTCAACGGCAAGCTTCGCATCAAGGGCAAACAAGGGCATGTGGCCTACCCCCACCTCGCCGCCAATCCTATTCACCTGGCGGCCCCGGCCATAGAGGAACTGTGTCGCATGCAATGGGACAACGGTAATGAATACTTCCCGGCAACCACGTTTCAGATTGCCAATCTTCAGGCGGGTACCGGCGCCGAAAATGTCATTCCCGGAGAGCTGTCGATGCAATTTAACTTCCGCTTCTCCACATGTGTGACTGAAGCGGAATTGAAGGAAAGGGTAGCTCGCGTGCTCGATAAGCACCAACTGGACTATGAACTTGACTGGCGTTTGTCGGGCAACCCGTTTCTGACGCCGGTTGGAGAGCTGGTTGACGCCGCCAGGGATGCGATCCAGGAGATCGCGGGACTGGAAACCACCCTGTCCACCAGCGGGGGCACTTCCGATGGCCGCTTCATTGCACCAATGGGCGCCCAGGTGGTGGAGCTAGGCCCCCTAAACCGGACGATTCATCAGGCCAATGAATGCATTGCCACGGATGATCCTGCCAGGTTGTCGCATATTTACCGCCTTATTCTGGAAAAATTGCTGACCTGATATCCGTAATAATATCTGCTTTATTTCATATAGTTACAATATTTTGTTAATGTTAGTTAGCATGAGACTCCCGGGGAATCGGGCTGTCCCAGCTGCACCACCCGCAGC
>JAOUNW010000114.1 GCA_029880755.1 Gammaproteobacteria bacterium
ACAGCAGCCTCTTCTTCCAGACCAAAATCAATACCGCCGCCTTCATCACCGGCAGTCTCCAGGCTCAAGCCGCCTTCCTCTTCAGCGGGTGTTTCTTCCATGGCGAAATCCAGTCCACCATCGTCACCCATGTCGAAGGCGAGTCCACCGTCGTCATCCGTACTCGCCGCTTTTTCCTCTGCAGCACCTGCACCGGACTCAAAGTCCATGGAAAAATCGATACCATCACCGCCAGCCGAGGCTTCGTCGCCCCCGATATCAAGGCCGCCCATATCCATATCGATACCTGCATCATCCGCCTTAGCGGGAGACTCGAAATCGAGCCCGCCATCCTCTTCGGCCTCGCTGGGAACAATCATGGTTTTCTGGCTACTGGTTTGCTCCATCGCCAACATATCGTCCAGCATATTGGTGCTGTCTTCCATCTCAGCGGTGCTATCCACATCTGCGATGCCTCCAGCACCACCGGCGCCTGGGGCAAACATCGGGTTATCCGGATTCAAACTTCTCCCCAATTCCGCGACCTGAGCCCACATCTCGCCACCTTGACCGCCCAGAGCGGCATACAACTCTTCCGCCAGTGTTTCAAAGGCACCAACATCGCCGCGGGAGTGATAGATTTCAAGCAACTTGTGCCGCACTTCATGGCGCGACGGATCTTTCATAATGGCTTCACGCAGGATTTCCTCTGCCTGCTCATCGCGCCCGTACGCCATATAGACTTCGGCCTCGGCCACCGGATCCACTTCATCCGTACTGATGTTACCCATGCCACCTTGGCTAAAGTCACTCAGGAAGGAGGTATCACCGGCATCACCCTCAGTGTCTCCGGTGGTTTCACTATCCATCGTCGAATTCAGAATGCTCTCTTCAAATTCCAGGGTCGCCTGTTTTCTGCGGCGCATATACATCGCGCCCAATATTCCAAGCACTAGCACAACACCGCCCACGATAGGCAGAATGAAACTGCCGCCCGTCACCTGTTCCATTAAATCTTCAACAAAACCCTTTTCTGCCGGAGGCGGAGGTGGTGGTACCGCGGGTTGCGCGCGCTCCACCGGCTTTTGCGGGCCGGCTTTTGCTGCCGGCTTGGCTGCCGGTGCAGCCGGTTTGGCTGCAGGAGCGGCTCCAGGTTTCTGCGGCTGATTTTGCGCCAGCTTGGCGTTTTCCAGCTCCATTAACCGTTTTTGTTTTTCCAGTTGCTCTTTGACCTGACCAACCCGTTCGCCCATTTCTTTGGTTTCCATTTCCTTGGAATGCAACGACTCTTCAGTCGACGCAACGCGATCCGCCAATTCAGATTTTTCCTGCACAGCGCGGGACTTGGCTTCGGTATCGCCTGCCGGCTTCGTGACATCTTTTTTCTTTTCCAGGGTAGCGCGTACGATCTTCAACAGATCTTCTGCCGCTGTCCCCTTTTCAGGCTCAGATTTGGCTTCCTGTTTCTTAGGAGCTGGCTGTGCTTCCGGCTTTTTGGCTACCTGCTTTTCTAACGGTTTTTTCTTGGTGACCGCTTTGGGTTCTGCCTTGGGCTTAACTGCCGGCTTTGGCTTTTCTTTCGGCGCAGCAACAACAGGAGCCATATCCGCATCCTGTGTATCAGGCGCAGGAATTGCCTGGCGGGCAGCCGCGCGCTTGAGTTTGTATTCCTGCCAAACATCGTAATGAGTCTGGAACTGGGCACGCACGTCTTTATGAGACTGCCTCAGTAACTCTTCTGAATCCGGGATTTTCAGGATCTTGCCCGCTTTCAGGTTATTAACATTATCTTCAAAGAAGGCATGACGATTGCTTCGGTAAATGGCCATGACAACCTGTTGCACACTCAGGTCGCTGCGCGGGCGAACCTCTTCGGCGATTTCCCACAAGGTATCGCCACGCTTAACATGATACTCATCGCCAAGCATACTGGCGTCGTATTGCGTGGTAGTTAATGCCGGTGTCTCTTCAACTGATTTTTCCGGCTCAATAATCAACTGCTCTTTAGCGGCAACAGGTTCCAGCGGCTCAACGGACAATGCATCGGGATCAACCGGATCAACAGGCCAGCCGGTTCGACGATCCATCTTAACTCGCGCGCCGATTCCTGTGGGACCAAATATTTCATTGCCGAAAGGGTCTTCCTCGACCACATCATCCACCAGCGCAACGAGTTCAGGTTCTTTGGCGGCCGGTTCAGGTTCAACTGCTTTCTCAGCTTCCGCTTTGTCAGTTTCTGCTTTGTCAGTTTCTGCTTTTGGCTCTTCCTTTATTTCCTCAACAGCAATTTCGGCGGGGGCTTCCGATTTTTTTTCCGCGTCCGGAAGTACCTCCGGAACAGTCGTCGATACGGCCGGAGCCAATTCGGGTAACTCCTCCACTTGTTGAGGCATGGGCTCTGGAACAGCAGCAGTGACAGGGGCCTCAATTTTTGCCGGCTTCACTGCCAAAAGGTAGGGCGGATCAATGAGCGCCGAGTACTCTCGAATCAAACGGCCACCCGCCCATTCGATGTACACAAGAAAATGCAAAAACGGTTCGCGGAAAGGTTTGTCTGTGCGCAGTTGCAGGAAATAGCTGCCGTCAACCCGCTTGGCAACAGTAAACTTAATATCTGTTAGTGCTAGCGACCGATCAATACCGGCACCAACAAATTCATCACGGCCAGCCAGTTCCGCTTTTAATCGTTTTAGTTCTTTTTGTGAAAGAGAGGTAAAAGGAATTTCGGCGTTAAGCGGTTCATCCAGCGCGGAGTGAACCTTAATTTTCCCCAAGCCGATGGCATACGTAAGCACTGGCGCAACCGCAAGGAAAGCGCCAAGAAACAGCCCCAATAAACGTAAACGACTTGTTTTAATCACCCTAAATTCCAGACCCTGTTATACAATAATGACTTAAAAGACTGAGGGTTACGTAATTATTGTAGTAAGCCCCTTTACAAATCACAAGTAAATATTGTTTTACAGATGGTTTTTTGCCAGATATTCCGCAATCTGAACGCTGTTTAGGGCCGCCCCTTTTCTGACATTGTCCGCCACAACCCACAAATTAAGGCCTCTGGGATGGGAAATGTCCTCGCGAATCCGGCCAACAAAGACCTCATCATGGCCGGCAGACTCTGTCACAGCCGTGGGGTAGCCTCCCGGGGCGCGGGTATCCAGCACCTTCACACCGGGCGCTTTCTCCAGCAATTTGCGGGCGGCTTCAGCACTGATCTTTTCGCGGGTTTCAATATGAACTGCCTCGGAATGCCCATAAAATACCGGCACTCTCACGGTAGTCGGATTGACCATGATGGAGTCATCCCCAAAAATCTTGTTTGTCTCCCAAACCATCTTCATCTCTTCTTTTGTGTAGCCGTTGTCCAGGAATACGTCAATGTGAGGCAGAACATTGAAAGCGATCTGCTTGGGATAGACCTTGGCCTCGATTGGCTTGCTGTTGAGCAATGCTGCGGTCTGACCGGCAAGCTCCTCGATGGCTTCTTTGCCGGTACCGGACACTGCCTGGTAGGTGGCCACATTGATACGTTCGATACCTACGGCATCATATATAGGTTTCAGCGCCACCAGCATCTGAATGGTTGAACAGTTAGGATTGGCGATAATGCCGCGGTTCTTGTAATCCGCGATCTTATGGGGATTCACCTCAGGCACAACCAGTGGAATATCGTCTTCGTAACGAAAGTGAGCCGTGTTATCAATAACAACACAACCGGCTGCGGCTGCCTTGGGAGCAAACTCGGCGGAAATACTGCCGCCGGCGGAAAACAACCCAATCTGGGCCTTGGAAAAATCAAACTGCGCCAGATCTTCCACGGTCACCATACGGTTGCCGAACTGGACCTTGGTGCCTGCGGATCGGCTGGAAGCCAAGGCATAAATCTGGTCCACGGGAAATTTGCGCTGTGCCAGAATTGATAACATGGTTTCGCCTACGGCGCCTGTCGCACCTACCACTGCTACATTAAATTTCTTACTCATTACCTGTAACCTCTTGGGCATCTTGGCCCACTAAAAAAATTTAAAGAATCAATCAAAATAATTCGTTACTACTGCAACATCTTGGCTACAGCATCTCCCATTTGTGCAGTGGTTACCTTTTTGCCTTCACCCGCGTAAATATCGGCCGTTCGTAAACCTTGTGTTAACACCTGATCGACGGCGGTCTCAATCTGATCTGCAATCTCCGGCTCAGCCAGGGTGTAACGCATCATCATGGCCACGGATAAGATAGTGGCCAGTGGATTGGCAACACCCTGACCGGCAATATCCGGCGCGGATCCGTGAATAGGTTCGTACATGCCCTTATTGTTGGCATCCAACGATGCCGAGGGCAACATACCAATAGAACCCGTTAACATAGCCGCGGCGTCTGACAAAATATCACCGAACATATTGGTCGTAACCATGACATCAAACTGTTTTGGCGCCCTCACTAACTGCATGGCCGCATTGTCCACATACATATGGGACAACTCGACATCTTTATATTCCTGAGACACCCGTGTCACCACTTCGCGCCAAAGACGCGTGGCTTCCAGTACATTGGCTTTATCCACGGAACACAGTCTGCGTTGACGCAACCGGGCGATTTCAAACGCTGAGCGCGCGATTCTTTCGATTTCCGACTCGGAATAAACCAGCGTGTTATAACCCTGTTTTTCGCCATTCTCCAACTGTCGCACACCCCTGGGTTCGCCGAAATATATCCCGCCGGTCAGTTCGCGTACAATCATAATATTAAGTCCGGCAACCACTTCCGGTTTCAGGGTCGAGGCATTGGCCAACTGGGGATAGAGGATAGCGGGACGCAAATTGGAAAACAGTTTCAATTCATAACGCAAACCCAGCAACGCCTTTTCCGGGCGTAATCCAGGCTCCAGATTATCCCACCTGGGGCCGCCCACCGCGCCTAATAACACCGCATCAGCATTGCGTGCCAGCGCCAGGGTTTCATCCGGCAGCGGTTTACCGTATTTATCATAGGCACTGCCACCCACCAACGCCTGCTCAATGCTGATATCCAGGCCACGGGCACGCAGGATCTCCAGTACTTTTACCGCTTCTGCCACAATTTCCGGACCAATACCGTCTCCGGGCAAAATCAAAATCTTCTTTGTCATGACATTCCCACTTGCTTATTTGTTGAATAACCAGGGCGCCTGCTGCTGTCGTTTGGCCTCGTACGCCTTAATGTCCTGCACATGCTGCAACGTCAAACCAATATCATCCAGGCCGTTGATCAAACAATGTTTACGGAACTCATCCATCGCGAAAGACATAACCTCCCCGGAAGGCGTGACCACCTGCTGGTTGGGTAAGTCCACTGTCAGTTGATAACCTGACGTGGCATCAGTCTCCTTGAACAACTGATCCACCTGGTTTTCCGGCAAGACAATAGGCAGCAAACCATTCTTCATGCTGTTGTTAAAAAATATATCGGCAAAACTCGGTGCAATAATAACCCGTATACCATAATCCTGTAGCGCCCATGGCGCGTGCTCACGTGAAGAGCCGCAACCAAAATTATCACGTGCCAACAAAATCGTTGCGCCCTGATAACGCGGTTGGTTCAGTACAAATTCTTTATTCAGAGGCCGTTTGCTGTTATCCATGCCTGGTTCGCCGGTATCCAGGTAACGCCAGTCATCAAACAGGTTAGGACCAAAACCGCTACGCTTTATAGATTTCAGAAATTGCTTCGGAATAATGGCATCAGTATCTACGTTGGGCCGATTCAAGGGCACAACAACGCCTGTCATGACATCAAACTTTTCCATTACGGTTTACCCCCACTCCTCACATCCACAAAATGACCCGCGATGGCTGCCGCGGCTGCCATGGCGGGACTAACCAAATGGGTGCGTCCGCCCTGACCCTGACGCCCTTCAAAATTACGATTGGATGTTGAAGCGCAACGCTCTCCCGGTTGTAACCGGTCCGCATTCATGGCAAGACACATGGAACAACCCGGTTCGCGCCACTCAAATCCGGCATCCAGAAATATTTTATCCAACCCTTCCTTTTCTGCCTGTTGTTTCACCAGGCCCGATCCCGGTACCACCATAGCCAATTTCACGGATGATGACACCTTTTTGTCTTTGGCAACTGCCGCCGCCGCGCGCAAGTCTTCGATGCGCGAATTGGTACAGGAACCAATAAACACCTTATCAACAGCAATATCGGTAAT
>JAOUNW010000115.1 GCA_029880755.1 Gammaproteobacteria bacterium
TTGGCGGGGCTGGTAGTGGTGGCAATTGCCAGCTTCAGGCCACTGTCGTGGGCCTCTTTTAACAGCCGATAGATCCCGGGGCGAAGCGGTATGCCCCCCGCTTCCAGTAGGCCGGTATAGAGGCGCGTTTTGTTTTGGTGTAATTGGGCAACATAACCGGGAAACGCGTCGTCCTCCGGGGCATAGGGCGCCTGGGCGCCATATTTCTCAACATAATGGCGAATTCGCTCCTTGCCACCGGTAACGGCTAACAATTCTCCATAGAGTCTTCGATCCCAGTTCCACCCCAGCCCAGCTTCAGCAAAAGCGAGGTTAAATGCCTGGCGATGGGCTTCCTCGGTATCTGCCAGGGTACCGTCGACGTCAAAAATCAATGCCTGTAATTTCATAGCTATAATTACCCATGTTTTATATATGTCTATTGGCAGGTTAAATTGCCTTGTTGCACCTGCTATACCTTTCTGGTAAATATTCGCGCTTATTTTTTGGGGCGACCCTCAAAACCAAACGCAGGAGTTTAAGCATGCCCGCGAGAAAAAAGAAGGACGACGTAACATCTGAGCTGATTCATGGCATCAAGCCCTATACGGAAAAGAAGGGCGAGGAATACATGAATACAAAACAGCAGGATCATTTTCGCTCCATCCTGGAAGCCTGGAAAAAGGAACTGATGGATGAGATTACGCGCACTGTCCATGAGTTGCGCGATGAACACGAAAATCACCCGGACCCCACTGATCGCGCCAGCCAGGAAACCGATATGGCGTTGGAACTGCGCAGCCGGGACCGTGAAGGCAAGTTAATCAAGAAAATTAACGAGGCCGTCGCTCGTATTAACTCCGGCGACTACGGTTACTGTGAATCCTGTGGTGTTGAAATCGGTGTACAGCGCCTCGAAGCCAGACCGACTGCTGAAATGTGTATCGACTGCAAGACACTTGCCGAGATACGTGAAAAACAGATGGGATAGTATCTACTGGCAAATTTTAAGAACATTGAAAGTTAAAACTTGATATAAAGGAGGGGGCGATAGCCCCCTTTTTATTGCATCAACGGGAACCTCTATGACAACACTCATCATCCGCAATGCCCAGATTGCTCTGGAAGACGGCTCCACCCAGGAGGGTGACGTCTATTGCGAAAATGGTCGTATCAGCAAAATCGGGGCCAGTATCGACGTTAAAGCGAAAGAGACAATTGATGCCAATGGGCGCCTGCTATTACCAGGAGTCATCGACCCCCAGGTTCATTTTCGTGAACCCGGAAAGGAATACAAGGAAGACTTAGGCTCCGGTTCCCGGGCTGCCGTACGTGGAGGTGTCACCAGCTTTCTGGAAATGCCCAACACATCTCCTGCCACCAGCACCCAGGCAGCGCTGGACGATAAACTGCGGCGGGCGTCGGAAAAATGCGTCGCTAACTATGGCTTTTTCATCGGCGCAACACCCGGCAACCTGGATATTTTGAATACCGCAACACCTGTCTGCGGTATCAAGATTTTTATGGGTTCGAGCACGGGCGATCTGCTAGTGAACAAAGAAAAAGATCTGGATCGTATTTTTGGCAATGGCGAAAGATTAATCGCAGTTCACGCGGAAGATGAAGATAGAATCAAGCAACGGCAACAACAATTCGCAGACCGCACCGACCCGGCGGTCCACTCCGAGATTCGCGATAATGAAACAGCGCGTCTGGCATCTGAGCTGGCATTGACTCTCTCAAAAAAATACCAAAGACGACTGCACATCCTGCATCTCTCTACCCATGAAGAAGTGGATATGCTGCGCAAGGACAAACCGGAATGGGTTACTGCTGAGGCGCTTCCCAATCATTTATTGTTAAATGTAAAAGACTACGAAACTAAGGGTGCGCTGGTGCAAATGAATCCACCCATCAGGCACTCTCAAGACAACGAGGCATTGTGGCAAGGACTCAAGGATGGAGTACTCGATTTTATCGCCACCGACCATGCGCCTCATACCCTGGAAGAAAAGCGACAGTCCTACCCCAAGACTCCATCCGGCATGCCCGGGGTAGAAACCTCATTGCCACTTATGCTTACCCAAATGGCGAAAGGTAAATGTACGTTGGCACAAATACTCAAATGGATGTGTTATGGGCCGGCTCAAGCCTACCGCATACCCCATAAGGGCAAAATTCTGGAGGGCTGGGATGCCGATCTGACTTTGGTTGACATGTCCCGACGCCATCCCGTCCTTAACGAAGAAATATTCTCCAGATCCGGCTGGTCGCCCTTTCACGGCTGGGAATTGACCGGCTGGCCGAGTTACACCGTTGTCGGAGGCAGAATTGTCTTTGATAATGGCAGTATTCGAGAAGGGATATTAGGTCAGCCTCTTAGTTATCTCTCTTGATCTCCAGGGTCTACGGTAACAGCTATTCCCCTACTGAAATTCCGAATACGTCCCCAGAAATAGTCCTTTGAATGTCTCCCGGGACTGAGCTATATGTTAATGAAGAATAAGGCAAAACAGTTGGTCCGGCGCCGCACCGTTTGGCAATGTTCTGAAATAATTAACCTGATTAATGTATTGATCACACAAAAGCAATGACAGAAAACACCGCAACCACTTCAAACGACAAACCCAAGGTTCTTGTTGTCGATGACTCGCGAGTGTTGCGTAGAGCCATTTCCAAGATTCTGGTAAATGATGCCGACATTATCGAAGCAGAGCACGGCGAAGATGGCTGGCAAAAGCTGGCGGAAAATGACCAGGTGCAGGTATTAATCACTGATATTGAAATGCCGGTTCTGGATGGCTATCAGTTAATCTGTCGAATACGCGCCTCAGAGGAAACCCGTATTCGCAATCTGCCGATTATTACCATTACCGGTGCAGAAGATGAAGAGACCAAGGCTCGTGCCTTTGCCTGCGGTGCGACTGATTTTATAATCAAACCGTTAGATAAGGTTCAACTGCAGGCGCGGGTACAGGCGCACGCCAAGGCTGACAACACCTCGCGTAAACTGGAAGAAACTGCCGCCGCCCTGGAAGAAGAAGCCACCACTGATCCCTTGACGGGCCTGGCCAGCCGACGCTATTTCCTTCAACGTGTTGATCAGGATATGGCGCATGCCGTTCGGCACAATACCGGCTTGACCCTGATGCGCGTGGACATCGACCACTTTAAACGCTTATATCAAAAACATGGTGACGATGTGGCTGACCAAATTCTGGTCTACATTGCCCGGAGTCTTCAAGCCGCTGCCCGCAAGGAAGACACGGTTGCACGTGTAGGCGGCTCTGAATTTTCCATAATCGCACCTTCGACCTCCAAGACAGACGCAACAGTGCTGGCAGACCGCATGCGTAGCGCGATCGCCAAACAACCCTTTAATTCGGGTGATGCCGATGTACCGCTAACCCTTAGCATCGGTATTGCCACCTACGGTACGGACAAGGCCGAATCTCTAGACGCACTGCTTGAGCTGGTAGAAACACGGCTGCGTAGCGCCAAGGCCGAAGGTGGTAATTGCATCAGTGCCAGCGCCCGCAATGAAGCGGTTGCCACCGATACTGAAGAGGTAACGCTGGATGCACCGGCACCGGTTCAGATCGATGAACCGGTAATGGATGACTCCGATGTGCCCATGATCACAGAAGAATTGATCACAATGGAGCCAGTGATTGATGATACCCGTGAGCTGACGATTGAGGAAGCCGAGGCCCTGATTCGGTATGAATCGGAGAGCCTGTCCAAACAGGCAAAACGCCTGTCCGTCAGCAACACCCGCGCAGCGCCGAATCTGCCTACGGGTCTGCCTGTTGAGCTTGTTAACATCAACCAGATTCTGGAAATGCTCAACAATGGTCAAGCCGACAAGGTATCCCCCTATTTGCTTGATCTGGCAATCCGAATCCTGCCGTTGCTGGAGCAATGCAATCAGCACCACAAACTGGGGCTGGCTTCCGCCATCGACTCCATCAAGGAAAAATTATTCAGTCTGAAATAAGACCACTGACCGCTTATTCACGGCATAGTAAACTGCAATTATGCCAAATCCGGACAACATCAGCCGTGGCCGTTTTGCGCCCTCACCTACAGGACCATTGCACTTCGGTTCATTGGTGGCCGCTCTTGGTAGCTACCTCAATGTAAAATCCAAAGGCGGTCAATGGTTACTGCGTATTGAAGATCTGGATCCGCCCCGGGAACAACCAGGTGCTGCTGACCTTATTATCAGAGCACTGGATCGATACGGCTTCGAATGGGATGGCCCAGTAGTGTATCAAAGCCAACGATCGGATCTTTATCGGAATGCCATTGATGCTCTTTCCCGAAAAGGTCTGACTTATTATTGCACTTGCTCACGCAAACAGTTGTCCATCCTGGACACCAAGCAACAAAACAAACTTTTTTACCCCGGTTTGTGCCGCGGACAAACCGATCCCATTGAAGATAGCAGTATCCGACTGCACACCCATGACAGACCTATACGATTTATGGACCAACATATGGGGATAATGTCACAGATACTGCAGACGGAAAGTGGCGATTTCGTGATTCGCCGCCGCGACGGACTCTTTGCCTATCATCTGGCTGTCGTTGTTGATGACAGCGAGCAGGGTGTCACAGAAATTGTGCGTGGCGCAGATCTGCTGGAAGCCACTCTTCCGCAAATCCATTTACAGCAGTGCCTGGGGTTACCTACCCCTGACTACCTGCATCTGCCTGTCGCCATCACCCAGGCGGGACAAAAGCTAAGCAAACAAAATCTTGCCAAATCAATCAGTTTAGACAACCCTGTACCTACACTCATGACTGCACTAGAATTTCTGGGACAGGATCCCCCAAGCGACCTGACTTTCAATGAAATCATGGCCTGGGCTCTTAATCACTGGTGCGCCAGCCGTATCCCGAAAATCAAAAAAATAATTTACAAGGAATCTGAGTAATGTCAGAAGCACTGCAACTCGACCCTTTTTATCAGGCCATGGGGGGGCGTTTTACCAGCGTCATGAGCTGGAACGACCTGAGTCCATTTTGGGACACACTGCGCAAACTAGCAGGTGCCGGGTGGTATATCTATGCCGTGGGCGAGACACCCCCCGCCAGCACCAGCACTGCCGAACAGATTGAAATCTTTATCAGGGAAATCGACATTCTATTACGCAAGGATCACAAAGAAGATTACTGTGGCATTGTTTACGCGGACAATAAAGAAAGTCCTACCTTTATCAAAATCTTTGATCCCAATAATCTAGGTGTATCCTGCGGTTTCAGTGATAACCCTCCTCCCCCGGGCTGGATACTTTCCTTGATACCACCGCGTGCCGTAGAAAATAACCCCATGCTGCCACGCAATCGTCGCACCTGGTGGCAGAAGCTCTGGGATTAAATTCTGTTTTTTAGCAACACTGCTCCTATCTCCTGCTCCTTTATCTGATAATTCACATACGGCAGATGCGAGCTGTTTTTCTTTTTCAGGTAGCAATAAATGATACACTCCCGGCCGTTATGGTAACTCTGATTTTTTGAGGAATTTCACATGTGCGGCATTGCCGGTGTGTATTACACCCACAAACAGACCAACAGCTCGGAATTACAGCGCATGGCTGACACCCTGGCACACCGTGGCCCGGATGAAAGCGGTACTTACACAGACAATAACTTCGGTATGGCGCACACACGGCTCTCCATTATTGATTTAGCGGGTGGCCATCAGCCCCTTTACGCTGACAACAACAATCTGGTATTGATTGCCAACGGTGAAATCTACAACTTCATTGAGCTGCGCCGTGATCTGGAGAAGCACGGCCATCAATTTTCCACTCACTCAGACTCCGAAACAATTCTTCACGCTTATAGACAGTATGGCGATAACTTTATTGAACACCTCAACGGCATGTTTGCCTTTGCCCTGTATGACAAACAGCACGAAAAATTATTACTGGTGCGAGACCGGCTTGGTATCAAGCCACTGTTTCTGGCGCATCTTCCAGATGGCATTGCCTTTGCCTCCGAGATCAAGTCAATTCTGGCATTAAACCAGTTTGATAGAAGCCTGAATCCGGAGGATATACTGTTCCCTTCCGGTTCTGCCGAGTTACGAGACTCTGGACGTGAGGTATTGAGCAAGGTCAGCGAACAAC
>JAOUNW010000116.1 GCA_029880755.1 Gammaproteobacteria bacterium
CGCTATCAGGAGCTGGCCAAATCAAAAGACGAATCCAGCATACGACTGGGACTGGACCAAAATTCCCTGGAGATTCTGGAAGAGTATCTGGAGCACGGCAAAGCAGTAGCAGAAGAAAGGCAGCGGGCGCAAGCAGCCAATGAGGCGCCCCACTTTCAGCCACTCATTGAGAAATGGGGTGGCGTCACCGTTGCCTACCGCCGTCCCATGCAGGACTCGCCTGCCTACACACGCAACCATGAAGAAATCACCAAGGCGCTGGAAGAAGGCATCTTCTACGCTGATTATTTGAGCCCCCTTGAAGCCAAGCTCGACCAATATGGCCAGGTACAGTCTTTGATCTGTCAGAGAACGGCCTTGAACGACGACGGCAAACTGGTGGAAACAGATGAACAAGTGGTACTGCCTGCTCGCGCTATCCTGGTAGCTACCGGAGCCAGACCAAATGTCGCCTACCACTTTGAACATCGCGGCACCTTTGAAGTCGAAAATATGCAATACAGGCCTCATGTGTTTCACAACGGCGCATTAAAATCCGTACCCAAGGCCTCTCATTGCAAAGACCCTTCGTTCGGCGCCTTTACTTCCTACACCAAAGATAACCGTCATGTAACGTTTATCGGTGATACCCATCCTGACTTCAATGGCAACGTTGTAAAAGCCGTTGCCTCCGGCATGCGTATTTATCCCAAGATCCTTGAAACCTTCGGCGACAGGATTCATGTCCGGGCAGACACCAAAGAGTATGACCTGTTTCGCCGCCACATACAGGACATATTGCAACCCGTTGTCAAGAGCGTCACGCGTCATACACCCAACATAGTAGAGGTCTGCATCCGGGCACCACAGGCAGCAAAACGCTTTCACCCGGGACAAATATTCCGTTTACAAAATTTTGAAACCTTGTCTCCAGTGGTACAAGGAACACGACTACAAACTGAGACTCTGGCGCTCACCGGTTCCAAGGTTAATTCGAAAACCGGTGACATTTCCCTGATTGTGCGCGAACGAGGCGGCAGTTCACGCCTGTGCGCAACATTAAGACCCGGCGACCCCGTGGCCCTGATGGGCCCCGGCGGCGTGCGCAGCAAGATTCATCAAAACGAAACCGTTATGATCGCCGGCGACTGGCTGGCGGCAATAGTATTACGCGCGCTGGGGCCGGCACTGAAACAGGCGGGTAGCAAAGTACTGTTCATCGGTTACTTTCCCAACAAGCAGGAAATTTTTTGCCGTGATGACCTGGAAGCCGCCAGTGACGCCTGTGTCTGGATTACGGCAACCGGCGAGCCGACTGAAACGCGACGGCCTCAGGATGCCGCCGCCACCGGTGATTTTGTTGAAATTATCTCCCGTTACGCCAAAGGCGAATTACATCAAGGCGAGCCAGTAATTCCTCTGGAACATGTGGACGCATTACACATTACGGGCACCCATTGTCAGATACGCAAATTGCGCGACGCGCGCAATGGCTTACTCAAACAATATTTTGCCAAGTCACCCGCTACTACAGGCTCCGTATACAGCACCATGCAGTGCATGCTAAAGGGCGTGTGCTCTCAATGCCTGCAATGGCAAGTGGATCCCAAGACCGGCAAGCGTACCAAGGCCGTTTTTGCCTGCTCCTGGCAGGATGAGCCTATTGATATGGTGGACCTGGACGCATTGGATGATCGTTTAAAGCAAAACCATTTGCAGGAGCACCTGACCAATCTCTGGCTAAGTTATTTATTTGAAACTAACCGGGTCCCGAAAATTTAATCACCGCGACACACCTTATCAGCCGCTGCTCTGGCACAGTGAGGCTCAGCGACTATACTGAATCCGTGGCCACCCTTTCCTAATCCGGGTTTCCCATTTTGGCCTTTGGACACCCCGCTGCTCCTCACTCCGGAGAACCTAAGGAGATCACCGTGATCAAACTAAGATGGTTTTTGCCGTTGTTAATACTCGCCTCCCCTTTTTCTTTTGCGCAGGAACAACCTGCCGGCGAAGAAAAGAGAATAACTGCCGAGGAATTTCTAGCCTCGCTTAAATTTCAGCAGGGCAAGATTACACTTCCTAACAACGTCGCCACTCTGAACATACCCAAAACCTTTCGGTATCTTGCTCCCGATGACACAGAACGGGTATTAACCATGGCCTGGGGTAATCCCAGTGGCTCCGGGACGCTGGGCATGATTTTTCCGTCAGATGCCGGACCTTTAGATGAGAATGGCTGGGGCGTCGTACTCACTTATGACGACAGCGGCTATGTCTCGGATAAAGACGCCGATGAAATTGATTACAAAGAGCTGTTGTCCGGCATGCAAGAGGAATCGCAGGCCGATAACGAAGAACGTGCAAAACTGGGTTATTCCACCGTGGATCTGGTAGGCTGGGCTGAACAACCTGCCTATGATAGCTCCACCCATAAAATGTATTGGGCCAAGGAGCTCAGGTTTGAGGGCAACGACTTCAACACCCTAAATTACAATGTCAGGGTACTTGGGAGATCGGGAGTACTGGTACTCAATGCCGTGGCCGGCATGAACCAGTTGGGTCAGGTAAAAAACAGCATGAAGGATGTCACAGCCTTTACTAATTTTCTCCCTGGCCATCGCTACGAGGATTTTGATGCGAGCACAGATCGCGTTGCCGAATACGGTATCGCCGCATTAATTGGCGGTGCCGCGGCCGCAAAGATCGGTCTGTTCGCAAAGATCGGCGCACTGCTTATTGCCGCCAAGAAATTCCTGATCATTGGACTGATAGCGGTGGTCGCCGTCATTACAAGCTTGGTCCGCAAAAAGAAGAAACCGCAAACTAATCCGGCCGAGTAGTGACTGACGCCAGATAGGACATGCGTTTTCGGTCCTATCTGATTCGCGCCTCTTCCGCATATCAGGAAATCTTTGATTTGCTGGCTAGGTTTTAAGGTGATTTCTTTGACGGTACCCTGCGCCAGCTGTTCTCGTAAGGAAAAACTTCATAGCGGGCCCATTTTGCAAATTCGTCAAAAGTATTGACACCGCTTGTGCGCGTGTCGCCACCGGCAATCACTTTGTAAATTAACTTACGGGACTGTGACTCGCCAGAATCATCGCAGTCAACAATTTGTCGTACTGACCAGTCTTTGCCATAACGCCCATTACTATAGTAACTACCTAGCTTCAGACTTTCCGGGTCCAGATGCCTGTTTCCCTGATGCGCCAGCGCCAACTCATAAATACGCATCAAATCATCTTCCGTGATATCAATAAAGGAATCGATTTCAGTAAGCGCATAAGCGAAATCTTCATGGCTAATACCGTCTTGACCACCTGCTCTGATAACAGGCGTTTTCATGAGCACACGATTCAGGTAATAAGGGTAACGCCTCCAGGGAAGAAAGAAGTTATAAACAATAGCGACAAATATGATTGCCGCTACATTTACAGCGACCGGAGTCAGTACAAATTGGTATCCCAGCGCGAGTACCGCGGGCCCGCCGGCCACGGCGGTCAAAGCTGTAGCGCCCCCCGGTGGATGAATACAACGCAAATAGTGCATGGCGCCTACTGCCAGCCCGACGGCGACGGGTGCCGCCAAATAAACATTAGGGATCCATTTGGCGCAACTAACGCCCGCCAACGCAGAAATAATATGACCACCCACCAGAGGCCAGGGCTGCGACAAGGGCCCATGGGGTACTGCAAACAACAACACTGCGGACGCGCCCATAGACGCCACCACCAGCAAAGCAGCGCCCTCGCCAACAAAATAGCGGCTAACAAAAAAAACACAGGCGATCCCCAGAAACGCGCCCAACGCCGAAGCCAGACGCTCCCCATGGCTAACTTTGTTAAGATCAATTCCCAGAATTTCCAGAAGACGCATTATTATTTAAAGAGTTCTATTAATGATTCGCCCGCATGTGCAGACCGGTATCTATTTATAACATCGACTACATTGTACTGCGTAATCTTTTTCTACTTTAACAGATGTTCTTGTACCGGCCTGGGTTGAGCTTGAGACTCCCGCCCCAGACCACCAGACTCCCATTCAGTACGATAAAAAACAAGGTCATAGCTTAAGTAAAATAGGTGCTACGGAGAATATTGTAACGCGATTAAACAACATACGAGACCCATTCCAGTCCAAGGCAGTCACATCTATATAATTGGGTATGACGCCAAAAGTCATAATTCCGCCTACCGGGAAACTCTTTATTCTACGACGTAACCAAAGACCTGCGCGGCCGGAAAGGCCCTATTGTCCAGAATTTGCCGGGCACCGGTAACAGCCGCTTCCGGACCGGCAATATAGATATCATAGTCCTCCAATTGCCTGTGTTGGCGAAAAACGTGATTTAGAGCATCACGTGCATGGCTTCCCGCAACCAGGGGTTCATAGGAAAAATTATCCAGGGCGTCAGCCCAGGCGCGGCACTGGTTGTCTCGGTAGTGCTGTTTGTCTTTTGACACAATCCAGTACAGATGCATGCGCTCAGCAATCTCCAGCGCCATGGCATGCTCGATCAGACTATTGATCGGCGAAAACCCGTCATCCCAGGCGATAAACACAATGGAGCGCGGGGAGTCCTCGTTCAAAATATAGTCGCCGAAAGGTCCTCTAATATTTACCACTTCACTTTTCTTTAATTTTCCAAATACGTAATCCGAAAAGGCGTTTCCTGTTTCTTTTCTTACATAAAACTGAATATTACGATCATCGCAGGGACAACTGGCCATGTGATAGCTTTTCCTGGCATCGCCAGCCCTAAGCTCTGCCAACTGACCGGCAAGAAAACGCATGCGCAAGGTTCGAGGCGTTTGCAGACTAAGCTGTATCATGTCTTCAGTTAATCGTTCAATACCTTTTACCTTTGCCGGGATTTCTTGTTCCGGGATATCACCCGCACCACTCGCCTCCCGGGCCTCAACAACCAGATCAGTCACAGCAGTATGGCAACACAATAACGCATAACCCATACCCTTTTCCGCCTCTGTAATAACATAATCGTGGTTTTTAATTTTTTTCACATCGCCTGAAATGATGCGGGCCTTACAAGCGCCACAGTTACCGTTACTGCATCGGTAATCCAGAGACAGACCAGCAGTCAGCGCCGCTTCTAAAATACTGTCCTTGCCCTCGACAAAAAATTCATGGCCACTGGGTTGCAGATGCACATGAGCAGACATGACTGTGAGCATGCTGTCCTGTAGCAACAACGGCTGTATCGGTCTGATATCAGACTGGCTCTGGTCCAGGGCCTTGGATAACCATTTTCTAAGCTGACTTGCCAGTTCGCCCCGAGTCTGCGCTGTAGAATGGGAAATCTGATCCAACTGGTCCTGTAATTGCTGAAAAACAGTTCGGTAATGCTTGAGAGCCACCTTGGCGTCAGCAAGCTCTCCACCCACTTCCTGTAACCTGGCAGACAGTATTTCCGGATCCGGCATGGTGCGTTCAGCAACACGCTTTCCATAGGCATGGGCCTTAATGCTAGTAACTCGCTCGAACTCGCGATCGGGTTTTAGTTCAGTATCGGGAAATACGCGCAACAAATCGACCGGCGTCACCTGACCCTCAAAGGTTGGTAACTCACCGTCCTGTATCTTTTTCTGAACCGCGCCGCGACTAACACCCACCAACCGCGCCGCACGAGAGACTGTCAGCAATTTCGGCATAGGTGATATCTAAAAATGAGAGAACTATTTGTTTAAGAGCGCATTATCCGCTTTATTTTCGGAATATCCATATAATCAGCGATAATCCGAGACTAATAATAATCATAGAGGTTATGGGAAAATAAAAACGGAACCCTTCTTTCTCGATAATGATGTCGCCAGGCAATCTTCCCAAACCTGACTTTTGAATCCAGGGCCAGAGCAGACCCAATACGATCAGCGCGATACCTATTCCAATAAACCATCGCGACATACCGGTCATGGCTCCAATCCCAGAAATTGAACTACCTCATCCTTTCGCTGCATGGTATCAGCATATCCTAGTGATATTAGTTCCCGAGTAAAATATTTTTCAAAAAGCAAGTAACTCACCAGACTGGACCCACGTTTGTTAAATGCACCAATTCCACGGAGCAAATATCGAATTGTCCGAGGGAGCCGGA
>JAOUNW010000117.1 GCA_029880755.1 Gammaproteobacteria bacterium
CGGGGATGGCGCATCCACCGATGCTGGCGTGGGACGGGTATTCGACAACACTCGATGCCGATAACGGGCATGGAAGACCGTCAACACCGGATCACTGCCGGGTTCCAGTTGCCAGCCTTGGGGGGCTTTTTTGATGCCTGGCCAGCCGGTGATAATAAAATGCCCTTTGGCACCGGTTTTCACTTGCTCGATGTAGAACCGGTGACCATTAATCATTTTTCCCTGATTAACCGGCTGCAACACCCAGGCGGCATTGATCACGGCATCGGCAATGGGCTTTTTTGTTTGGGCATCCGCGACTGTTCCCTCAATGGGGTGGGACCGATAGGCAAGACGGGGCTTGTCGACTGCAACAGCATCCACCGCAACGCCCGCCGCCAACCAGAACGATAACGCCACGGCTGTTATCTGTCTCATTGAGCGGCGTCCTTGCAGTCCTCGGGTAGGGTATCGGGATTGGCTTGATACTGCTTTTTCTGTTCCTCGGTAAAGAAGCAAATAGCAACTGGTTTTGGATCAGCCTCCACGGCCGCCGTTAGGGGATACAGCTGCTCCTGCAACTGTTCTTTGGGTAACTGATACGATGCGTCTTGGTCGATATTGAAGTGTTGTATCAAATAGTCTTGAAACCAATAGTAATACGATTGGGTTCGGGCCTTATCCACTTCGCTTCCCGTGTGGTTACCCACCTCGCCTTGGTTGACTTTCGATCCAGGGTAAGCCCCGGAATTCACCAGCAACCCCAACGCTTCCTGGCCTTGCTGGTACCAGGTATCCAGGTATCCCTTACCGGTATAGCGAACGTAGGATTTGGATTGATCCGTCAAATAGGCAACGCGGATATACGTCCCCGGCGCCAGGTAATCAAAACGCACCACCGGATAACCCGGCTTAAACCAGAACTGGTAGTTTTTTAAGTGCAGCGGGTCAATACTGCTTCTCGTGCTCTTCGGAATATGTTCCCAGATATACGACCCTTCGACTTTAATCTCGTCATAAGTTCTGATGACATCATCAATAATAAAATAATCGGTACCATTAAAGTAAGTAAAGTACGTCGGCTCAAAAATATCCTTGGTGGTCACTACCACCGCATCCGCTTCGGCGCCCAAGGCGCCCCGGTAGACCACCTGTAAATACAGGTCCGTGGCATTAATAGGGATCGGTGTTTGGAAGGTGAAGCTTACCGGGGCCGGTTCGGCGCCGGCAGGCAGATCAAACTGCAGAACGGGTTCGGAGACAACGATGTCTTCTTCCTCGGAGCGGTAGGTTTGATTCGTGCAATGATCGTCGCCGGTACTGTTCCAGGTTCTAGTGCCATCGGTGCGGTATTCGAACTCTCCCCGCAGATTCGGTTCATAGCAGAGATTGCGTTTGAATTTGGCTACGGCCACCAGTTTGCCACCGGCCATGTGCTGGGGATACGCGACCCCGTTGCTTTCGATAATGTCGGGGGTCACGTTCTTTATCTTTAGATTTATCTGCGTAAAGCCCTGGGTATCTTTTTGCTTGGTGACGGCGTGGTCAACAATACTGTAGACCCCTTCCTCGGGCAGCGAGATTTCCAGGCGGCCGCGGAATGTGTGGTTTATAAATCCGACCGAATAAGAAATTATTTTTTTAAATAGAAATTCATGAGCCATGTCGAAATTAAACTTATTGAGAGCAAACACTTTTTTATGGCCTGATTTCTCTAAATCTGCATCAAACAACGAATAGGAGCTAGACCTTGTATTTGTATCAACAGAGCCATTGTAGGCATCGAATACCCTTGTTTCCACGAAAGTAATATCGCCCGTAAGAGTTGAATTTCTCTCTGTTCCAACTGGACCCAGTAGTAATGAATCAGTTATCGGGTAGGTCCTGGTAGTAACTGGCGAGGGACTGGGAAATTCTGGATGAGTTGATATTAACCCTGGAGATCCACGAAAATTAGTCCCTTGTGTTACGAAATTCCGGTTTGAGTATTCAGTTAGTCCTTTACCTGCGTTGATAGAAGCCTCTCCGATATCAGTATGCCAATAACTCCTGGGCTCACTAAATGTGATAATAGTAATATCTTGCTTCCCTATGTTTCTTATTTTCGCAAGTATGTCTCTACGCTGAGAATAGTCTTCATATAAACTTTTCTCACCCGCAAAGGGGATTCCTCCATGCGAGTCATTTCGCGTGTGCTGTGGTTGCCCGGCATCCTGAATAAGATGAATTATATGGCCAATTGTTCTAAATGCACGAGCAAGATATTTTTCTCTTTCTAGGTTACTCTCATCTATTAAGCCAAGATATAGATAATCCATAAAATCTTTATATGAGTATTCTTGGTCTCCCCCGAAATTTTCCGCATCTTCTAATCCCCAGGAGGGAGATGGTGACCCTGTAAAGTTAGCATCCAACCCTTTCGCAGTAATTGGATTATAGAAATGGTTCTTGTAGCGCGCCACAAAAGCACAATTATCATTCAGCGTATCATCTTCATGCCATGACCCTTTATGTATCCAATCATAGGCCGTGAGTTGTTTTTCTAATGAGCATGCATTAGATTTACCGATCAACAGCTGCTTAATCGAACTTAATCCAAGATTATTAATATGATTTGGTAACACAGATAAATCTACAGTTTTTATTGATAACTCCCTATGTGTTTTTCTTTCATAACCATATACATCGTTATTGGCGATACCGAAAGCTACTAGCACTAGTATAGTTGAATAACATTTATTCATTTTCATATCCGCTTAAATACTGCCGATTTTTCTCCATATCTCCGTAGAGATCTAAGTAATCTATTAGGCCAAGCAGCTCGCTCTCTAGTAATCCTTTCTCACTCAAAAATTCCCTTTCTTTAATTATCGCAGCTACTATATGAGGGGTTTTCTTCCAGCTATAATTCGAAGATGAATGTATACTGATTGCTGTACTCAAGGATCCGATTGCATTCTTATAATCTATTAGTGAACCCTTGAATTTTTCCAGCTTAATGGTTTCACCGTCTCGATCTGAAAAAAGAACAAAGCCACCGTTAAACCGACGGTGGCTATTTAGCCCTATCGGTTTATATCCTCTCTTATATAACGTAATCTCCGGCTCCCAACCAGTCACCTGGTTAAACGGTCCTACAATCCGAGGCCCCCAGGCAGAGAACTTATAATTACCATCTTTGTTAGTAATCGTATCTGTATGATATACAGTCTCACCGCCATGTCCGCCATCTCCCAGAACAGCACTCAACCCCCATTGAAGCACCACAACCACACCCTCTAGCGGCGCATTGGTTTCAGCATCAATGACTCTTCCTTCAATGCTGGTACCAAAGTAAATAAAAGGACCAGACCATAGCCAAACAAAGAACAAAGGGACACCGACAAAATAGGGCAAGAGTTTCCGTTTAGTTTTCACATTATTGGTCTCCATTAGATTTCGTCCAGTCTCCATACACCGTCCAGCCCTCTCAGGAAATAGATAAAAAACACTTTTTGATTATTTTCAATAGATCGAGTAATTGCGTACTCTCCAATATCTGAATTAATTGAGATGCGGTGCATCCTGGAATAACTGCCAACAATATCGCTCATATGTGGCAACAAGGCTTCAAACACTGGCTGGTATTTGAACTTGGCACCGCTATCAAGGTACATAACTGCTTGCCCTACATTGCCACTTACAAGCGCGCTATTCATCCCGTCCCACATATCGGTAAACAATTTATCCATGTCGTTTGGGTTGTTTGCGACAATAACGAGGCTTTCCTGGTACACATTGCTATCAACATCCATGACGCTGACATTGACCCGATAGATGCCCGGTTGACGATAACTATAGTCAATGGGTTTGTTGGCGTCTTCTGTCGCACTATCGTTGAGACCGTCACCATCAAAGTCTACCCAGATTTTATAGATTGGTATTGTGGTATTAGCGGTAACAGTAAGTTCCACCGGTAACAATGCCACGCCACCCTCCGGTGTTAAGGTGATGTCATAAGGCCGGGTTAATCCTTTCGAGGAAATAGTAACGGTATTTGTGGCGGTTTGGCCATTAAGGGTGGTGGCAACCGCTGTTAATGTATTATCGCCCTGAGCCAGTCGGAGTTGATTGACATAAAAGTGTCGTCCATAAGTCTCCGCTACAGCCCCATTTACGGTAATACCGGTATTCACCGGCCCTAACCAATCCCCCTCAACAAGTGTCGTATTGTTATCGACATTGGCGTAACTTTCGGGGCTAGTAATCTGCACAAAGAGCTCGCCATTATAGGATACCGTTACCGTTTGCTCGGCTTTTGTTTCATTGCCGTTGGCATCGGTGGCCGTCCAGGTAACGATGGTCGTGCCCAGGTCAAAGGTATCCGGGGCGTTATTGATAATGGTAACCGGTGTAAAAATATCCGTGGCGCCGGCTTGGCCGATATCAATCGCAGCCGGGATCTTTGTTGGATCGGAATAGGTCACGCTGATGCCTTGCGGCACTGTCAGTTTGGGCGGTGTTGTGTCTCGCACGGTAATAGTCTGCACCGCCCTGCCTGTACGCCCGGCAGAGTTGGTGGCGGTCCAGGTAACTACCGTGGTTCCTAATGGGAAAGGCCCGCTTTTGTCCGGTGTTGCGGGAATTGTGCCATCGATAGCGTCGGTAGCGGTGCCGGTGCCAATTTCCACCGGGGTTAGAATATCTGTCGCTTCTACAACAATATTATCGGGAGCATCGACAATGGGAACGGTGCCGGCAACAACCGTGGAATAGGTATTGGCCCAAACTTCGCCATTCTTCATCCAGGTAGCAATCATGTTGCCGCAATCGTCATGCCCTATACGATATCTATAATAATCTCCCCATAAACGCTGATATCCTTGGCCGATGAGTTCTGGCGTATTCCATGTTGTATTGCCAAATTTGGACATAGCAACCCAAACCCCATGAATATTCTCGCCTCCGGCAATCCGATCCTTGGGCCCAAATTCGTACCACATTACCGCAAGATTACCCTTGCTATTGCTCGTGACATGAGGACCATAAACTCTAACTCCTTGACCACTGACGATTTGCTGCGGCTGGGACCATCCTTGACCTGGTGTTAGCCTGGCAGACCACACGGTATTACCATAATAACCCCAATCGAATCCTTCAAAGGAAGGATAGGGTCCGCTACGAGTAGTCCAGACTGAATTACCAATCCACACAATAACCGTATTGCCTTGCGCATCCATGGCTACCTGAGGTTCGGCTGCCCCAACAGAATCGTTATCTATTTTAGCCGGACCCCCCCATCCAATCCCTGCCTCATAGTAGTTAGCGTAAATATGCCATTTACTATCGACGTCCAGCTGTGTCCAAACAGCGACCGCATTACCTTGCGGATCCATAGCCAACTCAGGATGCCAGGCGGTTGTCGGTGAGGCATCAGTAGCAATACTTATACGTTCCGCAGGCGCCCATTGTTCGCCATCAAAGTAACTTGAGTTAATGATAAAGCGACCTGTATAAGGCCCCTTATTCATCCATATGGCAATGGCGTCACCATTTTCTGATTTTGCAATTTGAGGATAGTGATAGCTGCGGTATCCCCAGTTTTCAGTTAGTTTGGACTCTTGCCCCCACCCAGAACCGGGTTGATACTGGCGCGATGTGATTAGGTCCGTACTATAGTTATCCCGAACAAAAACCGCTTCTCCAGACTGATTGATGCTGAGATCAAAAAATGATGTAGTATTACCCAATTCTTCATGAGCGCCCCAGCCGTTTTGCCAGTCCAGCTCTCTGATTTTGAGTTTATAGCCACCGGATAGCCCATAAAAATATTGACTCCAGCCTAGCATTGCTTTGTTGTCATCATCCGAAGCAATAACGCTGTCTATTATATAGCTTCTTAGAGGGTGCTCAGGCGAAATGGGATATTCCCCGGTCCAGCCACCGCCCGCGACAAACTGATTAACAAATTGTCGGACTCCATTAACATCTGCTTGTTGCCAGGCAACCAGTCCCCGATTGCATCCTACCATCGATACTTGCGGCCAAGCAGCGGCATTGGTGCTTAACAGTCGCGCCGTGCCCCACCCTCCTGCGCTTGAGTAAACTGTCAGCACAACACTTTTGGTTTTACCG
>JAOUNW010000055.1 GCA_029880755.1 Gammaproteobacteria bacterium
GTGATACCACATCATTATGATCCCAAACGCCAGGCATCTCCTCGCGCAAGTAACCGTAGTGAGTCTCATTCATGTACAACAGGTTTGGCCGACGGCCATTATTCGACTCATAATCCTTCACTAAACTCACGATATGGCTAAGCATTGTTGTACTCCTTATCGCCTCTTGTTACGGGATAAAGAGCAATAGTCGTGCCAGTCCCGCATCACGGACCTAACACTCTGTTTTTAAAAGCAACTGAAGCACCGACTGTCGAGACGGAAATCCGCCGAATGGTGTGTTGGGACTGACGTCTGTGGGCCAGTGTGTGACAAAAAAAACCGCCCGTACAATGACGGGCGGGTACAGTCTTTACAACCGGCTGATTTTTAATGCAATCCGGCCATGTACTCGGCTATCGCTTTGATTTCCGCTTCTGACATACGGAAAGCAATTCGTGTCATTATTTCATCATCATTGCTGCGGGAACCGGTTTTAAACGCAAGCAGCTGTTTTTCGGCATACGCGGCTTGCTGACCGGAGACCGACGGGAATCGTGGAGGAATACCTTTGCCGCTTGGACCATGGCAACTCATACAGGCTGAAATACCCATTTCGGCCTTACCGCCCCGGTACATGCGTTCGCCCTGTTGTGCCAGTTTCTCACTGCTGGCTGCGCCTTGCGCCGGTTTCAGTTCTGAATAATACGCCCCCAGATTTTCCATATCAGCCTGGGACAGACCTGCCGCCATCGCCGACATGGTCGGGTCTTTACGGATGCCGGATTTAAAATCAGCGAGTTGCTTGGCAATGTAGCCGGCGCTCTGCCCTGCCAGATGGGGCCATAAGGGGTTGCTGCTAACGCCCTGGGCACCGTGACAACCCATGCACATGCCTGCCTTTTCCTTGCCCTTTGCGGCGTTACCGGCGGCCTGGGCCGAACCCATGAGCAGCGCAAAAAATAGTACGAAAATCGAAATTACGGCTTTTTTCATTGTCCCCTCTCTTTAATCTGGTATACGTACTGTTACACCCAGCTATCTTAAGTATCCTGCCAACGTCTGTCTCAAGCCCTTGGCGGGCAGACATCAGCCGGAAATGATACGCTGGCGGAATCTAGCAGAATCTGGCTCAGACTTGAATTTTAGCGGCATCTTATATACCAAAGGGCGAAACGGGGTCAATCGACAAGGTCAATCCGGCAACAAATGAATAATCCCTTCCAATCCATCGAATTCAGCAAAAGTGCTCCGACCCTGGCGGCCCTGCCACCGGATACCGGCGCCGAAGTCGCCTTTGCCGGCCGCTCTAATGCCGGAAAATCCAGCGCCATCAACACCATAACCCGGCAGAAAGGCCTGGCCCGTACCAGCAAAACCCCGGGACGTACCCAGGCTATTAATTTTTTTACCCTGAGCGACAACCAGCGGCTGGTGGATTTGCCGGGCTATGGCTATGCCAAGGTGTCCCAAAGCATGAAGACCCAGTGGCAAAAGACCATGAATCAATACCTCGAAAGCCGTCAAAGCCTGAAGGGACTGATATTGCTAACTGATATCCGCCATCCACTGGAACCGGGTGACCAGCAGCTATTAAATTGGTGTATTGATGTCGGCTTACCGGTTCATATCCTGCTTACCAAGGCGGATAAATTGAGCCGTGGCAAGGCCATGGGCGTACTGCAAAAAATCCGGGCGCAGATCGGTACCAATCCGGACACCTCTGTTTCTTTACAGTTATTTTCTGCCCTGAAAAGCCAAGGTGTCGAAGAGGTCACAGAGGTCATTACCCATTGGCTGAGTCTTTCTAAACAGCAATAAAAAAAGCCCCGGAAACAAGGGGATAGAAACCGGGGCCCTAAGTATCCCAGATTCTAAACCCGGGATTCCCCGCTCAGGGAGGAGGAGCGAGGAAAAGAGCGGTTATCCAACCGCTCACGTCAATTATAGACCGACGCATATGTAAAAGTTCAACGGTTTTGTTGGCTTTTTAAAAATTTTTAATCACACAATCGTTACAACTACTATTACAACTACTCAAGCGATTACTTTAATGCGCCTGATCCCAATTATCACCAACACCGATGTCTACAACCAACGGTACCGATAAGTTCGCTACGTCCGTCATATGTTGTCGTATGTGCTGTTCTGCTTCAGAAACACAATTCTCTTCAACTTCAAAAACCAATTCATCGTGCACCTGCATAATCATTAACACCTTGCCTCCGAATCCAGCAATCCATTTATCTACTGACAACATGGCCATCTTAATCAGGTCCGCCGCAGTGCCTTGCATGGGTGCATTAATGGCGGTGCGTTCAGCATACTGACGGCGCATATGATTGCTGGCATTGATTTCCGGTACATACAGACGTCTTCCAAAAACTGTTTCTACATAACCTTGTTCCCTGGCCAATGCCCGGGTGGTGTCCATGAAATTCTGGACACCGGGATAACGCTCAAAGTAACGATCTATATATTGTTGTGCAGACGTACGATCAATTTTTAACTGGCGCGCCAACCCAAACGCCGACATACCGTATATCAAACCAAAATTAATGGCCTTGGCATGGCGCCGCTGCTCCGGACTAACCTGGTCGAGCGGCACGGCAAAAACCTCTGATGCTGTAGCACGGTGAATATCCTCACCTTCTGAGAAAGCCTTTAACAGACCCTTGTCCGCCGACAAGTGCGCCATAATACGTAACTCAATCTGAGAATAATCTGCAGCCAGAATTTTATAGCCAGACTCGGGCACAAAAGCCTGCCGGATACGGCGCCCTTCCTCTGAACGCACAGGAATATTCTGAAGATTGGGATCACTTGATGACAAACGACCGGTCGAGGTTACCGCCTGATGATAGGAGGTATGCACACGCCCTGTTCGTGGACTAATCATCTCGGGAAGCTTGTCGGTATAGGTGGATTTCAGCTTACTCATACCGCGATGTTCCAGAATAAGTTTTGGCAACGGATAATCCAGCGCCAACTCCTGCAACACCTCTTCCGCTGTCGATGGCTGGCCCTTGGGTGTCTTTTTAATCACTGGCAGACCCTGTTTATCAAACAGAATTTCCTGAATCTGTTTCGGTGAGGCCAGATTAAATGCCTGGCCAGCGCAATCAAATGCCTGTTTTTCTATTTCCAGCATACGGTGCGCCAGTTCATTGCTCTGACGTTTCAACATTACCACATCAATCTTTACACCATGACGTTCGATACGTGAGAGCACGGGCACCAACGGCATTTCGATTTGCTCAAACAATTTCTGTAACGATGCGATCTCCTGCAAGCGCGGCCACAAGGCCTGATGCAGGCGCAATGTTATATCGGCATCTTCCGCGGCATAGGTTCCTGCCTGATCGAGGTCCACCTCGTTAAAATGCAATTGGTTTTTTCCCTTGCCGGCAACGTCTTCGTACTTCAGTGTTTTGTAGCCGAGATACTTCAGGGCCAAACTATCCATATCATGACGTGACGCCGTACTGTCCAGGACATAGGATTCCAGCATGGTATCGAACTGAATCCCCGCCAGTGAGATATCGTAGTTGGCCAGCACACTCATATCGTATTTGAGATTCTGGCCCACCTTCTTGTGCGTCGGGTCTTCCAGTAATGGTTTTAATTTGGCCAAAACTTGTGCCCGGTCCAACTGGATTGGTGCACCGGGGTAATCATGAGCAAGCGGCACGTAGGCGGCCTGGCCCACCTGATCCGAAAATGACACACCGACCAGCTCTGCCTGAGTTGCATCCAGACTGGTGGTCTCGGTATCAAAAGCAAATAACGCAGAATTTTGTAAACGCTCCAGCCATTGGTCCAGTTCATTTTGCTCAAAGATAACAACATACTGCTGCTCGGCACCGGCACTCTGCCGCTGTGGTTGATTGACGCCACCCAGTTCGGCCAGCCAGCTCTTAAACTCCCATTGCGCATACAAGCGGCGCAGCAATACCTCGTCAGGTGCCTGCCTTTTTAGTGACGTGGGTGTTTCCGCCAGCACCACATCCCGCTTGATGGTTGCCAGGGTGCGTGACAGGGGCAACTGCTCCAGAGACTCGCGCAGGTTGTCACCCACCTTTCCTTTTATGTCATCGGCATGCATCACCAATTGATCCAGGCTGCCGTACTCCTGTAACCACTTGGCGGCGGTCTTGGGGCCAACTTTGGGCACACCGGGAATGTTATCGGAGGTGTCGCCAATCAGGGCCAGGTAATCCACGATGTGGTCCGGGTCCACGCCGTACTTTTCCTTAACGCCCCCGGGATCGGACACTGTGTCAGTCATGGTATTCACCAGGGTCACGTGGGAATTGACCAGCTGAGCCATGTCCTTGTCCCCGGTGGAAATCAGGCAATCCATTTTTTCCCGTGTAGCCTGTGTGGCGAGGGTGCCGATAACATCGTCGGCCTCCACCCCTTCCTCAATAATTATGGGTAACCCAAGTGCCCTGATAAGCTCGTGTATGGGCTCAATCTGACTTCGTAACTCCTCGGGCATCGGCGGCCGATTGGCCTTATAGGCAGGATACAGGTCATTTCGAAAGGATTTGCCTTTGGCATCAAACACGACCGCGATATACTGCGGATCGTAGTCCGCCAGTAGTTTACGCAGCATATTAATAATCCCGTAAATCGCACCCGTTGGCGCACCATGCGAATTGGTAAAATTCGGCATGGCATGGAAAGCACGGTATAGATAGGATGAGCCGTCAACCAAAATCAACGGCGGGGCTTTTTCCTTATTATTCATGTTGTAGAATTCTGCTGAGTGCGGATAAACCCAAATTTGTGATAAAAAGCGTCCCTATGCCAGATAAAAACAGTAAACCTACCCGAGATTTTCTTTCCAGCACACCTTCCCGGATCATGTCCCGCGAGTCCTGGAAAATTTTCCAGATCATGGCCGAATTTGTGGAAGGCTTTGAGCGCTTGTCGCACATACAACCTTCGGTAAGCATCTTCGGCTCAGCCAGAACCGACCCCAACCATCCTTATTATGCCCTAACTGAAGAAATCGCGCGCAAATTGTCCGATTCCGGTTTCAGTGTTGTCAGCGGAGGTGGCCCAGGCATTATGGAAGCGGCTAACAAGGGTGCCTATGCCGGAAAATCTGCCAGTGTTGGCCTGAATATTCAATTGCCCCACGAACAAACCGGCAATGGTTATCAGGACATCGCTCTGAGCTTCCAGCACTTCTTCGCACGCAAGGTAATGTTTGTAAAATATGCCAAGGCCTACGTGGTGATGCCTGGCGGCTTCGGTACCCTGGATGAATTGGTGGAGGCGCTTACCCTGATCCAGACTGGCAAGAGTGTACGCATGCCCATCATCCTGGTTCAAAGAGAATTCTGGGCCGGGTTGGTGGAATGGTTCAAAGATACGCTTATCAAGGAAGGTACCATTGACGAACAAGATATGGATTTGTTCTCCATGGCTGACACCGCCGACGAAGTGGTGGCTGCCATTTTCCGCTATTACGAAACCAGCGGCTTTGAGCCCTCCGAAGAGGAAGAAGAAATCAAACTGAATCTATAACCGGATTCCAGGACAAATCTTTTTATGAAAAACACCATTCTTTCATCGTTCGTTGTCCTGATGACAACCTTGCTCCTGTCCACTGGACTCTCGGCCGCCGACAAGAACAAAAACACCAAGGATGAGATGCCTCCGCCGCCGGCGATGTCCACACCCAGCGCCAACGATTATCCTGACGATCTCGAACCGGAAGTCACGATAGTTCCGAAAGAAAAAGAAACACACCAGGAGTACCGTCTTAACGGACGTCTGTACATGATCAAGGTGATTCCGGCAAAAGGCCCGCCATATTACTTGATTGACCGCGAAGGACACGGAGACTTTACCCGCAGTGACCTGGCGCCCGATATTTCCGTTCCGATGTGGGTAATCAAAGAATTTTAATGGCGTACCATGTCTGTTTACACCGTAATCAGCCAGGCTGATCTCAAGCAGTTTCTTTCACACTACGGGCAGGGAGATCTGGTCGGCTTTGAAGGTATTTCATCCGGCATTGAAAATACCAATTATTTTGTCGACACCGATAATGGTCGTTTTGTCCTGACCATTTTCGAACACCACACTTCCGACGAGTTACCGTTTTTTCTGGATCTGACTGCATTTCTATCAGAGCACGATATCCCCTGTGCACATCCCGTGGCCGATAAAAAAGGCGCCTATCTTCGCCAATTAAAATCAAAACCGGCGGCACTGGTACAACGCCTCGCCGGTCGCTCCCTGGACAAACCTGCACCCGACCATTGTGCTCAGGTGGGCGAGGTACTTGCCAGAATGCATGTGGCCGGCCAGCAATTTGATCAGTATCGCACCAATGTGCGCGGACCCAACTGGTGGCACCAGACGGCAAAGGCACTGGAAGATCACATTGATGGTGAAGACCTCGATATCCTGCGGGAAGAGATCAGTTATCAGGACCAGTTCCGCAATAACAATTTACCCAAGGGCATTATCCACGCCGACCTGTTTCGCGATAACGTGCTGTTTGAAGGCGACGGTCTTTGCGGTCTCATTGATTTCTACTACGCCTGCACGGACATATTGCTCTACGACGTCGCTGTAGTAATCAATGACTGGTGCACACAGGCCGACGGCTCTCTTGATGCAGCGCGAACGAAGCCGTTACTCGCAGCCTACCAACGTATCCGGCCACTGGAGCAGGCGGAAAAATCCGCTTATCCGGCCATGCTGCGCGCCGCTGCCTTGCGATTCTGGCTTTCACGTCTTTATGATCTACACTTTCCCCGAGAAGGGGAGATCACCCATACAAAAGATCCACAAGTTTTTAAGAGGATATTGGTAAACCATCGGCAACAGGCGTTTCAACTGGAAACGTAATCAGGACGCAAAAAAAGATTCGGGAAATGAGGATTCGCAGCTTTAATATTGTCAACGGTCTGAAGTGGTTCAACTGCGGCTGGCGCTTTTTTAAAAATCAGCCGAAATTATGGTTAACCATTTCTTCGGTGTTTGTCGTGTTCTCATATCTTATCCTCCTGATACCCGTTGCAGGCATGTTGATATTCGCCTTTTTCATGCCCGTGGTTGTCTGCAGCACCATAACAATCGTCCAACAAAAACCTGTGCCGGCCCAAAGCAGTAGTGACAAAAAGAATATGGGGCAAGCGTTGCAACAATTCCTGGTTTTGGCAGGAAAGGGCATGTTCAGTGTTCTGGGGCATATGGATAACCTGGCAGCAGTCATGACCTTTGGCTCCATTGGCTTCCTGACAGCAATCCTGGTTAATATTGTGGAGAAATTAATCGCCGGACCCGGTCTGTTGGATAATGTTAGTGTCCTGGATTTGGGTTTTGTGTCGATGATGCAGTTTCTTTTTGTTCGAACTCTCTCGATTCTAATCTATATAGTTGTCGCAGCCTTTCTCAGCTATGCCATCGCCCTGGTCATGGTAGGAAAGCGGCCAATCGTGCCGGCAGTAAAATACAGCAGCCGGGCCTTGCTGAAAAACCACCAGGCCCTGATCGCCTTCTTCGCCGTTATGGCACTACCGCTGGTCGTTGCACTCATTGCTTCGGCATTTATTTCTCCTCTCATTAGCGGTCTGGTGATTATTGTGCTGGGCACACTCGCTTTCCCTGTCGCCATATGCAGTGTTTATTGCAGCGCAAAATTAATGTTTCAATAATTCTCCAGTTGTCATAGAATGCTGCCAGCGCAACCGGATTCAAAATAACAACAACACTATAGCAACAAAATTGGCCACCTTGTGTGGCCATTTTTTTTGTCCGTGTGCCGCTCGTCCCGGATTATGATAGGCTGCCACTTCGTTGATTCAGGTTGAACAAATATTCTGTGTCAGTCTGCGTTTACTATGGTGAAGCGTTGGCCCGTTACGGGTTTGGTCAGGGCCATCCCTTTGGCCCGGATCGCCTTGAGGCATTTTGGCGCCAGCTTGTCCAACAAGAACTCAATCATTCGGTCATCACTTGCACGCCTGTCATGTGCTCGGATGATGATCTGCTGCTCTTCCACACACCTGACTACATCGCTCAGGTAAAACAGCAATCGGAATCCGGCGAGGGTTATCTGGATAGTGGTGATACACCGGCCTTCAAGGGTGTGTATGAAGCAGCCTCGTTTGTCGTTGGTTCAGTACTGGATGCGCTGGAAAAAATTCTGCATGGCGGTTGTACGCGCGCATTTGTTCCCATTGCCGGATTGCACCATGCCTACCGTCATCGCGCTAAAGGATTTTGTGTTTTTAATGATATCGGCGTTGGCATTGAGTGGTTGCGGCGGCGCCATAACATCCATCGCATTGCGTACGTCGACATTGATGCCCATCATGGTGATGGAGTGTTTTATTCATTCGAGTCGGATCCGGACCTGATTTTTGCTGACTTTCACGAAGATGGGCACTATCTGTATCCCGGCACCGGTGCAGTAACGGAAACCGGCAAAGGTGCTGCTGTTGGGACAAAACTCAATATCCCTATGCCGCCACGCGCTGATGATCGTCTGTTTTTTGAGATCTGGCCACAGATAGAGATTTTTATACGCAACGCTGAACCGGAAATCATTCTGCTACAGGCCGGCGCCGACAGCATTGCCGGTGACCCCATTACTCACATGGCGTACAGCCCCGATGTACACGCCCACGCAACCCGACAACTTTGCCTGCTGGCAAATGAATTCTGCCAGGGCAGACTACTGGCCACCGGTGGTGGCGGTTATCACCGGGGAAACCTGGCGCGCGCCTGGACCGCTGTTGTGAAAAGCCTGATTGAAGCCGAAGCGCCATAGAATCAACAATGTAATTCGATTACACTGATGCGCCACAGAACAACACGCTAAATCCACGTCGCCCAGGAAATACAACCGAGGAGACCTCATGCAACGACGTCGCTTTATTAAAAAACTTGCCGGACTCGGTGCCGGTGCCGCAGTTACCTCCGGCGCATTATCCAGCGCACCCGCCGTTGCCGCCGAACGTTTTAACTGGAAACTGGTCACCACCTGGCCACCCAACTTTCCCATTTTTCAGGAAGGCGTACAGCGTTTTGCCAAAGACGTCAAAACCATTAGCGGCGGCCGCCTCAATATTCAGGTATTCGCCGGGGGTGAACTGGTACCACCCATGCAGACCTTTGAGGCAGTCTCCCGGGGTAATGTGGTGCAAATGGGTCACGGCGCCGCCTATTACTGGACAGGAAAGATTCCGGCAGCAGCCTTTTTTACTGCAGTACCTTTTGGCATGAATGCCCAGGGCATGAACGCCTGGTATTACGGTGGTGACGGCTTAAAGCTATGGCGCGAGCTTTATGCAGAGCACGATCTTGTACCGTTTCCCATGGGCAATACAGGTGTGCAAATGGGCGGCTGGTTCCGAAAAAAAATTAACACCATTGCAGACCTCAAAGGCCTGAAAATGCGTATCCCCGGATTAGGTGGCAAAGTTATGGCCAAGGCCGGCGTCAATCCCGTGCAATTGCCCGGCGGCGAAATCTACACCGCACTGGAGCGCGGCACTATCGACGCCACCGAATGGGTCGGTCCTTATCATGATTTGCGTTTGGGCCTGTACCGCGCCGCCAAATATTATTACTCACCGGGCTGGCATGAGCCGGGGCCGACACTGGAGCTCACGATAAACAAGAAAGCCTGGGAATCATTACCAAAGGATTTGCAGGTGACGATTGAAAACGCCGCCATGGCCAGCAACATCTGGATGTTGTCTCAGTTTGAAGCAAAAAATCTGCAGGCCCTGAGAGAACTGAAAACGAAATACAAAGTGCAGTTTCTGGAATTTCCAGCAGATGTACTTCGGCATTTTCATAAAATGACCAAAGAAGTGCTCAAGGAGGAAGCGGCCAAGGATGCCACGTTTAAAAAGATTTACAGTGCCTATGAAAGTTTTCGCAAGAATAACGATGCCTGGAATGAGATTTCTGAAGCAACTTACGCCAAGGCGAGGAAACTGTAGGGCAGCGCAACATACTGGCTAATAGCAGGTGGCGCTACAGCAACAAGCGCCACCGCTCTATGCCTTTCAGAATCATATCGACGGCGAAAGAACCCGTGAACAAAGCCGTCACCCGGCCGGCAATTTCCACATACCGTTCCACATAACGCTCATGACGCGTCTGCACCCAATCATGGAGTTTCTTCAACAGGATAATAGAGGCAATAGCGCAGACAAGTCCCAGACCGATAGAAAACGAGGCCTTCACGGGATTCAGCTGACTTCCGGCCAACACGCTGGCGCTAATGGTGCCGGGGCCAACAATGAAAGGCATGGCAATGGCGCCCGCAATCTCCTTCGATTGAGGATTAATGCTTTCTACCGGCGGACCCACACCCAGGATCAGACGCACACCAATGACCAGAAAAGTGATACCGCCAAAAATCATGAATGCCAGAAACCGGATTTGCATGACATCATCAAAAATGAGCTCGCCCGCCCAGGCGAACAGCAGAAAGACAGCGTAACTGATTAGACCAGCGCGGATTAACAACACAGAAAAGGTCTTGAAATCCACCACTCTGATCAGCTGAATAAGATAGATGCTCATAATAAACGGGTTGAGCAAGACAAATATGAGCAAAGATGATTTAAGAAAAGAATCCATGGGTTAACCCTAACCTAAAAAAGATGATTTCCAAAATTACGCAAGCCGCCCATGCCGCTTAAGCCGCCCGGCGAGTAAGCAAGACAATCCGGCCTGTGTAGGGGTGGCAGGAATGTGGCACCACATCTCTGGCTTCAATGACCTGAAAACCGAGACGTTGGTACAATTTCAGCGCACCCTGATTTTCTTCAAATACTTCTATACTGATTTCTACGCAACCGGCTAATCTGGCCAAATCATCCACCTGCGCCAACAATGTTGTACCGACTCCCTGGCCCCTGAACGTGGAAAAGGTAGCAATCATATTGATGTAATAGCTTTCCGGCACACACTGCTCCAGCTCTACCAGGGGCCGGATAAATGCCGGCAACTCATCAAGATCTTCAGCCTCTTCCTCCGACGACAGTTTATAGGAAAGCAACATGCCGGCCACATCGCCATCAATTTCCGCAATGAGGACATTACGGTAGGAGAAATTTCCAGAACCAGCCGCCAGGCGGCGGGCACCTACATCAGTAATGTTTTCACCGGGCGATTTGTCCTGCTCCCAGAAGTACCCTGGAATCCCCTCGCCCGCCATAAGCGCCAGCTCGGCGATCGCACGGCAATCACTTTTTGTCGCTTTTCGTATTTGCGCGGTCCCGCTTGTCATTTTTCTTTACCGCATTGACACAGCATTGACTTTCAGCATGATTTTATCCGTTGGTCGATCAGGCGTCGCCAGGGACAAATCATATAACGAGACGACAAAAAACAAAAAGCCAATCCATTTTCACCAGAGCACTGCCGTGACATTTCTCGCTGAGTAGGGACAGATACCCAAAAAAGCTTTCCACTTATGCCGTGGTTGTAGATCCTGAGGTTACTCAGCTTAATCAAAGCATACTCGCCTACAAAAACGATTCCACAACGGCAAAGCTAGGTCGGCAGAGAATTATTCTGGATAAAGCCCGGCATGTGGGTAATGTTGGCTGGCGTCAAAATGAGCAAACTTTCGACGCGGTTTCGAACGTCAATACCTCTATCCCGTATACAACGCTGACTTATGCTTTCCTGGACAATGTACACGGAATCACTACCGCATTCGATGCCGATGTCAGTGACAAAACATTGGGTATTAAACATGCCAGCTTCAGTGGGGATGTTCCGTCCTTCTCCGATACCAGCAAACTTTGGGTTTGGGTTGAATTAAAACTCTAAGAATTGCCAGCTCGAACAACAACCCGGGCCGATAAGATATAACCATCAACCCCAGGTGAATACTCTTTTATGGCCAGGATGTTGATAAACAGGGTCAAAGATATTTCACTGCCGTGCCATAAGCGAAAATTTCTATTGCCGGCTTCTTTCCCAGAAATCCATCCGCCGTGGTGTTGCGGTATTCAAACTGGCAATAAATAACAGCATCACCACCCAGTTCCCGGCAGATATGACGTAGTTGACGCTTTACACCCTCAAAGGCCTTACCGGGGTCTACTGAACCCAATATACCTTCTTTATGACTATCCAGGGCGAAAATCGCATCAATAATCTCGTAGTCTAACTGAATACTACCTGTCGAGAGCGGAATACTCATAACATTCACCCCAATTGTCGCCTAACCAGAAATACCGAGTTACTAATATTTTTTAATGGTGCCTGCCGTTCAGCAAAACTGGCCTGCTGCATTTGCTTGGCCATGGTATCGAAACTACAAACACCGGACACAAAACGCCTGTTGCCTTCTTTTACTCTTTCCAAAGCTTCAGTTGCTGAGATCATTAAACTCTCACTTCGCGTTGTTTTTGACATCAAATTTCATCAGGCGCCACTATAACCAAGACGCTCGGAAATTTTACGAGACGTCTCCTGCAACAACACTACCCATTCTTCTTTACGTCGCTCGATAGGTGCGGAAATTGAAAGCCCCGCCACCACGACACCGTTTGCATCACGAATCAAGG
>JAOUNW010000001.1 GCA_029880755.1 Gammaproteobacteria bacterium
CATACCATTCGGGCCATGTCCATTTTAATGACTATCCTGGGCACTATTGATCGTCCAGGTGGTTTTCGCCATAAGGCGCCGTTCCCGCGTCCCATTCCACCTTGCGCCAAAACTCCTAAAGGACCGGATGGCGTCAATCCCGATACGCCATTAGGTGGCATGGCTCTGGGCTGGCCTGCAGAGCCTGATGATTTATTTGTCGATGACAAAGGCGAACCGGTGCGTATCGATAAAGCCTTCTCCTGGGAGTATCCCTTATCGGTACATGGCCTCATGCATAACGCCATTACCAATGCCTGGCGAGGTGACCCCTATTCGATAGATACCTTAATGCTGTTTATGGCCAATATGGCCTGGAACTCGAGCATGAATACTGTGGCCATCCGCGACATGCTCAATGACAAAAATGAAGACGGGGAATACAAAATTCCGTTTTTGATTGTATGCGACGCCTTTCAGTCGGAGACCACAGCCTTTGCTGATCTGGTGTTGCCCGACACCACCTACCTGGAGCGCCATGATGTCATGTCCATGCTCGACCGGCCCATATCCGAATTTGACGGTCCGGTGGACTCCGTGCGTATACCGGTACTGCCGCCCAAAGGTGAATGCAAACCGTTTCAGGAAGTGCTCATTGAGCTGGGCAGTCGCCTAAAACTGCCTGCATTTGTGGACAGCAAGGGTCAGCGCAAGTACAAGGACTATCCCGATTTTGTCGTGAATTACGAAACCGAACCCGGTTCCGGTATCGGCTTCCTTGCCGGTTGGCGTGGCAAGGGCGGCGAAAAGTTCATGAAGGGCGGGCCTAACCCGAATCAGTGGCAGATGTATGAGCAAAACAATTGCGTCTACCATTATGAAATGCCCAGGTCCTATCAATATATGCGTAACTGGAACAAGGGTTATCTGGAATGGGCACAGCGGCATCGCCTGACGCGTTACGCCGAACCTATCTTGTGCCACATTTATTCTGAAGTGCTGCAGCAGTTTCGATTGGCCGCGCAAGGCAAGACCTCGGGCAAGCAACCACCGGAACATCTGCGTGAACGCATTGAAACCTATTTCGATCCCTTGCCGTTTTATTACGAGCCACTGGAAACCCAGGTTACGGACAAACTGAAATATCCATTGAATGCGGTAACCCAACGGCCCATGGCCATGTACCATTCCTGGGATTCACAAAATGCCTGGCTGCGCCAGATTCATGCGCACAACTATTTGTACATGAGCCCCGAGTTGGGCCGCAAAGGCGGTTTTAAAGACGGTGACTGGGTGTGGGTGGAATCCATGTGGGGCAAGGTGCGCTGCATGTGTCATTTTTCTGAGGCGGTGGAACCTGGAACTGTGTGGACCTGGAACGCCATTGGTAAGGCCGCCGGTGCCTGGAATCTGACGCCTAATGCTAACGAATCCAAAAAAGGGTTTCTATTGAATCACGTTATTTCGGAAGAGCTTCCGGCAGATGCCAATGGTCAACGGTTGTCCAATTCCGATCCTGTGACCGGGCAGGCAGGTTGGTATGATGTTCGTGTTCGTGTTTATAAATCGGATGAACAGGCCGAAGAGACATTGCCTCAGTTTGCACCACTCAAGCCGGTGCCTGGGGAAGAGGTCAAACCCAAATCGTGGCTCGGCTATTTTGCCGGTAAGAGCAGGCGCGCATGACCCAGTTGGCGCTCGTTATCGATTTGAATGTGTGCGTGGGATGTCACGCCTGTGTTACCAGTTGCAAGGAATGGAATACCTCCGGTCCGGCCGGTTTTATGTCCGATGATAATCCTTATGACAAAGATCCCACGGGTACTTTCTTTAATCGCGTGCAGACCTTTGAGGTGGGACAATATCCCGATACGGAGACCGTGCACTTTCCCAAGTCCTGTCTGCATTGCGAAGATCCGCCTTGCGTGCCTGTGTGTCCGACCGGTGCCAGTTACAAACGGGAAGAAGACGGTATTGTACTGGTGGATTACGACAAATGCATCGGCTGTAAATACTGTTCCTGGGCGTGCCCTTACGGTGCGCGCGAAATCGACGAACATCAGAAGGTCATGAAAAAATGCACATTGTGTGTAGACCGCATCTATGATCAGTCCTTGCCGGAGAGTGAGCGTAAACCGGCATGCGTGCTGGCTTGTCCCACCAGTGCCCGTTTGTTCGGCGATATTCATGATCCGCGTTCCGAAGCGTCGATAGCGATACGGGAAGAAGGCGGTTATCAGCTGATGCCGGAATGGGGAACCAAACCGGCCAACCATTATCTGCGCCGGCGCAAAACGCGCATCAAGATACATGAAGATGAATTGATTCGTGCCGACAATCCGCTCAAGAAGGAGCAACGCGGACCGAGCAAGCCTGTAACCGAGCCGACCCTGGACGATTCCACCAGTTGGTAGCGGCGCGAGACATTATCTTTGATATATTAGGTAACCCATGCATCCAGCCTTCTCAGTTATATTTCTTACAACATTTATTGGTGTGGGTCAGGGCCTGTTTCTGGCGCTTTTTACCAGTGAGAGCTATGCCGCGGTAAAGTTACTGCCGCTGCAAAGCCACCAATTTTATGCCATGGGCAGTGCGGTTTCGCTTATTTTCCTGGGTCTTGGTTTGTTGGCATCGTTTTTTCATTTGGGGCACCCTGAGCGAGCCTGGCGTGCTGCTGCCATGTGGCGTACCTCCTGGCTGTCGCGCGAAGTGATTGTGTTGCCTATTGTCATGGGTCTGGTGTTTGTTTATGGCATGTCACATTTTTACGGTTGGGAACTAAAAACATTTGGTCTGAAAACGCCGGTGCAAGGTGATCTGACTTTGTTGGTCGGTGCGCTGGGTACGGTGGCAACATTCGGTTTGTTTGTATGTACGGGCATGATTTACGCCTGTATTCGTTTCTTGCAGGAGTGGGCTAATCCATTAACCGTAATTAATTACATTCTGCTGGGTGGAGCATCTGGTTTTGTGCTGGCGACCGCACTGGCCAGTATTATGGCACCGGCCTTAGTACAGTTCTTCGGGGTCTGGTCTATCATTATTACTGCGCTGGCTTTTGTGTTTCGTTTGGCCTCTTTGATTCGTAATGCCGGTTTGCGTAGTAAATCTTCAGTGCAATCGGCCATTGGCGTCAGTCATAACAAGATCGTGCAAAAGTCACCGGGTATGATGGGTGGCTCCTTTAACACGCGGGAATATTTTCACGGTGCGCCGATGTGGTTGTTCCGCTCCGTCAAATGGATATTTTTGCTTCTGGTATTTCCCTTACCGATTATGTTGATCAGTATAGGCATGGCGCAGGCATCAACATTGTTACTGATGTTGGCTTTTGTCGTGCAATATCTTGGACTCATCCCAGAGAGGTGGTTTTTTTTCGCCCAGGCCAATCATCCGCAAAATATTTATTATCAGACCATCGGTTAACGTATTGGTGATCCGGTTGCTTTTCGGTATTCCCGTTGCGCTTGGGGCAATAAGCGTTGCAATTCCCTGATACGAGTACTATCTACCGGGTGTGTGCTGAAAAACTCCGCAGCTCGAGTGTTTCCTTTTTTGCCGTTGTGTTCACTAAATCGTTGCCAGAAGGCGATCGCTTCTTCCGGTGGATAACCTGCGCGCGCCATGTAGAGCACACCGATATGATCAGCCTCCAGTTCCTGTTTGCGTGAATGGGGCAGCATCACCCCGAGGGTGCTGCCGAGACCATACGAGGAATTAATCAACGCCTGGGTTTCGGCAGACTTCTCGCTAGCCAGGATGCTGACCACTTGCCCCCCCAATTTAACCAGCATACCTTCCGACATACGCTCGGCCCCGTGACGGGCGACCGCATGGGCCACCTCATGTGCCAAGACCGTTGCCAGCCCGGCTTCTGTTTGGGTGATGGGTAGTATACCGGTGTAAATGCCTACCTTGCCGCCAGGCAGGCAAAAAGCGTTTGCGGTTTTGGGTTGGTCAAATAACACAAACTCCCACCTGGCCCCCGGAAGTTTTGCCACAGAGGCGACGCGCCGACCCACACGATTTACCATGTCCGTTAAATCTTTATCTTTGGAGATGGGGGTATTTTTTTTCATTTTTTCAAATTCACTGAACCCCAGTTGCATTTCCTCGCCCGAGCTGATCAAGAGAAGTTGTGATCGCCCTGTCTCGGGGACGGTTTCGCAGGCAGTTAGTAGAAATAATGAAACAATGAATCCGATAAAAGTAACTATTTTCATCATGCCAGTCTCCTCTAAACCTGTTGTCCGTAAAGCCTGCTGTAAAGTCCTTTGCCTTGCATGAGCTCCTCATGAGCGCCTTCTTCAATAATATGACCGTTCTCAAAAACGTATACTCGATCCGCCTGTTTTACCGCACTGAGACGATGGGCAATGATCAGAGTAGTGCGTTCTTTTAGGAAATCACGCAATGCTTGATGTAGTCGTGATTCTGTTTCGGTGTCCAGCGCTGATGTAGCTTCGTCCAGAATCACAACCTTGGGATTGCTCAATAACATGCGCGCAATGGCCAGGCGCTGCTGTTGGCCGCCTGACAGGCGAAGCCCCTGTCGGCCGATAACGGTATCCAGTTGTTGGGGTATGGACTCAATTGTCTTTTTCAACTGCGCCACATCCAGGGCTTGCCACAAGGCTTCGTCGGTATAGGAACCGCCCAAGGTTAAATTGTTCCGTACTGTATCGTTAAACATGGCAGGATGTTGCAAAACTGTTGCCACATTTTCGCGCACCACATCCAGGCCTATTTCCGTCACGGGGATATTATCAAAGTAGAGCATGCCCTCTTGGGCAGGATACAAACCAAGGATTACCTGGACCAGAGTCGATTTGCCACCACCACTGGCGCCGACCAGCGCCACTTTTTCTCCTGCCTTTATGTTCAGGTTGACGTTGTTTAAGACATTATCACCCCGGCCGTAGGCAAAGGAGACACCCTCAACCCGAATGCTCACAGTATTCTTATCCGAAAACGGATTTTGATGATGCGGGTAATGAGGTTCCTGTTTTAGTGTCAATAACTCGTTAATCCGGTTCAGAGCAGCTTTGGCGGCATAGAAGGAGTACTGCATATTCAATAACTCCTGTACCGGACTCATCATGAACCAGAGATAGCCGAACACTGCCATCATTTCACCTATCGTCAGGTTTGAAAATACCACCATAAGCATACTGATGGAGCGAAAGACATCGAATCCTATCAGGAAGATGCCGAAGGAAAAGCGATTGGCAGCGTCAGATTTCCAGGAATAGGCGGCGCTGTGGGTTTTGATGTTACGCGCTTTGTCGATCACATTTAACACATAATGACGTTCACGATTGGCGGCACGAATCTGTTGAATACCATCCAGGGTTTCCACAAGCGCCTGTTGAAAAATTTCAAAGGCACTATTCTCTTTTTTCTTTAGTGTCTTTACCCTTTTTCCAAGAATAACGGTGAAATATATTACTACCGGATTCATGAGCATGATGAACAAGGCCAGTTGCCAGTGCATCCATAACAGGATTCCCGTAATGCCGACCAATGAGAGAACCGCAATCAGCGTTTTGCTGACGGAAGCGCCAACGAAATCATCCACCGCATTGATGTCAGTGACAAAACGTGACGATACGCCGCCACTGCCAAGAGTTTCATATTCCGCCATGGAAATTGACTGCAGGCGTTGCAGTAGTGCTGCACGTATGCGAAAGGTGACATCTTTGGCAATCAGACTAAAGGAACGGTTTTGCCAAACCCCCAGTAACAAACTTGCCAGACGCAACACAATTGTGGTTGCCAGAGTCGCTGCAATATATAGTGTCGCGCCATGCCATTCCTGCGGAAAAACCTGATTCATGAGTGTTACCAGTGTGCCTGGTTTGCCTAATAGCACTTCATCGACCAGCAACGGCATTAATAAGGGAATGGGAACGCTGGTGACAACCGCCAACACGGCCACAACATGGGCATTGGCCAGATCCCGCCTATGCTCCAAAGCGACGCCGAAAATATAACGCCAGTCATAAGATTTGGCGCCGGTGGGACTCGACTCCGAGACAGAAGAGGGCATGTTCATTTCACGACTTTGCATCGAAGGTCTATCTTACCTGTAATTCGGGTCAAGCGGCAGGTAAACTGCTATGCTTATTTTTATGGTTGAAGTTAAATTACTGGTTCTGCTGGTTGTTGCCAATGGCGCTCCCATTGTGACCAAAAAACTGCTGGGAAAATACGGGGCATGGCCACTGGATTTCAACCGGAAACTGGCAGATGGTCAACCGTTGTTAGGTCATAGCAAAACTCTCCGTGGTTTATTGTCGGCGATCGGTGCGGCAGCCATTGTCGCGCCACACTTGGGTTGGTCCTGGACCACCGGCGCCCTGTTTGGTGTAGCGGCCATGATGGGTGATCTGGTTTCCAGTTTCATTAAGCGACGCAGAAAGCTTACCCCGCACAGCATGGCTCTTGGTCTCGATCAAATACCGGAATCCTTGTTACCCTGTCTCGCTGTGAAATCCGTGCTATCTCTCTCCTGGAGTACTATCGGAATAGTGGTTGTAATCTTTTTTGTTGGAGAGCTGCTTTTGTCACAACTGCTTTATAAGCTCAATATACGTGACCGGCCCTACTGAGATATGCTAACCCCATTGTGCAAATGATGCAGGGTGATTTCCGGCGGGCAATTAAAACGTACCGAAACTATTGATGTGCCCGCGCCGCGTGAGGTGTAGCCTATCATATTATGATGCTGCCAACGGCCCGAGCCCATACGCCTGGGGCAGCTGGCATCGAGAGTGATCGGAATGCCACCTGGCAGGCAAATTTGGCCGCCATGGGTATGGCCACACAACATGACATTAAAATCTGCGTGCGCTGCCTGTTTATAAATTTCCGGTGTGTGTGACAGCAAAATGGAAACTTCATGAGGGGGCACATTGTTTGCCGCCTTTTCAATGTTATCGACGCGGAAATAATGGGCGTCATCGACACCGGCAAGATGTATGGCATCACCATCGCGTTCCAGTAATACTGATTCATTTAATAATACCTGGATACCCATTGCTTCCAGTTCAGGGACCATATTAATACTGTCGTGATTTCCTAAAACCGCATAAGTCGGTTTTGTCAGGGTATCGGCAATGAGTTTCATGCCCTCAAGTGCAGCCTGAAAGGGACCAAAGGTGTGTGCCCGAAAATCACCTGTCATAACGCAGATATCGTAATCCAGAGTTGCCAGTTTTTTTGCCAGGGCATGGGTGGCGTCCCAGTGCATGTCCACGTGCAGATCGCTCAAGTGCAAAAGGGTGTAGCCTTCAAACGTTTTGGGCAAATTGGGCAGATGGATATCGTGATGATGAATCTGGTGCTTGAGCGTATTGCGTTTGCCCCGCGACCACAGACCGGAGAGCTTGATGCAATAGCGAATGAGTGCATGGGTGGAATACCAGTTCTCTGGATGAAAGAAATTAAGCCCTTTGCCAAACACCTGGGGCTCGGCATCTGACTCAATGCCAAGGCGCTGGCTGGCATGCAAACGCCCCAGGCGTTTCTGCAGAAACCGCACAATTTCTTGGTGATCCATAATACCCATAATATAGCGCTAGAATGACCGCATTAGACTGGTTGGTCTATTGAAAAAATCAATTACACTCGCGAGATTGGATTGTTCTCCGGCAAATCGTGATAATGTCGGGATTCCTGTCGCTGGCCAGCCGCGTAAAGTCCGCCACTTCAGTTCCTTGGTGCCGCAAAATACCGTATTTGCGGTCTGTCGGCAAACCTTACAAACTCACTATTTGCGTCGTGGGATAAATGGCGCTGTCAGTGTATTTAAAATAAGGAAAAATCAGGAAGTTAGCGTTTTCTTGTATTTAGGGTGTTGTCAGAAAATCTTACATTTCTTGGAAAATGGCAACTATCACTTCTCGGTAATGGATATAACTACATGTTTTTATTGGAGTAATATTAGTTGGTACCGATTTTGCTTTAGTCTAAATGAGTAATAGCGTCCGGGTTCCGCGGAATCCGAGTCAGATAATGAGCGCATCTAATATAAAACAAGCGCTAATAGATTTAGGAGTGATAGTGATGAAGTTGGTGAAGAGTCTGATTCAGACCCTGGCTGTTGCCGGCATTGTGGTTTTTGCCGGCATGACCGGGGTGTCTTCCAGTGCAATGGCCATGATGACGCCTGATGGCGAAACCCCGGCTAACGAGGGAGTGTGTGATGGGCTTAAAGGTGCTACCCCCGGGCTTTATGGTTTGTGTGTTGCCTACTGCGAAGCACAGGATCTGGACACCATTGACAAAGAACCGCCCAGTGAAAAAATCCTGGCTAACTACGAGAAGAAAAGACAGGCAGGTGACCCTGATATGCCTTGCATTCAGAAGCCGGAATGCTCCTGCGTGAGTAATGCCGAGTTGAGCGCCATGACTGCCGACGGTATGGGTAGCTGTAATCGTCTGATTACCAATAAGCTTACTATTACTGACAATGGCCCGCTGAATTTCGCTGATATCAATACCACCCCTGGCAGAGAGGCTTGTCGTTTCGTGGATACGGAGACATCGCCGATTACAGTGAGAAGTCAACGTTTGGCTGACGATGCGGATTCCACTGCAGCCCAAAAGGCAGAGGTATGCCGCGCCGCCATTGATGCGGCCTGCCTGGCAATTGGGCAGTAAGACAGTTTTTAGTCAAAATAATTAGCAAGAAATAACGGAGTTTTGGAGGAGTAAGTATGTGGGTATCAAGTAAAATTATTCGTACGGCCCTGGCGGTACTGTCGCTTGGTGTTGCGACGACCAGCGCCCAGGCGGCCATGGTGAACTTCACCGTTACCGGCACAGTATTGGTGGGTGAAGAATCCGGCAGTGGGAATGACTATCTTCTGTCGGCGGGTGATACTATCACGGCGTATGGCACCTTTGATGACAGTGCCCTGGTTGGTGGCACCGGCAGTGTGCTTTTCGGTTTGGGTAGTGGTAACAGCCTGACCATCAGCGCCGGCACTGCAACCCTACTCGCTTCTATGGACCAGAACTATGATGTTGATATAGGTTTTGGCTATTTCCCACAATTAGTTTTCGACGCCGGCTTGCTGGTGGATTTTGATACCTTGATGGTCTATGGGCAAAATGGCGCACCGGCCGATTTTGATTCCTATTTCCTGGGATTTAGCGATTTCGGCTCTATGTATGGCGAGTGGAATCCGAATGTCCAGATTACCGCAGTACCGGTTCCGGCCGCGATTTGGTTGTTGGGGTCGGGTCTATTGGGTCTTGCCGGTGTTGCCCGCCGTAGAAAGTAACCTTCAGCACATAGCCTATTAAAAACGCCCTGCTTTTAGCAGGGCGTTTTCGTTTCGTGGCTCTCACCTTCCCCTTGTTGTTTAAATGACACCCGTCGGGGCATATCAGCCAACCCGCATTTAGTCTTGGGGCATTCTGGCTAGATTCTTGCTTACATTTCATTACTAAATATCGAAGTAACCACCGCTTATACCATTTTGGATTTAGTACGGAATATGCTGAGAAAGTACTGGCAGTTATTTATGTGTGGGCGCCACCCGTGTACTAGTATTTATTATGTATATTTCGCAAACCAGCTAAATCCTGAAACCGAGGCACTGGATCTATGGCCAACAAAACGCATTCGCGAGCTAAAACATTCCCCGGATGCCTGCTAGTCGTATTGTGGCTGCTGGGTGCCTCCAGTGTTGTCCAGGCGAACCCTGAGAGCGGCACGCCCAAGGCTATTCGATTCGGATCCGTCGCTATGGATACCCCCGCCGCCATGGATAAGCGCCTGACACCGCTGACAGAGTACTTAAGTAGTACCCTAAAACGACCGGTTATCTTGAAACTGTCTCCCAGCATGCCCGACGCCATACGTCAGGTGAGCGCCGGTCAGGTGGAGCTGGCCTACCTGACCCCGGTGGCCTATCTCTCCGCCCATCAATCAGGTGCCCAGTTGATTGCCAAGACGGTCACGGCAGGTAAATCGTCTTTCCGGTTAATGATAGTGGTAGCTGACGATAGCCCTATTAAAACCGTGGCGGATCTGGAGGGAAAGAAATTTGCCTTTGGCGATAAAGCCGCGTTGTTGCAACGAGCCGTTGTGGTGGGCGCAGGCATGCCCCTGGAAAAACTGGGGCAGTATAAATTCCTCGGACATTACGACAACATAGTCAGAGGTGTATTGGTTGGCGATTACGATGCCGGCATTCTGAAAGATACCATGGCCTACAAATGGAAGAGCGAAGGCATCAGAATACTCTATCAGTCTCCGGAGTTGCCTCCCTACAACATTAGTGCCAGTAAGAACGTGGACAAGGCGCTGCTGATGCAACTGCAAAAACTGTTTTTGGATTTGAAACTTTCCAACCCAGAGCATCTCGCGATTATCAAGGCGCTGGATAACAATTATGATGGTTTTGCACCCACCGCCGATGCTGAATACGATGTAGTTCGCGAGTTGGTCAAACCATTTCAGCAGGGAAAAGCACCTAAGGAATAAAGCCGAGGGGCTGGGTAAGAAGTTATGAAAGAAAACAAAAACAAATCAGATAAATGGAAGCCGACGCGCCGCCTTCGTACCCAGGTCACGATGGTTTTTGTCGCTCTTACAGTCGCTACGGTGTGTGTGGTGACATTTAATGCCGCCAATCATGAATCCCAACGTATTACGGCGAACATTCTACAATCGGCCCAGGAGTTGGCGGGTAACCTGGCCACTACCGGTGCTGATTATCTGTTGGAACGAGACTATGCCTCTATAGAAAAATTGTTATTGCGTACCGGCCGTTTCCCCGGTGTTGCCGAGATTCAGATTGCTGACGAAACAGGCAAGATACTCGGAGATATATATCGAGGTGTCGACAATGAAATCAGTGCCCGTTACCGTCAGCCAGCACTGGTTGTGCCATCGCAACCAGAACAATGGCAAGTTATGCAAGGTGAAAGTCTGGTTGTCTGGAGGCCTGTTGAGCTGGGACATTTAATCGGCTGGGTGCGCGTAGTTTATGACCTGAAGGTGATTGATGAAGTTAATAAGCAAATCTGGCGCGACAGCATTTTACTTATGTTTCTATTATTGGCGACCACAGTTGCGCTCTTAATTATTATGTTGCGGCGGCCGTTACGAGCCATAGAGCAATACACGGAGTTTGCCAACAGTCTGGACAGTACTCAGGGAAAAGAAATGCCGGTGGAATCCAGTTCCATAGAGCTGAGTAACCTGGGTAATGCCTTGAATCACGCCTCAAAACGTTTAAGCACCCAAACAGAGGCTATTGTAAAAGCCATGAACGAGTTGGAGCGGGTCGCCGCCCTGCCAGAATATAATCCTAATATGAGTATATCGTTGGATGCCAGAGGTCTGGTGACTTATTCTAATCCTAGTGCCGATAGAATGTTGAAAGAAGACGGCAACCAGGCGCAGCATATTTTTTCTTACTTGCCTGACAATATCGATGCGCTGCGAAAAGAGTGTCTCAGCGCCAACAAGTCCAAAACAGGGGTAGAGGTTAACGCCTTTGGCCGAACATTGTTATGGACCTTCGCGCCAGTGGAGGACCAGCAAGTGCTACATTGTTATGCCACAGACATAACAAAGCGCAGAAAGGCGGAACAGGCACGCAAAGAAAGTGAAGATCAGTATCGGCTTCTGTTCGATTCGGCTAACGACGCCATATTGTTGTTAAGGAAAGGAAAGTGTATCGATTGCAATCGTATGGCCTCAATCCTGTTAGGTCTGCCGCGTGACTATATTCTTAATCAGCCGCTCACAAAATTTGCACCACCCCATCAGCCCGGAGGAAAAAACTCAGAACGCCTGTATGCGGAGCGTCTTGATGAGGCTCTTGCCGGCGAACCCCAGTCATTTGAGTGGCAATGTATAAACGCCAAGAGAAAACAATTCTATTCAGAAGTCAGTTTGAATCATTTTGAGGTAGGAGGGGAAACCTGGGTACTGGCAATCGTGCGTGATATTACCGAGCGCAAGACTGCTGAAGAGAAACTGTTGCATCAAGCCAATTATGACTCACTCACTGAATTGCCCAATCGCATGCTGGCGCTGGATCGCCTGTCGCAGGCCGTTAAACAGGCACACCGGTTGAAACGTAACATGGCGTTAATGTTTATTGATGTCGACCAATTTAAAAAGGTGAATGACTCGCTAGGTCATACCGCCGGCGATCAACTGCTTATTGAAGTGGGACAACGTTTGCAGGTGTGTGTTCGCGAAGGTGATACCGTTGCACGCCTTGGGGGTGATGAGTTTCTCATTATCCTGAATAATCTCAACGATGTTATTGAAGCAGAAGTTGTGGCCGAACGCATGTTGTCCGAACTGGCCAGGCCCTACCTGCTGCAATCCCAGGAACTCTATTTAAGCGCCAGCATAGGGATTACCGGTTATCCCTACGACAGCCACAGCCCAACAATTTTATTGCGTAATGCTGATGCTGCCATGTATCAGGCCAAGGAGTCGGGAAGGAATACGTATCGTTTTTATACACCGGAGATGAACCAGCGGGCCAAGGTCCGGCTGGAGATGGAGAGTCGTTTGCGCAAAGCTATCGAGCGCAATGAACTGTCGTTGAATTATCAGGCCCAGATCGATATCAGCCAGGAACGCGTTATCGGCGCTGAGGCCTTGTTGCGCTGGCACAATCCAGAACTGGGTTTTGTGCCGCCTGACCAATTTATCCATTTGGCGGAAGACATCGGTCTGATGCCGCAGATAGGTGAGTGGGTGTTGCGCCAAGCATGCCAGGACGCCCTGGTTTGGCGCCAGAAATTTCAGCTGCCATTGCGGGTGGCTGTAAACGTGTCACCAACACAATTTCGCGGTAACGCTCTGGTGGAAACTGTACGCGCTGTCATGGAAGAGTATCATTTGCCTACCGACTTGCTGGAAATTGAATTAACCGAGAGCCTGCTGGTAGAAGATGCGCCGGATACCGCCGCCACTCTGCAGGCACTAAAACAAATGGGTATCTGTCTGGCCCTTGACGACTTTGGCACAGGTTATTCATCTCTCAGTTATCTCAAGAAGTACCCCTTTGATGTGTTAAAAATAGACCGTTCCTTTATCAATTCTGTTATGACCCACCCCGATGATGCCGCATTGTGCCAGGCTATTATCGCGATGGCCGCTAGCCTCAATCTATCGGTAGTGGGAGAGGGTGTGGAAACCGAAGACCAACTGTCGTTCCTGCGCCGCTATGGCGCCCAGATTGCCCAAGGCTACTATTACAGTAAACCCTTGCCTATGACCGAATTTGAGACCTTCCTATTGGTGTGGAATACCAAACGCCAGGGTAAACGTGTGCCCACGCTGTCCTGACAACAACCTCTCAGATTGCGATGTAGTTTTATTGATCCCTATCAATGCCCGCGCCGGGGGATTGGCGTATATATAAACACAAATTAGCTAACCAAATTATTCGTTACAGGGTTCGGCTACGTTAGCCGATGGAGTGGTGACCGAGCCTATGGCCGACCCCTTGCAAAGGAGGTGATACCTATGGCAAGTGTTACCGACAAAACTGCTGGCATCGAGAAAGCCAAGACCAGTGCGCCACCACCACAGGCCCGGCTAAAAAATGACGATATCCACTCGCTGCTACCCGGTCCTGAACAACAAAAGGCCGAGTTGGCTGCCTACGAGAGATTGCGCCAGGAATTCACGAATCGCCTGGCCGAGGTACGCGAAAGTATTAACCGGGAGACTCTGAAGCAGATCGCTGACAGGGCCACCCAGGCACTCAAGGCCACCGGCAGTTACACTGCCGAGATCATGGAAAAGGCCGGGCGAACCCTGCAAAAAGATATTGCCAGCGCTTCCATCCGGCTGGGTGAGCAATGGCATAAGTTCTCGGATAAAACCGCGGATGTCTTTGAAGTGTGGCATGACCGGGGCAACGTGTTTCTGGGGCATGCGGCAAAAGCCGTAGGCGAGTGGCTGGAGGACGTGGGTGAAAAGGGCGAACATCCCACTTACCACACGGGAGACATGGCCATGGGTGGTACTTTTGAGTGCCGCGCCTGCGGTGAGCGCATACAGCTCAACGTGGCCGGCCACCTGCCGCCATGCCCCAGTTGCTATAAAACCAAGTTCCGGCGACTCTGACGAGAGAGTTCTCCTCCTCGCAGGCTTTCCCCTTGTTATTCCATTGGAGCCTGCCAAAAACGGGGTGTCCCCTACGCCCCGGTTTTTTTTGCCTGCATTACGGCATTCCTTTACTTACCCAAAAACCTTCTATAATAATTCATAGAGAATAAGCTTATTGTAAGAGGAAAATATGGCCAAAATGATCTGCCAGGCTTGCAGCCAACCCACCAGCACAAACTGGGGTGAGAAGGATCGCGTGCTTTGTTCCGACTGTTATTGGTCAGCGGAGCAGAATATTTACGAACAAAAGAGCGACAATACCAGCCAGGAAAACGCTGGCCCCACCAACACTGAAAACAACACCAGCAACTAAGCGTCATTCGCCTTCTTAAGGAAATCATGGCGCAACGGCGATTTTATTGCGCCCTATGAACCCATCTCCGATACGATCTCTATTATTATTTTGCTCCCCGTCGTCACCGGTAAAGGTAGTTGCCGGAATCCTTCTATGTGGCGGATTTGCTAATAACAATCCGCCTAGCGCGCCCTATCCCGCGTATCAATTAAAAATATTTGCTTAAGCCAATCGACAAAATGGTAAAAGTCTCTTTCGTGGACATGTTCTCGCCCGTAGTTAATGCTTCGTCTTCAAATTCATACAGATTGACTTTGAATGCTACATTATAGGTTGATGATTCCGAAAAACTGTCGCTCCAGGTAATGCCCAAACTTATCCCGGAAGTTGTGCCTTCCGTTTTTGCGCTAAATGTCTTAATTGTATTTGTACCGGGGTCATATTCCGCGCCAGTAAATGATACCTCACCATCCATATCCGCATAGGCAGCGGAATAACTCAATGCGCCGGAATCGCCAAAACGCTGGGTGTAACTGGCACCGACATAAAATCCGCTGTCCTTGAATTCAACATCCTGCGCGCGGGGAGCGTTATCTCCTGTGAAATCAGGATCAAGGACCGTGTCTAGTTTGGCATTCAGCGTTGCCAGTTTGTAACCCGCAAACACATTAAGAGAACTCGTCGCTAAAAAGCCCACGGTAAAATTGGTATCTGTGCGGCCCATATTAATAAACTGAGCCTCGTTGGCGCTAATGGTAAGTTCCTGATGGTCTTTGGTCGAGATATCATGCTCCACGCTCATATAAAAATTGTCTTTAAAGGCAGTAAAATTAAGCGAATTGGATACAAACAAGGGGCTGAATGAAATGTTTGCTATCTCAAAATCCACGGTCTGATACTTCACGCCGGCTCCACCACTAAATCCCCAATTTTCCGCATAACTATTGCCTGCCAAGGCAAAAAGAAGTACGAAAAGAAAACATATTTTTTTATTATGTAGCATCTTATTCTCCTTTTAAATTCTGGAAATACCTATATTAATGACAATGAGGCAACGATATTACCCGGCAAAATAGTACAGCATTCTCCAGTGACTCCCAACGTAATTATCCCTTTCCCATCTCCCAGTCAATTCACTTTAAATACCTTCTTCGTTATTTGCTGGTGGGTAAAAAAAAGGCGGGGCGGACTGTTTTTAGCAAATACACCGGACGCGCACCCATTGGATGAGGTCTGCCCAAACCGCCAACAAATACCGGCTCATCCCTGCGAACGAGGCTGGGCTAATAGAGCGCAGCGGGAACGCAACATGAGGTAAAGCAAGTAAGTGCTGACTTGCAAGCAGGGTAATGTGTAATATGGACAAAAAGGTAATCGTTATTCTGGTATATGAATGAAATCAATACCTGGTTAGTCGGTGGCGGTTTGGCGGTCGGCGCCATGTTTGCGATGGTGTTGCATCGATTTCGTTTTTGTCTGGTTGCGGGCGTCAGTAATTTTATGCTCATCCGAGATTCCCGTCAGATACTGGCTTTTGCGTCAGCATGGTTAGTGGCGATTGCCGGTACTCAGCTGCTGGAAATCACGGGAATTGTTGCCGTTGCTGATTCAGCCTATCGTGATCCGACGATGGATTGGTTGGGGGCGTCTATCGGCGGTTTCGTTTTTGGGCTGGGCGCCGCTTTGGCCGGTGGCTGTGCGGCACGAACACTCGTTAGAGCCATGGAGGGCAGTGCTCACTCCTTGATTGCGCTTATTTCATTCGCGCTGGTGTCTGCCGTTACCCAATTCGGTTTCCTGGAGCCCTTTCGCGTCAAGTTGACCCAGGAGACATCCATTGCATTATTGGCGGATGCGGGTATTGCTTCGCTTTTGTCATTACCGTCCTGGCTGGTTCTGGGGTTGGTGGTCACGGGTTTATTATTCTTTATTTACAAAATTGGCGATGGCCGTCCTGATAAACCCCTGCTGATAGCTGGTGGCATCGTGGGTGGCCTGGTAGTTTTCAGCTGGTATATTACTGGTGTTTTGGCGCAGGACGAACTTATGGTCGAAAGACCATCAGCAATGACCCTGTCCGGGCCGCTGGCACGCTTTGGTTATATGCTAATCTCCGGACAGTTACCGGCTTTATCTTTTACGACGTCATTTGTTATAGGTACGGCCGTTGTTTCATTGTTGTTGGCTCTAGTGACCCGCCAATTCAGGATTACCGCGCCTGCAAAGGGCATGGCGAAAATGGCGCTGCTCGGTGGTGCATTAATGGGCTTCGGCGCTATTACGGCATATGGGTGTAACATCGGCCAGGGGCTAAGCGGTATCTCGACGCTTTCGTTGGAATCACTCATTGCTGTGGTTTCCATGATTGCAGGGATTTGTGTTGTGACCAGATTGATGGAAAAGTATGCCTGATTGAAAATCTGGGTCAAATGCCGATTTCTTATAATATTGGAGTAATAAACAGGAGATAGAAGAATTATAATCTCAATGGCGCATCTATGATGCGCCCATAAATCCCATCCAAATAGTTTAATGCTAGCATCTCGTTGTGTTACTCGTATTTTAACCGATTAAATGCCTCAAGGCGCCAAGGCCTTAGGGCCACAAACAGTCCAAGATTCTTTCTTTTTTTGCCAGGTTTATCACAGTCATTGCGGTGGATGTTGGCGAACTCTTTGATCAGGGCCTCGATTTTTTGTAGCAGCAACTCCTGAGAAGCATTGGTCAACATTCCGCTGCTAAAGCTTCGGAGTTCACCAGCGTGCACAAATTCCGATGACAGAAATTCGTTGAGTGCCTTTTTTTGGAAAAATTGCTCAATGGGTCCATTGGCAAGCCAGCGAAAGTCTTCTTTTATTTTCAGCTTAATCCGGTTTCCAGGTAACAGATCGATCAGCCCTAGCTTGTCCAAACGCGCTAGGCAGCGGATTGCTTCCGCTTCGGATATGGCATACAGCGCAAGGATTTCCTGAAAACTCAAATGGTCACGCACACACGCCGCAACTAAAAGCAGCTTGATGTCTGAAACGAGTTCCTGCTCCTGGTCCCATGTTAAGTAAGAAATTCGGTGCAGCTCTGCTTCGTGTAAATGCATCAGGTCGAGCAAATCCATGTCGATCAGTGCACAAATCTTATCTATTCGGTCTAGAGTAAAGCGACGCCTGGCGAACATATCTTTGATGTTAGCCTCACTCAGTTTGAGATGGTCGGCGATATTGGCATAGGTTACATGACGGGCTCGCAGGGCGCGCTTGAGGACATCAATAAGTACCGTGCTGGCAGCCAACGCCCTTCTCCAATAATGTCGTAAAAGTACAATATCATTATACTATTAGTCGATTATTATTCAACCATTTTTATAAAAGTATACTTGAAAGCACTGTTTGGCCACACTCTCTCCTGCAACACACAAATAACTTAACTTGAAACAGGAGATATCAATATGAAAACGAAACAACTTGTACTGACCTCAATCACCCTCGTGGCCGTTGCGATCGGCTCTCCTGCGATGGCCCAGGGTTCTCTGCAGCACTTCGGTAATTCAGCGGGTCACTCTGCACAGGCTGCCGGCGAATCCATGGTCGGCACCGCTAAATTAACCTTCGGTGTTATCGCTGTGCCTTTCAAGGCGGTCGGGGCAGTCGGCAAAGTCAGCGGCAAGGTGGGTGATGCCGCCTGGGAAGCGGCTCATGCACCGGTAGGCGAGCCCTTAACGGTAACTGATGAAAACATCACTGCGGGCCCATCCCCTGACCAGATGTTTCAGAAGCAGGGAGGTAATGAAATATGATTAATCGGCCTCGTAATCTGCTTCTAACCTTCTTTGTTATTTTCTTGTCGGTTACCTGCAGTGCGAACAGCAGCCAGGCAAACCCTGAACCGCAATTCGATACTGCTGAGATCACCAGTTTTGCCAAGAAGGTAGAGAAGGAAATTGCCAAACGGGGCGCAAAAGTAGCAATCGTTGGGCGGGTCGGAAGGCCCGCCAGCGAGCTCCCGAAAGGGTTTCGCTACACGCATACCGGTTTTGGCGTCTATTCAATAATCACCACCCAAGATGGCAATGTAGTACCCGGCTATACGATGTATAACTTGTACCAGAAGAATGACAAGCTCAATGAAAGCAGTTTGGTGCAGGACTTCCCAATTGATTTTTTTACCGGGGTATTTGAATTGAAGGCAGGTGTTGTAATTCCTACCCCGGAAATGCAGCAACGATTGTTGGAGGTCATCGCATCGGACACCTATAAGAAGCTGCATAATGCATCCTATTCAGCCGTTGCCAATCCGTTCAATACAAGGTACCAGAATTGCACGGAGCACACCCTGGACGTCATTAATGCAGCGATCTATCAGACGGATGATATTGCGGTTATCAAGGCCAATAATAAAAAATATTTTGAACCACAGACGGTTAATGTCGGCCCCTTCAAAATGTTTCTCGGCGCCATGATGAACGAGGATATTTCGCTATCTGATCAGGGCGGGAAGGTGAAGACAGCAACCTATACTACAATTGCCAATTACCTGGAGAAGTACGGATTGGTACAGGAAAAATTTGTAGTTAACCCGTAATAGGGTTGGTGGTAATATTTGGGCGGATACATCTTAATGGATGTATCCGCTTTTTTAATGCCGAAAAAGAATGATAAAACAATATTCTAAATTATTTCGACGAGCTGTCTTTTTTGTCTTTGGGCTATGTCTCAGTTTTCCTTGTGCTGCCAATCACTCTAATGATCCCTTATATAAAGAAATTATAGCGCTGGTTGATAACCATGGTACTCAGACCGGCACATATGTTCTGGAAAAAGGTGAGGAAGCATTATTGGCGCGTGCCTGGTTGGCGGAACATGCGGTGCACACGATTGAAGTGCAGTACTTTATTTGGGGTACCGACAACATCGGTATACTGGCGGCTGAGGCCCTACTGTCAGCGGCGGAAAGGGGCGTTAAAGTGAGAGTTATCGTGGATGACTTGTTGATTGATGCGCCGGACAAAAGCCTGGTGGCCCTGTCGACGCATCCCAATGTGGAAATTAAGATATATAATCCAAATATGACGGTGGGCACGTCACTCCCGAAAAAAACATTAAACGCGCTAAAGAACTTTCGGGGAGTAAATCAGCGTATGCACAACAAGACTTTTATTGTCGATGATGTTGTGGGTATCACAGGTGGGCGTAATATGGCCGATGAGTATTTTGACTTTGATCGGCGATACAATTTTCGTGATCGAGATGTACTGCTGTTAGGGCCGGCTGTTCTCGATATCAAAAGGAGCTTTGACGAGTACTGGGATCATCCGCTGGCCGTTGCTATTGATCAATTGCTGGATAAACAGAAAAACAAGCTGACCCAAAACAACATACAGGAAATTTACCGAGAACTACATCAGCATGCTGCTGACCCGAAGAACTTCGCGCCAAATGTCAGGACAGCTCTTCAGAATATACCGGATCGCTTTGAATCACTGATAAAAGACATTGTCTGGACTAAGGTGCAATTTATTAGCGATCCCCCTGGGAAAAACAAGTCACACTTTTCCCTGGAAGGGGGCGGTGTTTCCACGAGAATGCTTAAAGACGCGCTAAGCCAAGCAAAAGAGCGTGTTGTGATTCAATCGCCCTATCTGGTATTGCTCGAAGATGGTAGGAAGCTATTTAAGGAATTGCTGGAGAGAGGAGTGAGCGTCAAAATAAATACCAATTCACTGGCTTCGACAGATAATCTCATGGCTTACAGTGGGTATCGAAAACACCGTCAGAAATTGTTGGGCCTTGGAGTGCAGTTATATGAGTTCCGTCCGGACGCAAAAGTGGCAAAGGATTTAATTGACCGGTTGCCTGAATTCGATGGCAAGACCCCGGTATTTGCCATACATGCCAAGACTATGGTGATTGACGGCAAGACGGTCTTTATTGGTACGTTTAACCTCGATCCAAGATCGGCCAACCTTAATACCGAGGTCGGCGTGTTGATTAATCATCCGGGACTCGCCGCTTCAGTTGAAGCTGCGATTGAGACGGATATGCGCGCGGAAAACAGTTGGGATGTGAGAAAGAGCAATCCCGATTATCATGCAAGTTTCTCTAAGCGAAGCAAATTATTGTTTTACAGATTATTGCCAATGGGTAAAGTGTTGTAAGGAAAAAGAAGGAAAAAAAGGGGTCAGGCCGGTTTTCCTTAGGAGAACTCCATGACTGACAAAGAGCAACAACCGCCGCCGCATTCCATCAAAAAGGAACCCAAGTTCTGCCGTTGCCGTGTATGCCATGAGCACTTCTACGGTGATACCATTGCCGAAGCACGAGAGGCCTGCCTCAAGCACGGGCATGAGCAGCATCCTGGTTGGGGTGCGAGTGCGTGTTTTTGTCCGGACTAATTCTGTTGTGTTTACTGATTTCGGTGCCACAATCATGTTTCGTAAAGACCTGGTGAACCTGTTACAGCATCACCCCCAGAGCCTGAATGATTTGGCACAGTTGTTGGAGATGAGTCAGCGCGATGTCGAGGATGACATTAGGCATCTCATGAAGAGCCTCAAGCATTCTGCCTATCGGTTGCAGATTACCCCTACGCGTTGTCGGAAGTGTGGTTTTGTCTTTCAGAAAGACAAGCTGCATAAACCCGGAAAATGCCCGCAGTGTCACGAGACCTGGATTCAGGAACCATTGATCGAGATCAAGACGCAACGCTGACAGTCAGCGATACCCTGTGTTGCTTGACGGCTAAGACGAGCCGTCATAAGAAGGAGCTCTCCTGTAGCAGGAAAATAGTACAATGCCCTATAAGACCCTTTCATCGCTACCAGGCAATATTCGCGCGCATCTGCCTAAGCGCGCTCAAGAGATCTATCGCGCCGCGTTCAATAGTGCCTGGGAGCAATACCGCAAACCGGAAAGCCGGCGAGGCGAGGTGTCTCAGGAGGAAATTGCCCACCGAGTTGCCTGGGCTGCGGTTAAACAGCAATACACCAAGCAGGGTGATAAGTGGGTGCGTAAGTGATAGAGGGATTCGGGGAAGGGGTTGTGGCTGCAGAGCGTTCAGAACACCCGGCGCAATAAAAATACTATTTCGCTTTATGTATTCTTTTGGGTGCTATAGGGGTGCAACTGCGCAGCCAGTTCCTTCCTGGCTGTTTCAGCCTGTTGGTAAATCTTACTTACTTTATTAAAATCCAGCATGCGAATGTCGCGAATGTCCGGTTTAATATAGATATCCGGTCGCCTATGTCGGAGTTTTTCGTTCAGAATGGAATTTTGCAGAATCTGAAAAGTGTTGAACGTGGTTTCAAAATAGCCTGGGGTATCACGACTGTCGGGTGTGCGTTCGCCTAGAACGTTAATAGCTACCACTACATCACAGTCATCGAAAAGCAGATCATAAGGCACGGGGTTAACGAGCCCGCCGTCTACCAGTACCTTGCCTCTGTATTTTACCGGCTCGAACAGGCCAGGAATAGCCATGCTGGCATTGATAGCGCTGATGAGATTGCCGGAGTCGAGCACAACCTGGCTGCGCCCCCAGAAATCTGTGGCAACTATTGTCATAGGAATTTTCAGTTGCTCAAATTGGGTGACTCTCAATCGTTTGGCAAGAAATGCCATCATTGCCTCCGAGTTGATCGGGCCTCCATGACCAATGCGCAAATCCAGAAATTCCAACCAGTGAGACACTTCTTCTTTCATCAGTGAATCAAGCCAACCCTCGTTCTTTTACACCGTGAGGGAATGGAGCAGTTTGCGTGCCAGCTTGCAGTAGTCTTAAAAACAATGGTTTAAGTAATTAGGTAAAAATTCGAACACAATTACAGTGTAGAATTTTTGTGTTATATCAATATATCCAACCCGAATTGGTGCAAGAATGATGAACGCAGAACGTAAGTAGAGTAGGGTTTCATGAATGCAGGAGGATGCTGTTATGGGTGAGATAATCAAGTTCGATCGTGCAAAATATTCAGTCGGGGACGTCGTTCATCACCGTTTGTTCAATTATCGTGGTGTAATTGCTGATGTTGATCCGACATTTCAGCTGACGGAAGAGTGGTACGAAAGCATAGCCAGGTCGCGTCCACCAAAGAATCGCCCCTGGTATCATGTGCTGGTGCATGAGACGGGAGGCATGACCTATGTCGCCGAACGGAACCTGGAAACTGATGACAGTGATGCGCCTGTTTGCCACCCGCTGATTGGACATTACTTTTCCCGGTTTGAGAATGGCCATTATGTGCGGGGCGGTCCTTTGATGTAGTTGCCCAGGAAGAATAGAGTCAAGGATTGCAGTACGGCATTTGACAAACCACCGACTCTTATTTGTTGTAAGGGAGTGTTAACAGCCCCATCAACAAGAAAGCCTATTATGATTCAGGCATTATTTATGCGGCCTCTCCAGGCAGAAAGCAAATTCAAACTATCTAAACGCTTAACGCAGCTGCCGGACCAGTACATTGCGCGCATGGCGGAAATTTGCGTCAACTATTTCCCCGATCAATCCCTAATGGAGCAGACAGTACGTAACCATCTGAAAAACGCGGATACGGTGCGCCTTGCCTTTTTACGTGACAGAGTTGTTGGTTTTTCTGTCGCATCGAAGTACAAAATGCAAACCCCCTTTTTCTCCAAACCTGTTAATGTCATATTCCAGCGTATGCTCTATCTCGAACCCGGTGTCTTGTATCGTGGTTTAGGGCTTCGTCTCCTCGGCGCTACCTTGCGCGACCTTTTCGGCTGGTTATGGCCATTTAAACGCCTGGTCGCGATTTGCCGTACCCAGAATCCTGTGGTGGTAAAAATTATGAATATGTATAACGTAGTCTACCCGCAATACAATCAACCGCTGCCTTCAAACATTAGGCAGTTTAGTGAAAGTCTGTTACCGATGCTTGGCGCAGAATCCCTTGATGAACGTTGCCGATTAATCGGCACTCTCAGATCATTTACTGGTAAGGATTATACGGATATTTGGAATCGTTATCTGCATCGCCGCAAGAGTACTTACGAGAAACTAATGTTGAATAGTGCTTTTAAGGAGGAGGAGGGTCGTGTTATCAATACTGGCGCCTTTGTGTTAATGGTGGCTTACGCCAAGCCTTTACGTTTTATTCGTTATCTGTTTCACTAAGCGGCCAAGCTGGTTCAAAAAATAAGTCAAGACGGAGTATTACCCATGTCAGAGCAACAATCTATATACGAGAAAGCGGTGGCGCTCATCAACGCCGCCAACAGCGAAGATCCGAATAAGGTGACTGTGGACGGCAAGGCATGGCCGAAAGAGCTGCTCTATTCTCATCGTATGTCGGACATGCTGGAGCGCTTCGCGCCGGAGGCCGATGATGCCATGAAGTTGGCGATCCGCGCGCAGCATATCCAGCGCTGGAAGTCTCCGCGTGATGCCTATCCCATGGACCGTATTGGTTACCTACAGTGGCGCAAGGATTTATACAAATTTCACGCAAAAACCGCGGGCGATTTGTTGGCCCTGGCGGGTTACAAGGCAGATGTTATCGACAGGGTAAAACAGGCAGTGGCCAAAAAGAGTATAAAGAGTAATCCGGACACGCAATTATTGGAAGACGTTACTGACCTGGTGTTTATTGAGCATTACATGTTGGAATTTGCCGGCAAACACCCCGAATATGAAGAAGATAAGTGGATCGATATTATTCAGAAAACCTGGAAGAAAATGTCTGATGAGGCACATCAGTTTGCACTTTCAGGAAGCATCAAGCTGCCAGAGCCTTTGGTTTCTCTGATTCAGAAAGCGGTCGCAGGCAGTTGATATAAGTCGAGAGGGGATAAGTAGCTACATAGGATATTAGTGATGATGGATATTCTGCAAACACAGATAGCGGCTAACACGATTCAGACGTGGTTGATTGCCTCGGTGGCGGCTGTGGTCATTATCGTAGCGATTGGCGTAACTCGCTGTTTAGTTGGTCGGCACCTGAGGAAGATTGCAGAGCAAAGAAGGCTTTCATCCTGGGTAATTTCGCACGCCGTGGTAAGGCGGACCAAGTGGCTGTTCGTGCTGTTTCTTGGGCTGTTCGGTGGCTCATTAGTGGTAAAGATACCGGATGCGACACGTGAAATATTTAATACTGCTGTCATCGTTGTATTGCTCATTCAAGTGGGCCTGTGGCTGTCAGTTGCTCTGCAGGTAGCTGTAGAGCAATATCGCCAGCGGCAGCTGGAAAAAGATCCTGCCAGTGTGACGACCCTGAATGTCCTGAACTTCATCGGTAAAATCAGTTTATGGGTTGTCATTTTATTGCTGGTTCTGGACAACCTCGGCGTAAATATTACAGCACTGGTCGCTGGATTGGGTGTTGGCGGCATTGCTATTGCCTTGGCGGTGCAAACCATTCTGAGCGATTTATTTGCTTCATTGTCGATCGTATTGGACAAGCCTTTTGTCGTAGGCGACTTTTTGATTGTTGGTGATCTTCTCGGATCCGTCGAGCATGTTGGATTAAAAACCACCCGCCTACGGAGTCTTTCGGGCGAACAGCTTGTGTTTTCCAACTCCGATTTGTTGAATAGCCGTATACGTAATTATGGGCGTATGTTTGAGCGCCGGGTATCATTTGATCTTGGTGTGACCTATCAGACCTCTCGTGAAAAACTGCTTATAATTCCTGAAATCATTCGTGAAGCGGTCGAGAAACAAGAGCAGACACGTTTTGATCGGTCCCACTTCAAAGAGTATGGCGATTCGGCGTTGATATATGAGTCTGTCTATTTTGTTCTGGGGTCTGACTATAACCAGTACATGGATATACAGCAGGCGATTAATCTGCATATTCACGAACGGTTCGAGCGGGAAGGCATCGAGTTCGCGTACCCAACGCGAAGCGTATTTGTTAAGCACTTGCAGTAAAAAAACCCTAGAAAGGCCAAACAGGTGAACTGGTTGTTAGATGCCGGTTTGATCAAAAGATTGAGAGGCATAAAAACCCAGCATTTTTGCGATTTCTGGCTTCCCGGTAGGGATTTTGGGGCCAGCCTTAATCCTGGACTGTAGTAAAAATAGACAGATCCATGTCTTCTCTGATAACGACTAAGACACAATGAAAAGCAAACGTATCCTGGGTATTTCTATTGGCTTTTCCCTGGTCATCCTTATTACGAGGACGGTGATTTTCTTTGGTATGTCCCGTCTGACTCAAATGCAGGCCGCGGCCGGACGCCAGGATCACGCGGGTTAAAACGATTTTATAGATAAAGTTCGCAGAGGTATTTTTGTCTAATTCCAGGTCTACCGCATTTTTATAGAATGCCGCAACTGAAGACTATGCTTAAGCGTTTGTTCATGCGACATCGGTGTAGTGTCAGGTATTCTTCAGTGTTCTTTAACAGATTGGCCTGTTGTGGCAGCGGGGTACGTACATGAAGACATTGGTGATGATTGCAACGGGTTTAACCCTGGCGATAGGTTTGTACTTGATCGTTCTATCCATGCTTTCCCGGAAACCTGCTGAACTGGGTATTAAGGCAGGTCAGTTGTTACCGTGCCCGGAAACTCCCAATTGTGTGTGCAGTGAATACTCTGGCGTTTCGGCATACGTGAGACCCATGTCGTTTTCCGTTTCAAGTGAGGTCGCATGGAACAAGGCAAGGCTGGCCGTGCTGGGTGCAGGCGGTAAAATACTAACGGAGCAGCTGGGTTATCTTCATGTCAGATTCGTTACACCAATCTTCCTTTTTATTGATGATGTGGAGTTACGGTTGGATGAGGGAGGCAGGGTAATTCATATTCGGTCTGCCTCACGAGTGGGGCGCTCAGACCTTGGGCTTAATAGAAAAAGAGTGGCAAGAATAAGAGAACTGTTTGAGAAAGAAGAATAACAGTCACAGAGGCAGGAGTGGGAGACAGAGTTAGTCTTCTCTGGGCACCTCCAACGCTATTTTTCTGTTGGTAAAGCTTGAATGACTGTTCTACTATAGTCACTCCAAAAAGAGTTTTTGAGTAGTCGAGCCATGTTTCGTATTCGTAAGATTTATGACGATGCTTCACCGCGCAATCGTAGCGCCATCGAACAGGTGTTGGAGATTCTGCGCCAGCAATTTCCCGGCGCACGCCCGGTAGAGTTCGATAAACTACCGAAACAACTGACCGATCCCCTTAAGTATAAATATCGTTCCGTACTGCTGGTGGCAGAGGATGGAATGGACAACGTCAAGGGATTTGCCATGTTGTTACATATGCCTGATATTGAGATCGTGTATCTGGAGTTGGTATCGGCAGCACCGGGTGGTACAGGTGGAGGTATAGGCAGCGCTCTGTATGAGCGAGTGCGCGAGGAAGCACTGTCACTTAATGTTTACGGCATATTTTTCGAATGTAGTGTCGATGACCCGAAAGTTATTCAAGGCCCGGAGACGTTGAAGCAGAACATAGCGCGACTACGATTTTATGAGCGATACGGCGCCAGACCGATAATTAACAATGTCTATGCCTCACCAGTTAACGAAGGGGATCAAGATCTTTATTACTTGGTATTCGACGATATCGGCCAGGGAGTCACTCTCAGGCGGCAGATAGCACGTAAGGTAGTGCGCGCTATCCTGGAACGTAAGTACTCTGATGTTATACCAAAAAAACAAATTGATGAGGTGGTTAACTCATTTCGCGATGATCCAATACGGCTCCGTGAACCACGTTATCTTAATCCAAAAAAGTTCAGCGATACTTTGCCGAAAACAAAGGGCATAGCCTTAATTGTTAATGAGGGACATGATATTCATCACGTCAGGGACCATGGTTATGTTGAGGCGCCCGTCAGACTGTCAGCTATATTGCATCACTTGAATAAAACCAGTTTGTTTACTCGTATCAATCCAAAACGCACACCAGAGAAATACATAAAAGCGGTACATGATCACAATTTTGTGCATTATCTGCGTCGTGCTTGTGCCCGCTTGCCCATGGGGAAATCCATTTATCCAATAATATTTCCCATTCGTAATGTAGCAAGGCCACCGAAAGACTTCGAGTTACAGGTGGGTTATTATTGCGTTGATACCTTTACGCCGCTTAATCATAACGCCTATCTGGCAGCTCGGGGTGCGGTGGATTGTGCAGTTACAGGCGCCAATGCCATTCTTGAAGGGTTTGATATCGCCTATGCCTTGGTGCGTCCGCCCGGGCATCACGCCGAACGGCGAGCGTTTGGCGGATTCTGTTATTTTAATTCTGCTGCAGTTGCCGCCAATTACCTGAGCAGTTATGGCCGCGTGGCTGTTCTGGATGTGGATTTTCATCATGGTAATGGCACCCAGAATATTTTCTATCAACGCGCTGATGTCTTTACTGTATCTATCCATGGTGATCCGCATTTTGCATATCCACATTTTTCCGGTTTTGCCGATGAAAAAGGCGAAGGAGACGGCATGGGCTATAATTTGAATTTACCGTTGCCGGAAAAAACCGATGTTGATCGTTATCAGCGAACATTGACCAGAGCATTGAAAAAGATAGCCGATTTCCGGCCAGCGTTTCTCGTAGTGGCCTTGGGTTTGGATACGGCCAAGGCTGATCCTACCGGTACCTGGCAACTGGTAGCCAAGGATTTTCATGCAAATGGACGCATGATCGGTGGTCTCAATTTACCAACATTGGTAGTGCAGGAAGGCGGTTACCGTACTCGCACGCTTGGTAGTAATGCGCGACATTTTTTCGAAGGGTTGTGGGCGACCCATCGTGTGCGCGCGAAATCATCAAAACAGAAACAGGCGCCTGTTAAATAAGGACCGGGGCTCAACCGGATCTTATTACACCTGATGGATGGCTGCTAAGGTGATTGGAACAGATTAGCGCGCGCCTTGTGAACCCCGATGGCTGCGATTCCCGGGTTTATGACGGGACCGGTTCGGATAGCCCGGAGCTCCCTTGAGCGCAGGCCGTTGACCTTTGTTGGCTGGCGCTGTCTTTTTTCCCGCGGGGTTTCTCGCTTTTTGTTGTTGCCTGCCACGACCCTGATTGATGGGTTCAGCCTTAATGGAAGGGTCGGGCGCATAGCCGTCAATCACCACCTTAGGGATATCGCGTTTAATCAGACGTTCAATATCTCTAAGAAATCCCGATTCATCAACACAAACCAGTGACATGGCCTCACCCTCATGGCCTGCGCGGCCTGTACGACCGATGCGGTGCACATAGTCTTCGGGTATGTTGGGTAATTCATAGTTCACCACATGCGGTAACTGGGTAATATCCAGTCCTCGCGCGGCAATATCGGTTGCCACCAATGCTCGTACCTGACCGGTTTTAAAATCCGCCAGCGCACGGGTGCGTGCCCCCTGGCTTTTGTTGCCGTGGATGGCGCATGCGCTAATACCATCTTTATTCAATTGTTCTGCAAGACGGTTTGCGCCATGCTTGGTACGGGTAAACACCAGCACTTGTTTCCAGTTGTTGGAGCCGATGAGAAAAGACAACAGTTCACGTTTGCGCGATTTATCCACCGGATGTACGACTTGCGAGACCAGTTCTGCAGAGGCATTACGCTGAGCAACTTCCACCAGTGCAGGCGACTCGAGCAGATCATTGGCAAGTTTTTTAATCTCATCTGAAAACGTGGCGGAAAACAGCAGCGTTTGTTTCTGTCTTGGTAGTAGTGACAAAACCTTGCGGATGTCACGTATGAAACCCATGTCCAGCATGCGGTCAGCTTCATCGAGCACCAGTATTTCAATTTTCGAAAGATTTGCGGAATTCTGGCCGACATGATCCAGCAATCTTCCCGGCGTGGCCACCAGAATATCGACGCCCTTAATGAGTTTTATTTTTTGCGGATTGATGCTGACACCACCAAACACCACGGCGGATCTTAAAGGCAGATATCTTCCGTAGGTCTCTACACTTTCCGCAACCTGCGCCGCTAGCTCCCGGGTGGGTGTTAATACCAATGCGCGAATCGGACGACGACCGGTTTCCGATTGAGTAGACGACATTAATCTTTGTAGTAGAGGCAGGGTAAAACCGGCTGTTTTGCCCGTACCGGTTTGCGCGCCACCCATAATATCGCGCCCTTCCAGAATCAGAGGGATCGCCTGTTGTTGTATGGGGGTGGCCTTGTTGTAGCCTTTTTCAGCTACCGCGCGAAGTAATTCGGCTCTGAGACCGAGGGATTCAAATGACATGCTATGATGTTCTCCAAAAATACGTTTGGGTATCGGCCTACCCAATGCTTTTGTTTTGGGTCGGTCTAGGCGGAAAGTGTGTGTTTCGAGGTAAATCGGGAAGGATTACCGCGTTGACGGCAAGTGCAGACCGAAGTGCACCGATGCTTGTGACGGAACTATACCACAGCTGCTGCATTAGAGAGAGAAATAACATTGTACGGGTGCTCTTAAGCCTGGTCCTTTGAGAGCCAAATGGCGAGGAGTGGGCTGGAATATGGCCTGCCTGAGGAACGGGCGCGGAAGGGCGTGAAACCAGGTTTAGCCACTGTTTTGTCGAAATTAAAAGATCCAATAGCCCTTGATTTACCGTATCTGAGCCCCATTTGGAAAAAAGCATAGTGTTTCTGGATAAAAACAGGGTATACTACGTGGCGCTACATTCTATCCTGGTTTTTGTCAGAAGTTTTCTCGAAGTTTTCTCCTGTTAATTACCTCGCAAGATTTGTAACACATACTTATTTTTTAATTTTTTATTGAGGTATTTAACATGGCAACAGGAACCGTTAAATGGTTTAACGAATCCAAAGGCTTCGGCTTTATCACTCCTTCTGATGGCAGCAAAGATGTATTTGTTCACTTTTCTGTTATCGCCAGCGAAGGTTTTCGCACTCTGGCAGAAGGCCAGCAGGTGACCTTCGATGTAGAAAACGGACCCAAAGGCCCGCAGGCGACAAACGTACGGATCTAACCAATCTGTTGGTTTGATGTTTCGAATGAACCCCGCGAGCAATTGCGGGGTTTATTTTTTTACACGAGAAGAGGTATTTAAACGTGAAGAAACTATTTGTTGGCAGTTTGCCACCTACGACTACTGAAGAATCCCTGGAGACTCTGTTTTCAGAATTTGGCACAGTGCGCTCGATCAAACTCGTGAAAGACCTGTTCTCAGGTCACTGTAAAGGATTTGGTTTTCTGGAAATGGAAGGCCACCATGCCCGTGCAGCCATTGCTGGACTGGATGGCAAATCATTTCAGGGTCATATGCTTAAGGTTAAATATGAAGAAGATCGCGCAGCTGGTCACAAGGGCAAGCGCCGCTGAGCTTAGGCGGACATGATTGCATTGGTAGATAATGATTGGCGCAGGAACACTTTATGACATTTATTAGAGACGCAGTGTCACCCGATAAAACCTACCAGGTGGTGGCAGTAGAAAAGACTGAGCCACCGGCGGGTATGAAGGGCGGAAGCTGGTACAAGTACATTATTGCGCTGGAGGATCATGCCATTGTCGGTAATCGGCGCGGCACACTTAAGCAGGTTACAGAGTATGCCAACGAATGCGCCGAGAACCTCAGCTCCCGCGTTGCCCGTGGTACATCCACCTGGGTTTCCCGTCGCAAGAGATAATCCGATCCATATATCCTTATGCACTTTTTCGGTGCGATGGGAATTTATTTAGTGTGTCTGTGCCGAGGCGACCCGGAATGATCGCTACCTCGGGTGATACCGCTAGACTACTCACGCGCAATTCAGCTGCAAAATCAATAGTGAGTGCTTCTCCCGAGGAAAAGGGGATGGGCGAATAAGCTCATAGTTGTCCGGTGTATTTCCCAGCCTCTTGATATTGATCAATATTTCAGCCGACAAACAAAATTATAATAATTGCCGTTATCTAGACCATCCAAAGAAAAAGAGAATTTATGGCCTGTACCTATAGCAAAAAGGAGGACGCCCGCAGAAGGGCCTTTGAGGCTATCTGGGCCAACGATATCAACGAAGTATTTGCCGATGTTGCCGATTATTATGATCGTATTAATTTGTTTGCAAGCCTCGGTATGCTGGATATCTGGCGCGATAATTTTATCTCAACCATCGAAACCCGACCCAAAGACAGGGTGCTGGATGTGTGTGCGGGAACCAACGTAGTTGGAATTGACCTGCTGAAACGGCAACCGGACCTCGATGTCTATGCCATCGATAGAAGTGTCGCCATGCAGGAAGTGGGCAGAGAGCGGGCACAGCGCCAAGGTTTTAATATTAATGGCGTTATTGGCGATGTGCACAAATTACCATTTCCGGATAACTACTTTGACGTTGTGACGCTGCAATATGCTACACGCCATTTACGTGTCATGGATGTTTTTTGCGAGATTAATCGTGTCCTGAAGCCGGGAGGGCATTTTTATCACTGCGATATGTTAAGGCCCGCCAATAAATTTGTTGAGCAAGCGTACTATCTGTACCTCAGAAGCTGTTTAATGTTTTTGTCCTGGGCCTTTCGAAGCGGTAAAGCTGCCGTGAGATGCCAGGGCTACTTTATTGATGCTATACGCATGTTTTACTCAACAGAGGAGTTGTCGCGGATGATGTCTGAGCTTGGCTACTCTAATATAGTGGGAAAATCTGTCCTGGGAGGGGCAGTGGCTTTCCATCAGGCATGTAAGGGATAAACATACCTTAAAACTGGATCTTCTTTAGGCAAGAGAGCATTCGGATACTCTAGCCTTTTAAATCCCAAGTGCATTAATGACCCAGCTACTACCGTTATCATCGGCATCGGGGTGGCGATGGTCGATGAGCCGCTCAATTTCGTTTACCCGTTTTTTGGGCACATCCACCATTAATAGCACCTCGTTGTGATCCAGAGCTACCTGGAATTCTGCCAGGGTGACCTCAGGAACACGTATGGCATAAAACGCCCCACCTAAAAAGGTCGCGATCATTATCGCCAGCGCCACGATGGACCAAAAACCGAAACCCCACGCTATAGTTAACGCAAAACCGATCAAGGCTACGACGAATAATGTCAGGTCGCTGTTCCAGAGAATCCGCGCCAGTCGTGCCCGTAGGTCGCGTTTCTGGTATTGCGTGGCCTGGGGCAGGGACGAGATATCGTTATCCTTGCGCGCCAGCGCATGAATGTAGTGCCGGGAAATACCCGCTGAGGTAAGGGTGGTCACGGCATCGTGTGCGGTAATGGCTGATGGGAACAGAAAATACAGGCGTCGAAACATGATGCACCTCCTGGTTTGAGTGGAGAGGCCGCCGTGTTAGCCGGATGTTTCAGTTTAACGCCGATGTTGTACCGGTAAAGAACCCCGGTTTGCAGGGGCAAATGGCTTGACTGGATTTTTTAGGTCTCAGTTAATGGGCGGTGCCCTATATGTTTGATAAAGTACCGGGGCAGGGGTGTTTTAGGGATGGTTTGGTGCCCTGTATATCGTGCGGGGCCATAAAGGAGGCGTCATATCATGACCGACTCAGCGCAGCAAGATCTGCACTTGGCGGAAATCCGGGAGCTGGCGCAGCGCTATAGTGCAGAGATGATCGAACAGTGCCTGCAGCAGGCCCTGTCGCAGCAGGAAAACCCCTGTTTTGACGATGATGAAGTACAGAAGGTGGTTAGTGTATTGGCCAAGGCAGAATTTGTTAAATCCTTGATGTCGCAGGGAAAGACCTTATCGGAAGCCATGCGCGAACTGGGTCGGCGTATCCGGGCCGTTCAGAATCTGGCGAAATAGCTTGTTTGAGGCAAAAATAACGCGCTAGTATTGAGGGCACTAAAGACATTCATCATTTTGTTAGGGACAATAGCCTGGATTGCAACTTGGTTATTCAGGAGAATACGTAATATGTTAGAAACAGATGGTGATGGTTTTTTATTGAATCGTGATGAATGGTCAGAGCAGGTGATGCATGATCTTGCCAAAAAAGAAAATTTCGCTCTAACCGATGACCATATCAAATATATTTTGTCGGCACGGCAAATGTTTGAAGAAGACGGCACCGTTCCACCGCTGCGGGTGTTCGCCAAGGCCCACGGCATGGACCGCAAGGCCGGGCCCTTAAACGATCTTTTTGGTGGTGGCCCCATGAAAAAAATCGCCAAGTTTGGCGGCTTACCCAAGCCGACAGGTTGCGTCTAGAGTCAGGCAAGGCAACGCCGCGCCTGTTCTGTGGTACACCTATGTCGAACTTTCCCTTTACCATCCCGGGTCATATTCAGTGGATTGCGCAGGACAGCAATGGCGTTTGGTGGGGCTATACCGCTGAACCCCATCGCCATGATACGGGCTGGTATGAGAATGAGACGGGTGAGTATATTCGATTGGGCGTCACTGAATCCGCAGGCTGGGAGCGGTCTCTACAAAGAGTGATCAATAAATAATATTGTGGTTATTGTGGTGAGGGATAGTTTTACCGAGTTATAGGGTACGATGACAATAAGTCCATTGCTCGTTGCTTTTTTCATAATAATGATTCAGACCATGATGTCGAATCAGTTGTGCCTGTTAAACAGAAACATGGCGTCTTACCCCAGTTGGGATCCTGTCACACTGGCCTGATTGACGGTTATGTCATTGAAGGTCACGTGCCGGCGGATGGCATCAAGCGTCTGTTAAGAGAAAAGCCTGCCGTCGCCTGAATGATTTGTTCGGTGGCGGATCCATGAAAAAAATCGCCAAGTTTGGTGGTTTGCCCAAGCCCACCGACTGCATCTAAAAAGAAAACGGACCCTGTTTCACTTCCGAGAACAGGGTCCGGCAAGTTTTATTGTTATTGTTTTATAGTTTTAAATCACTTCAAAGTTCAGCATCATGCCGTTGTCTTCATGTTCCAGGCGATGGCAATGCATAACATAGACGCCCTTATAACCGTCAAAGCGAATCAGTACCTCAACGGTTTCGCCGTCCTGCAGTAATACCGTATCTTTCCATCCACGCTCCCATGGGAATACCATATTACCGCGGCCACCTGTGCGCGAAATCACCTGATAGGAGGCGCCGTGAATATGAATCGGGTGAGGTGCATTACCACCGGTGGTAAAACGCCACAACTCGGTTTGTCCCATAGGCACCTGGAACTCAATGGCATTCATGTCATAAGTTTTGCCATTGATTTGACGCATGCCGTCGAAACTGAAGTTGCGTTCCACAACAGGATTGGCCAGTGTTTCAATAGTGGAGAGTGTGCCTGTCGGTAGCGTGTCGCCAAGGTTTACTTGACGGGTGACGGCAAATTCCAATAAGTCCCAGCCTTCGTTCAAATCCTGAAGCATGATTGTGGTACCGGCAGGCAGACCTCGGAAGTCGATCAACAGGTCCAGACGCTCACCCGGGCTGAACTCAATGGTGCCCACCATGGTTGAGGTTTCCAGTAAACCACCGTCCGTACCGATTAAGGTAAAGGGTGCGCCGCTGCTTAAGGCGATACGCCAGACACGCACGTTGCAGCCATTTAGTACTCGGAAACGGTAGATGGCGGAATCCACTTCCAATCTGGGTTGCAGGGTACCATTAACCATAAACTTGCTGCCCATAAAACCAGATGAGTTACCGCTGTACTTTATATTGTTGCTGTTATCCAGCTCGACATCACGGATGACCAGGGGAACTTCATAAGCACCGGAAGGCAAATTCAAGGCAAGTTCTTCATTGTCACGCAATAAAAAACCACCGGCCAGACCCAGAGCCACTTGGGAAGCGGTGTGGCCATGCGGGTGCGGGTGGTACCAGTTCATACAGGCACGTTGGATAATGGGGTATTCGTAAACGCGACTGGTGCCAGGTGCTACCGGGTTAAACGGCAAGCCGTCCTGATAAGAAGGCGCAATCATGCCGTGCCAATGAACTGTGGTGTCTTCATCCAGAAGATTGGTGAAATTAATGGAGGCATAATCACCGAGGCTCGCAACGAACGTGGGTCCAGGCATTGAACCATTGTAGGCAAGCGCGGTGGACAGGCTGCCACCACCGACATCAACGGTGGAGGATGCTGCTTGTAACGCGGCGTTACTGGCCGAGACCACGGGTGGAATAAATAACGGGTTGCGAGTACTGGTGGAGCCACCGCCGCCTCCGCCATTGCCGCCGCCTCCGCCATTGCCGCCCTTCGCGGCGTAACTGATGTTGGGAATACCGCTAACCAGAGCTCCGCCAAAGGCTGCCATGGTGGCGCCCATGAATTGACGTCGGTTGATAGTATGTTTGGATGATAAGGGTGTGCTGATACCGTTTACCGGTATCTCAGATGGTTTTTTACTGCTCATTACTCTCTCCTCGGCTGATAGTGTTACTTGTCGTTATTAATGTCTGCCCTGACAAGCCCAATTCTTGAATTAGCGGCACAAGTAACCCCGCTCCCTCAAGGAAGCGCCGCAAGTCAATGGATTGGAGGCGCGCGAATGAAAAGCCGTACAAGCTGGCGCGCGCAAGTTCCATCCCTCCCAAGTTGTATTTTGTTATTGTTCTTTTATTGTTGTGGCCGGTATGGTACGCAAGGATTTAGAGCCTGTCTATTTCCTTTAATTTATTAGTTTATTAGAAACTACTTATTCTTAGGGGGAATAGCAGTGCTAGAGAGAAAGGTTCGGTAAGCCCATTTTTAGTGAAGCTACGAACAGCAAATTGGATATACTCCCGAGACCGAAAAGTAACAGCGGGTTTAACGGAGGTGGGATTTGAGGCGATGGTTTGTATTGACCGCAGTGTTGGTAACACAGTTATGGACATTCGTTTTTGCCAACGAAATAACGGTGTATAAAAGCCCAAGCTGCGGGTGTTGCAAGAAATGGGTTACCCACCTGGAGCAGAATGGGTTTATTGTCACTTCCCATGATGTCGAATCAATTGTGCCTGTTAAACAGAAACATGGCGTCTTACCCCAGTTGGGATCCTGTCACACTGGCCTGATTGACGGTTATGTCATTGAAGGTCACGTGCCGGCGGATGACATCAAGCGCCTATTAAAAGAAAAGCCTGCTGTCGCCGGCCTGGCAGTACCGGGTATGCCGGTGGGCACCCCGGGCATGGAACAGGGTAACCGTAAGGATTCTTATCAGGTGTTGAGTTTTGATCGTAGCGGCAATATTCAGGTGTTTGCTGAATACAAATAAAATCAATTGTTACTTGAAACTTTCAACTCCGGGGACGCTTCTGGAGATTAAAATAAGACCAGGATTTTTCATCCTGGCCTTATTTTGATGCCTTACTCGGTATTGGGATGGCGGCTATCAGAACCACGCCGTCTGACGTTGCTGATTTTCCTCCAGGATGGCCGCTGCACCCATCCACTGCGCGTTGTCTGCCATGTTGTCGTTGGAGACACCGTGCGTTTTTGCACAGGGCGGGCAAACACCGATCTTGCCCCCGCTTTCCTTAAAGGTTTCCATTAAGTCGCGAATAGGCGGAAAGCTTCTCGGAATCAGGTGATCGTAGGCGCCTTTTTTGGCTAATTGCACACCTTCCAGGGTCAGCCACAACAGGACATCGCTACCCATGGCCAGGGCATTGTTGGCCAGTACCAGCGGCACGGCTACCCGATCCGGGTCTTTATCAAAACCCGTGATAGTGAAGGACAGTTTAGTTTGTGCCTGTGTCATATTTATTCTCCTGGCATGTGCAGTTATCAAACCGCTAATTTACTTTTTAATGGCTAACAGGGAAATGCTCTTTACCCCGTAAGTCTCTGTTGCCCAGGTAGCGCCATCGGAAATGAAGTGGTACTCGGGATTGTCCTGAACGTGCACGACGTCAAATCCGGCAGCCTCAATGGTTTTTACGTAATCATCTTGTTGCATGGCACCGCCGATGCAGGCTGCCCAAAGTGTGGCGTTACAGGTAATGCGTTCCGGTAAATGCTTTTCAGTAACAATATCTGATAATGCCAGTTTACCGCCCTTTTTCAGCAAGCGATGAGCTTCTGCAAATACTGCCAGCTTGTCGGATGCCAGATTGACTACACCGTTACTGATTGTGGCATCAAACATTCCAGTTGGCAGGCCTGTATCATCAATATAGGCTTTCTTGTAGGAAACATTACAGAATCCAACTTCGTCACGTAAACGTGTGGCTTTGGACAGTTGTTCGTCTGTCATGTCCACGCCTATTACAGCGCCGCCATGTCCTACCTGAACAGCCGCGACAAAGGTATCCATGCCGGAGCCGCTGCCCAAGTCCACTACTCGTTGATTAGGCTTGAGATCAAGATGATCGAAGTAATAGCCGACGCCGGCAAACGATTCGATAGACTCCTGGGGGACCTGATCCAGATCCTGAGGCCGATAACCCAGTCGTTCGGCCATCACCCGGCCCATTTCAAAATGAAACTCGCTCTCAGGGTATAGCGCTACTGCGCGGTACATTTTCTTAACGTGCTGTTCCAGCTCGGTTTCGTTGACTTTATTGTCAATTTTCAGTGCAAGACTCATAACGGTATCCTCTCTAGCGTATGTGGTTAGAAAAATTCTGTTGTTTCTACCAAGACGCAATCGAGTCAAAAGGGTTCCCGAGACCGGGTGCGAGCAGGAATAAGATTTACCGCCGGGATTACTGTTACCCCGGGTTTAACTGAGATGCGCTGTTATACGGCTTTTTGCAGGGATTGCAGGGAGACGGAATGACACAAAAAGGCATCGACACAGTCCGGGTCGAAGTGTTTCCCGCGCTCATGTTCAAGATATTTTAGCGCTTGCGCGACTAACCATGGGGTCTTGTAGGGCCGGGTGGAAGTGAGGGCATCATAAACATCGGCAACCGCCACAATCCGGGCCGACAGCGGTATATCTGTTCCGGAAAGGCGGTCGGGATAACCGCTGCCATCAAAACGCTCGTGGTGACACAAGGCAATGGTTGCGCCCATCCTGACATACTTGGATTTGCTGTCCTTGAGGATGTTGTAACCAATGACTGTATGTTTTTGCATAAGCCGTTTTTCCTGGGCCGTGTGGCGCCCGGGTTTTAAAAGAATGTGGTCTGGGATGCCGATCTTGCCAATGTCATGCATAGGCGCGGCCTGTTCAATCAGGTTGCATTGTTCTCGCGGCAGGTTCAATGTCTGGGCAATCAATCGGGAATAGCTGGCAAGGCGGTTGATATGGTTGCCTGTTTCTTCGTCCCGGAACTCACCGGCTTTGGCCAGTAACTTGAGTGTTTCTTTCTCTCGGTCGTTGGTTTCTTTCACCGCGCTGCGAACTCGGCCCTCAAGCCAATCTGCCTTGTCCCGGATGATCGATTGCTGCCGATTTAACCTGAGTAAAGTTTGACAGCGCACTTTGAGTTCAATGGCGTCATAGGGCAGGCTGAGAAAATCTGTTACTCCGACTTCCACTAATGGCGGACGCAGATCAATGCTGGTTTCAGGCATGGCCGCCAATACTGGCACATCGTGCAGTTTGTAAGAGGCGCGGAAGAATCTGAGTAATGATAAAGAGTGGCTAATGTTGTCTGTGGTTAATTCGAGAATGAGTAATGAGGGTATGACGTTGTCGGTGGCATCTACCGCTGCCCGCCAGGTGGGAAATACCAGCAGATTGACATGGTCCCCGAAAATCGCTGACAGCGGAGTGGTGATTGTTGGAACCGGAGACGCACCGGGGACCACAAAGATATGCTGTCTATTTTCCATTACTCCTCGAAGGTATTATTAATATTTTTTTAAAGTAGATTTCTACAAATAGTCGATCCTGGTGACTATGTAAAGAGTTAATTTGTAATGGTTTATTACCAGAAATTAATCACGGAATAAGCTTGCACCAAAAGCGTTCATCGAATGATTTATATCAACAACACCGAACCATATATTTTGTCAGCAGGCTCCGGAACTCGTTGCGAAAGCCAGCCGACTTGGAGCTGTTAGCTCCGGGGCCGCTGATACCAGAATCCACACAAGAGTTTATACCGAACTGCAAAGGGAAATACCGTCAAGACAATTAGCAGCACCAGTTGCTGCCAAATGTTGTACCACACCAGCTTACGTCCTGAGGAAACCGCGCGTGGAGAGCTAATAATGCGAAAGTCCCGGCCGAAGTTTTTGCCGCGGCGTTTCAGGCAGCGGGATAACCAGATTTCTTCGCTGGCATATACCTTCTCACTGAAGCCGCCACAAGCAGTAAAATCCTCCTGCAGACAATACACGAAGCAGCCGGCCGCAAGACGCATTCTCGCCGACAAGCGATTCCAGGATTCCAGCCCAAAGCGGGCGGCTCGGGTCAGGGGAGTGTCGAAGTCAACCAAGGCGCCGCCTCCGCAGCACTGGCCTGATGCCAGGTTATCGATAGCCTGTTGCAATAACGCCGGTTCCACCCGGGTATCGGCGTCAACGAAGATCAAGTAACGTCCGCTGGCCTGGCGAGCCCCTGTATTGCGAGCACGTGAAATTTGGTTAATGGGCTCAAACACCACCGCAGCACCATGTGTCCGGGCAATGTCAGCAGTGGCATCGGTGGAGTTGTTGTCGGTAACAATGACCTCGCCGCGTAAAGCGATACCCGCCATGGCGGCGTTAAGGCTGTTAAGTGTTCGGGCCAGCATGGTTTGCTCGTTGTAGGCCGGGATAATGATGGAGTAGTCTGCTGGCATGACAGGAGTTTAGCCGAAACCGGCCAGCGCGGCTGGAAAAGGGGATACCGGACTCAGGTTTGGCGCTGAGATATTGGGTTCAGCCAATATGCCATGGCGCGATCTGACCGGGCAAGAATGCTCTAGCGGCGGCCTCGGCCCTTTTTGCGGTTATCATCAAGGGCGACTTTTAGGCATTTGTCGCCAAAGAATTTTCCGTTCAGGCCGGCGACAGCGGCACGCGCCTCGTGGCCTTCCATTTCCACATTACCAAAGCCCCTGCATTTCCCTGAAAAGACATCGGTTACTAACTTTATAGAGCGGACCGTGCCATATTCCGCAAACAGGCTGCTGACGGTATCTTCGGTGGCGTCAACCGGTAAGTTTCCTACAAACATTTTCAGCAATAGATTGTCCTCGAAAAGCGGGAAGCACCACGCAGCGAATGCGTGGTGCTTGGCTACCGTTACCGCGGGGGCAGTTAGCCCGCGACTTTAACCTGGGTCGCCTGTGGCCCCTTGGGACCGTTTTCAATTTCAAATTCCACTTGCTGGCCTTCCTTTAATGTACGAAAGCCATCGCTCTTGATTGCGCTGAAATGAACAAATACGTCCTTGCCGCCATCGCTGGGTGTTATAAAGCCAAAACCCTTTGATTCGTTGAACCATTTCACTGTACCTGTACTCATGCAAGAAACCTCATATAACAAAATAAATAGAATGTGTGTATTGCCGAACTGCCAGGATAGAAACAGGCGTAAATCGAAAACGAAGGCGTCTGAATTAACCTTGGAAAACAAGCAATGACAGAAGTTTAACCGAAATCCGCCGAAAAATGATACTGTCCGCTGAATTTCCCTCATTTCAATTACTTGTGGTCAGGCGATTAAGGATGATGCTGGGTGTTTTCGGGAGTTAAGGGCTGGCTTTCTATTCGTGCTACTTCTCCGGGGTGCGATTGCGAAGAATATGCGGACAAGATTTTTTATGATGATTGGGTGCAGGAAGCAGGGTCACGATTCAAACCCATACAGATCATCAGATATTTCCCCGGCGAGCCGGTTAAATTTTAGAAAGTGTTGCCATGCCAAATACTTTGCTACGGATAAAATTGACCGAATAATCGTCCGTCAAAACAGTCATCCATAATCAACAAAGAGGTAGCGCTTTTCCCTAAACTGGGGTTAGAATAATTCCAGCACGATTTTTGTTTCCGAAAGGTCGGGCACCCAATATAAAAAGCTAACCGGGCAATATAATTCCGGGAGCGAAGGTTTTTTAGGAGGAAGTCATGGAGAAGAAATATTCCGGCTATTGTGCTGGCGTTGCCCTGGTATCTGCATGTTTATCTCAATCGGTGGCTGCCATGATGGTTGATGTTACCGGCTCATTTGATGCCACCAGTCTTACGCATACTCATTATATCTACGACCGCTTTTATAATCAGGATAATCTTGATCCTGCGCCTGTCACTTTGCCGGGAAATCTTGGGGCAACGACCAACTCCGTAGCCTATTTCGGCTGGGGTATCGATTTAACCGACAGCATTATCCAGCAGCAGGCTATCCAGAGTCATTTTTGGTTTAATGGTACGGGAAGTGTGGGTGGTGCTGCCTCTGCCAGCGTTCTGTCGGGCGATACCTTTTCTCTGGGTACCTTTACCTATACGAATGAACAGACGGTTTTTTCGGGAGGGTTGGTTCAGATCGATTTTCTGATGGATATCAGTATCGAAGGTATGGTGCTGGCAAACACATTGTATCGTCTTGAGATTGATAATACCGTTAATTCGTCATCCACACCGGAAGACACGGCACGTTTATTAAATCCTCTGCCGGATCCAAAGATTTTTAATCTGGGTGGTGTGGATTATCAATTGGTGTTTAATGGTTTCTCGCGAGATGGTGGCCTGACGTTTGAAACGCAAGCGACGTTGGCGGAAGGTGACCGGACCAGTGCTGAGATCTTTGCCACTATTTCACAAGTAACTGTTGTGCCAATACCTGCCGCTGTGTGGCTATTCGGTTCCGGTCTGCTGGCCCTCATGGGGCTGGCGCACCGAAAACCGTGGCGTTAGAGCATCGGTAACCCAAAAACCAAAAAAATCGCCCATCCCGGTTACGTCAGGATGGGCGAGGCTTTTTTAACGTTTTAATTTCCGCGGTTAATTACGCTGCCTTCTTGCTGGTTCTTCGGCGAGCATTATTTGGCCGTTGTTTGAAAGCCACCTTCGGTTTTGATTTTTTCCATTTGTTGTTAGGTCTTTTCCTGGCTCCACGCTGTTCCGAAACAGTGGGTTCCAGGCCGGGAATCACTTCTCTGGCGAGTTTGTTGCCGGTCAGACGTTCAATGCCCGCCAGTTTCCCTCGATCGGATGATGCCACCAGTGAAATAGCAACACCTTGTTCACCACCCCGACCTGTGCGGCCGATGCGGTGAATGTAGTCTTCTGCGACCATGGGTAGGTCAAAGTTAATAACATGGCTGATGCCCCGGATATCCAGACCACGTGCCGCCACATCGGTGGCAACTAGAAACTTTACCTTGCCTCCGCGCATACGTTCTACTGTGCGTTTTCTTTGCCCTTGGCCCATATCGCCGTGCAGCGCCGCGCTGGCGTGGCCGAGTCCGATCAGAGTCTTGGACAGTTTGTCAGCACCACGTTTGGTGGCAGTGAAAATAACCGCCTGCCGCAATTCCTCGCTGGTAAGATAATGAGATAACACATCGTGTTTATGATTCTCATTGTCGACGTGATGTATACGTTGTGTAATGGAAGCGTGCTGGACTGTGTTGGCCGCCAGTGCAACCCGTACCGGGTCCTTTAACAGTTGTTTGGCAATAGTAAGAACTTTGCCTTCCAGGGTCGCGGAGAACAACAGCGTCTGCCGGTCTGCGGGTGTCGCCTTGGCGATCATTTTGACGGCATCAACAAAACCCATATCAAGCATGCGATCGGCTTCGTCAAGTATGAGAATCTCCAGACGGGAAAAATCCACCCGGCCTGATTCCATGTGATCCATTAAACGTCCCGGTGTTGCCACCAAAAGATCCAGGGGTTGACGCAATAACTTCATCTGCGGTGGATAGGGCATGCCGCCAACGACGCTGCCATTGGTGAAACGGGAGAAACGGCCGAACTGGCGGATATTATCGTTGACCTGCATGGCCAACTCGCGCGTGGGTGTCAGCACCAGTACGCGGGGGCCATTGCCTTTCTTTTTGGTTGGGGTTAGCAGGCGCTGTAGTGCCGGTAGAACAAAGGCGGCGGTTTTGCCTGTGCCTGTTTGGGCCGATGCCATAATATCGCGTCCATTAAGGATGGGCGGAATAGCTTCACGCTGGATATCAGTGGGCTGGGTAAAGTTGCTGGCTTCGATGGCCTTCAACAAATTGGCGTCAAGATTAAAATTCTGAAAAGACATAAGTACTCCGGATTTGCCTTTTACGGACAAACCAAAACGAACGATTGAATACTGAACTTGGGACGGGATGTCCGGTGGAAATCACGTAACCTGGTTCACTTAAATACCGCTAAGGGTATTGTTAACGCCGCTAACCAGGAAATCATTGAAGTAGAAACAACGGGGAGGTCAGAAACGTCTACTCCTCTAAGGAGTGGGCGCACTATACGCAGTTAAGGGGGGCGGCACAAGAGAAATAAATAGTCTATGATCCGGGGTCCCGGGAAGCCCCTTTTCCGCTATTTCGGCGGATTTTGCGATAAAGGTCTATGTTAAGTTATTTGCACAGTTACCACGCCGGCAATTTTGCCGATGTAGTTAAACATGTGACCCTGGTTGGGTTATTGCAGGCCATTTTACGTAAGGATACGCCTTGTTATGTGCACGACAGTCATGCTGGCCGCGGTCTGTATCATTTTAGTAGCCGGGAATCACTGCAGGGACGCGAATTCGAAAATGGTATTGGCCGTTTGTGGCAGGTGCAGCAGGCACCGGAGCTGATCCAGCAATATCTGGCATTGGTACAGCGTTACAATACTAAACCCGGCGAACTGCTTCATTATCCGGGTTCGCCGGCGATTGCCCAGGCCATGCTACGGCAAACGGATCGGCTACTGCTGACGGAACTGCATCCCATGGAATATGAGCGACTTGTTAAACAGTTCAGTCCTGACAGGCGTATTCGGATTGATCAGCAAGATGCCTATCAAGGCCTAAAGGCCTTTCTGCCGCCTGCTGAGCGTCGAGGCTTGGTGTTAATCGACCCCGCCTATGAAAGAAAAGATGAATACGAACATGTCATCACCGGCCTGATTCAGGCCCACAAGCGTTGGGCCAATGGCATCTATGTTATTTGGTATCCCGTTATGTCCAGGGCGTTACAAGCGCGCTTTATTGAGGCGTGCAAGGCAGCAGACATACCGAAAATGCTGCACGCGGAATTTATGACAAAGGCGTTCTCCTATAGTCTGGATTTTGTCGGTTGTGGTGTTGTGATCGTTAATCCGCCATGGAAACTGGATAAGACATTGGAAGAAAACCTTGACTGGTTGCTGCCTGTATTGCAGCAGGGACCAGGCGCTCGCACCCGGGTGCAATGGATTGTGCCTGAATAGTCTTGTTCGAGCTTTTAAGGCACGCTGTTGTTGAGCAACATTTGTTTAAATAAAAGTAAATCAGGCAAAGTGATGTATCCGTCCGGTGCGCCGGCTGGATACAGGTCGCCATGCAGCAGGTCATTGAGAGTTGGGGGAATCTCGCCCATCATGATGCGCCACAACACCACGTAATCGCCTAGGTTGATCAAGCCGTCCGGTGCGCCCAGGGGGCCGACGTCGCCGTCCATGTAGTTGAAATTGTCCGGGTAGGGATCGTTAACATCGATCAACCCATCTCCATCGTCATCAATATCGCAGGCGTTACCCTGGCCGTCACTATCAGTATCAGTCTGATCGATGTTGGCAGTATTAATGCAGTTATCACAGACATCGCCGATGCCGTCGTTGTCTGTATCCAATTGGTCGGCGTTGGGGGTTGTAAAGCAGTTATCACAGACATCACCAATACCATCGTTATCCATGTCTGTTTGATCTGGATTGGGCGTGGTTAGGCAATTATCGCATATATCACCGATGCCATCGTTGTCCGCATCCAGTTGATCAGGGTTGGGTGTGATGGCGCAATTGTCGCAGACATCGCCCACGCCATCGTTATCCGTATCCAATTGATCGGGGTTAGACGTGATAGTGCAGTTGTCGCAAAGGTCGCCGATACCATCACCGTCGGTATCGAGTTGGTCCGCGTTGGGTGTTGATAAACAGTTGTCACAGACATCACCAATGCCATCGTTGTCCATATCCAGTTGATCGGGATTGATGGTGAGCGGACAGTTATCAATGTTATCGCAAACACCATCGTTGTCGTTATCCGTGCAGGGTAATCGTAATAAGGGTTCCTGAATGCCGTCAGGATCATCCGCGCATACGCCATTGATGCCGTTGGCGCAAGGTGTCGGATCACCCAGAGCAATGAGTGCCGCCTTGACCTGGGCCGGTGTTGCACCGGGGTGATCCACCAGATAGATCGCAGCAGCGCCCGCCACATGAGGACTGGCCATGCTGGTGCCGTCGATGGTATTGGTTCCGCCACCTATCCAGGTGGACAGTATCCGAATCCCGGGTGCCATGATATCGACGCCGGAGCCGTAATTGCTAAAGCAGGCGAAACTGTCGTCCACATTCTCCGTGCAGGCCGAAAAAGATACACCACCTGTACCTGTGCCGCCGCTTTGTCCATCGAAATCGGAAAGCGCGGACACGGTAATGACATCGGGGTGACCAGCAGGTGAAACGTTGCTGACATCAGTGAGTTCATTACCGGCGGCGACCACATAAACGATGCCCGCTGCAACGGAATTGGAGATCGCTGTGTCGAAGGCGCTGCTTGAACCACTGAAGCCCAGGCTCATATTGACGACCTCGATTTCATTCGCGTGCGCGGTAACGTAATCCATGCCGGCGATGATAATGCTTAGCCATGCCCTGCCGGTATCTGGAAATACCTTTACCGCCCACAGACGCGCCCCAGGCGCCATGCCAACAACGCCGATATCGTTGTCAATGGCTGCAGCGGTACCGGCAACATGAGTGCCGTGTCCTTCATTGTCGTTGGCAGAGACATCATTGTCGACGCAACTGGCGCTATTGATATTGCCGGTGCAGGAGGCGTAATGGAACACATTTAAGTCAGGATGGTCCAGGTCAATGCCGGTATCGAGAATGGCGATGTCCACATCCATGGGATCGTTGATGCCATCGATTTTGGCAGTGGGGTTGGTATCGGCCTCAGCCCGGTCTATACCCGTGGGCAGTGTCTGCGCATAAAGTTTGACTTCGCGGTCCGGCTCGACCGATAGCACTCTCGGATCTTTTTTCAATGCCTGAAGCCGGTTAGCGGGCACCAGAAACGTGGCGCCTCTTAGTGTGTTCCGGTATACAAAGCGGGTTTGTAAGCTATGAACCCGTGCAAGGTCTGTCGCGATTGCGCGCGGATCTTCAGTTGTTTTGAAAACAACAATATAGCGTTCAAGATTGGTGTTGGCCGGAGGATCGGCTGACCATGCTGCCGGCGTGAGCAGCAGACAAAGCGAAATGAAAAAATACCTTCTCCATCCGAATATAGTTGGACTGAATGAATTCATTGCTTTTATTGTTACCGGTCCCTTGTATGGGGCCGTCTCCTCCTTACCGCCCCGATAGAATACCTTATATTAGATGAGGGGTTAACTGGAAAATCGGGATAGGTGTGCTTGGTGCGATAACTTAATGTAAGAAAACACAATAAATACTTGTTCATGGATTTATCAGAGGAGGGAGGCCGCCTTAAATAACTGTAGATTCGTCGCCAAAGGCGAGGAGGGTTGTTGTAAGCCAAGGAACTTTCATTGCTTGTCGGGTTCAATGAATAAATGATGTGTGATTCGACGCGTTACAAAAGAATACTTCTAATGCTGGGGATAAGTCATATACTGATGAGCGCAGAGATGACGCTGGCAGAAGAATATCAAAGTGGCCCGGACCAGTCCGTGATGGTGGAGCTTTACACGTCTGAAGGTTGTAGTAGTTGTCCTCCCGCAGAGCAGTACCTCAATAGTTATATTGGCACCGCGCAGTTATGGAAAACACATTTCCCCATGGCGTTTCATGTGGACTACTGGGATTATCTGGGATGGAAAGACCGGTTTTCCGATTCGGCGCACAGTACCCGCCAACGTGTTTATGCGCGTCACTTAAAGCAGCGTACCCTGTTTACACCCGCGTTTTTTGTTAACGGCCAGCCCTGGCGGCCGGGTTGGTTTAATGACAAATATCCACCGGTTTCAAGCAAGCCGGGCGGCTTGTTGACAATAAATGTGGAGAAACAGGCGCTAGAGGTGGACTACCAGCCAACCAAAAAATTGAATCATCAGGAACTGGTGCTTCACGTGGTTGTGCTGGGCCTGGGCCTAACCACCAACATAGAAGCCGGGGAAAATAAGGGCCGAATGGCCCGACATGATTTTGTAGTATTGGAGCATGATCGCTATCCAGGCAAGGATGCGAAGTGGCGTGTTACCTTGCCAAAATTTAATAAGTACGACGCCAGGGAATTGGCCCTGGTTGCCTGGGTCAGTGTTGTGGGTGACCCCACGCCCCTGCAGGTGGCCGGTGGTCCGTGGCACCCCTCAAAAGATAAGTAGGCAGCGAATTATTTTTCGTTAGATCTATTCTCTCACCTTTATTTCAGCCGGTTTGTGGCGCAATATTTGATTAGCAAGGCACCGATGTTGGCGTTCCCAAAGATTTCCTGTCGATGAGTTCGCCCCGAGCAGCTCAAACCTATTCTTCTTATGGGTGTGTTAAGTGACGCATCGCTATACCGAGAGTGATGAAGTGAATTTGTCTTTACGGCATTCCGTTAAAGACGGAGTCGCCTATTCTGTTATGAGTGGTGGTGGTGAAAGTTTCTTTTCCGCTTTTGCTCTCTATTTTAAAGCAAGCACTGCTGAAATCGGTGTGCTCGCTTCGTTACCTCCCATGCTCGCCAGTTTTGCCCAACTGGTGTCTGCGTGGCTGGGGCGGCGCTTTCATCAGCGCAAAACTATCATACTAATGGGTGCAAGCATGCAGGCAGTCATGCTCATCCCCTTGGGTTTGCTACCCATTTTGTTTCCCGATAATGCTGTCACATTATTGATCTTGTCTGCAGTGCTCTATTTTGCCGGCGCTAACCTGGCAACACCGCAGTGGAACAGCCTCATGGGAGACCTGGTGCCGGAGCGTCGCCGTGGCCGTTACTTTGCCAGGCGCACACGCTTGTGCAGTATTACTGCATTTAGCTCGTTGATTGTTGCCGGCATTATCCTGGATTTGTTCGACCGTAATGCGTATACCTTGGCGGGGTACTTGTTGATCTTTGCTGTTGCCATGGGTGCGCGGCTGGTGTCTGTCTACTACTTATGGCAGATGTTGGATCCTTCGCATCATGTGGCTTCGCTCGAGTCGCCGTTTAAGGCGGGCATTACTAAACAGTTATTCAAATCCCGGTTTATCCATTTTTCAAGTTTCTATGCCTTGATGCAGCTTGCCGTGGCGATCGCTTCACCATTCTTTATTGTTTACCAGTTACGAGATTTACAGTTCTCTTATCTGGAATACACCGTGAGCACGTCAATGTCTGTGCTCATGCAATTCATTGCCTTAAATCGCTGGGGGCGTATCAGTGATGTGTTCGGTAATCGTCTGATTCTAGCCACAACCGGTTTTATGATTCCTGTATTGCCTTTTCTTTGGTTGTTGTCGACGAATTACATTTATATTTTGCTGGTACAAGCCTTTGGTGGCCTGGCGTGGGCTGGTTTTTCATTAAGCGCCAGCAATTATTTGTATGATTTGATACCGTCAAAAAAACGGGCGACGTACATGGCATTTCATAACGTACTAGCCAGCATCGCTGTGTTTTTGGGTGCATTGATTGGCGGTTACCTGGGTACGCATCTGCCAAAACAGGTTGAGATATTCGGCGAGACCTATGAGTGGTTGAGTGTGTTATACGGTGTATTTCTCGCCTCAGGTATTATGCGGTTGAGTGCATCCCTGATCTTTCTACCTCGCCTGAAGGAGATGCGCGATGTCAGGCCCATGACCGTACGGGGTCTGATCTTTCGAGTGGCGCGCTTCTCTCTATCTGGGTTGACCTTTGATGTTATCGGCCAAAAGCGGCGCAAGCCGTAATCATCTTGCTACCGGCGTAACCTTGTCGGCAGCGAGTTTGGCGTTTCTTCGAGCGGCATCGGTATCGTTGGCATAAGCCAGTGCCACACCCATACGTCGCCGCGTAAAAGCCTCTGGTTTGCCAAACAAGCGGATTTCCGTATTGGGTACACGCAAGGCCTCATCGACATTCTCAAACGCAATGCCTTTTTCATCCATGGCGCCGTAGATAACGGCGCTGGCGCCGGGGTTGCGCAATGCGGTGGAAACGGGTAAGCCGAGTACAGCGCGGGCGTGTAATTCGAATTCATTTTGCATTTGAGTAATCATAGTCACCATGCCGGTATCATGCGGCCGCGGACTGACCTCGCTAAACCAAACCTGATCACCCTTAATAAACAACTCAACACCGAAAAGACCCATGCCGCCGAGATTGCCGGTAACGGCGCCGGCAATTTCGCGGGCGCGTTGCAGCGCTGCCGGACTCATGGGTTGAGGTTGCCAGCTTTCCACGTAATCGCCTTTCACCTGGATATGACCGATAGGTTCACAGAAATGGGTTTCAACTTCCCCGGCAGCGTCTAAGGCGCGAACTGTAAGTAAAGTGATCTCATAATCGAAATCGATTTTTTGCTCAACAATAATGCGCGTTTTTTGAACTCGACCGCCGCTCATGGCGTAGTCCCAGGCGCTTTGAATATCATCCGGGCCATTGATAGTGGATTGTCCTTTGCCGGACGAGGACATAACCGGCTTAACGATACAGGGATAACCGATGCCATCGTCGATGGCTTGTGTTAATTGTTCCAGGGATTCGGCAAAGGCATAACGTGAGGTCGGCAGATCTAATTCCTCCGCCGCCATACGCCGGATTCCTTCGCGGTTCATGGTCAGTTGCGCGGCGCGGGCCGTTGGAATGACGGTGGCCAATTCTTGGGCCTCGATATTGGCCAATTCATCCGTGGCAATGGCTTCAATCTCCGGCACGATAAGGTCAGGGCGCTCCTGCTCCACCAATTGGCGCAGGGCTTTTGCATCAGCCATGTTGATGACATGAGCCCGATGCGCCACCTGGTGCCCCGGGGCATTGGCGTAGCGGTCAACCGCAATTACCTCTACACCCAGTCGTTGTAGGGCAATAATGACTTCCTTGCCCAGCTCGCCGCTGCCTAACAACATGACTTTGGTGGCCGACGGGGAAAGAGGCGTGCCGATGCGCATGGTGGATCTCCTTATTGGGTGAGGGCGCCATTCTAATGGGTGGGCCTGGAAATACAAAAACCCCTGAAGGGGACTTTATTTTTCGCGCGCGACCAGAACGAGCGTAGCGATGTTCAGGAAGTGCTTAATGAAACGCCGCAGGCGGTTCTAAAGCGCCCGGAGAGATTACTCGGGGCTCTGCCCCTCGCCCTTTGGGCCAGCGTCGCTCACTGCGCTCCGCTGTTCCACCCGCTGAATTTACTTCATGCGCCAGCCTGCTTGGCTCAGGCGCATGCCATTCAGCGGGATGGTCGAACTGAGGAGTTCGCTCTCAACCTGGGCACGAAAAAATAAAAACCCCCTTGCGGGGGCTTTAATTTTTTGGCGCGCCCGGAGAGATTATTCGGCGCAAGCGCCTCACCCCGTTCGGGGCCGCCGTCGCAACAATCGCTCCGGCGTTCCACACTGCTTCGCAGTGTGGTCGAACAGGTTTATGACGACGTCGGGAGTTCGAATGTCACGCTAACCCACCAAATAAAAAAAGGCCCTAAAGGACCTGTTTTTTATTTGGCGCGCCCGGAGAGATTCGAACTCCCGACCAACCGGTTCGAAGCCGGTTACTCTATCCAGCTGAGCTACGGGCGCAATGGCCGTGAAGCGTATCACGAAAACAGGGGGGCAAGTCAGGATACGATTTACCTAAACAAAAATCCCGGCTGGGCCGGGATTTTTGTTTAACGATTGATCGCAAGTGGCTAGTTAAAGGCATTGCCCGGTTTGGCGCCCAGGGCCTTCAGGATCATTGCCAGAGGGCAAAAGCGGGTAAAGGCTGCCTGCAGCAGGTTGACTCCCACAAACAGAGTTAAAGCCAGCCAATAGACGGAAAAGAGCTGGGACAGGGCCACGCTGAAGAGAACAACAAAGCCGGCAAAGGCCAATACAATACGGTCGATACTCATGAACTACTTACCTCATTTTGTAATCTGGGGCAGGCGGGCATCGAGCCGGACTGCCAGGTTAAATCGAGGCGCATAATATTAGCAACTGCTAATATAATCCAGTCCTTAAAGACAGAGAATCTGTGCGCCTTCTAGTCAAGCGTGGCGGCTGTTTTGCTTAATACTGGGCTCCATCGCTAAAATGACCCTCCTTGCGCGCCGGAGAGTCTTAATGAGCTGCTGTTGCCCCCATGCCCGATCGGCTAGCCGTATATTTTCTTTTTTCGCTCGCCGCTACCGCAGGCGCTTTGAGAAAAAGGGCTTTGAGCCCTCTCAGAAGCAGCTCATGGCGGGATTAAGCGAGGCAGGTTTTGCCGGGAAAACCCTGCTGGAGATTGGTAGCGGTGTTGGTCATTTACATCAGACGCTGCTGGAGCAGGGGGCTGGGTCTGCGGTGGGTGTTGATCTGGCTCCCAGGATGATTGACGAGGCCCGGCGTTGGGCCAGGGAGCGGCAGCTCGAATCGCGCGTCACTTATCTTGAGGGCGATTTCATTAATCTGGCGGATGCGCTGGAACCCGCCGATATTACTGTGCTGGATAAGGTGGTCTGTTGTTATCCGGATGCGGAAGGTCTGGTTAAGCAGTCCCTGAGAAAAACCAAGGGAGTGTACGCCTTAACCTATCCACGTAACCGCTGGTACGTATGGCTTGGTGGGCAAGCGCAGGCATTGATTATGGCACTTATACGCTCGGACTTTCGCGCTTATGTGCATGATCCGGAGCAAGTGGAACGATGGATTAGTGCCGCGGGTTTTCGTAAGGTCTACCAGGCCACCACCGTTATCTGGCTAACCCAGGTGTACACCAAAGTTTAAGGAGTCAATTGGGTTATGCGGTTGTTTGGGTAAGGGGTTGCGCCACAAACAGAGCGACTATCCTCATTGCCTGTGTTTCCATCTTTCAGATTAAGGCTCGCCTGCATTCGCAGTTGATCGGCGTGCTCTTTTCGTTTGTATTCCAGGTACCGGACCTTGTCCATCTCATAGAGTTGTTCAGGATATTTTTCCGTCAATTCAAACCAGCGGTTTATGCTGGCCTCAAATTGTTTATCCGGGTCTGCAGACAGTGAATCAAGGTAACTTTGAATGGCAAAGTAATAACGCATGACATTGCGTTCGGCTACTCCTTGTACGCCTTCCACATAGACCGGTTCGCCATTAGCCGAGATGTCTACAGTGCTGAAGCCTTTTTTGTTGTTACCCAAAGACGCAAAGTAGCCATTCATGGCCGCATGAGTGACAAGGCCATAGGCATAGGAATAACTGAAGTGAATAAAGGTTGAAGAGCCATCGATAGGAACCGCTTCTGCATAGATATAGTATTTTTTTGTATCTAAGGGACCTTTTTGCGCGACAAGCGAGGACTTGAAATAGTTGTCCTCGTAGGCGGAACGTTCAAATTGGTACTTGATGCGGAACACCCTCTCAGGGTTCATGTAATATTTGCGGCCCGTATAAAAATTCAGCTGACATGTATTTTCGACCATCTGATATGTGCATGCCTTGATATTAATGTGTTGGGGAACAATCTGGCACCAGGTTAATGGGGAGCCAAGTGCGTCTCTGACTTGATCAAAGGAATGGGGAATGACACCGTAGACGTCACCATGCATGGTCCGGTCCTGGCTGCCTGATTCCAGATAAATCGGGATGCCATAGACGTTACTCGACAGCGATTCAGCAAGAGCGATATGTTTTTTTTGAAGGGAATCGGCTTCCGCCAAGGCGCCGGACACAGGGGCCAGGAAGGCAACACAGAGCGCTATGCTGCGGAAATAACGGCGAATAGAAGAATGCGCGAAGGTCATATAGCCTCTAGATATGGGCGCCGGCAACAAGTATCAAGGTGATTTCCCGGATTTCTGCTAGTGCTCCATGTTTTTGAGTTCTGCGATGATATCCTGCACCAGTTTCCGCCCTTGTTCACCCATGCGTTGTGTTAATTGCTCCACATCTCTTTCACCATCCACGAGCTTCCCCATAATGCCGCCCATTTGCTGCATGTCACCGTGGGACTGGGTCATTTGTTTTGCCAGATATGCCAGGGCTTGCAGGGCCTCCGGATCTCCCCGCCGGGCAGCGTGAATCATCATGGCCATGCCGGGTGCCGCCATATTCGGGTCCGCCTGTTTGTTTGTGTCCGGCAGCGTATTGGGATCATGCAAGCCGGCAAGGATGCTTTGTATAATGACACGGTCCTCGTCATCCAGGCCTTTTAGCAGGCTTTCGTCGCGCCGTCCGGCAACAATGCGGCGAATGGTATCCACCAGGTCGGTCCAGCCGTTCTGCGCTGCCTGGGTTAGCAATCTGTCCAGCAAGGGGCGTTCCTGTTCGTTATGGCAGGCTTTGACTACTTGATGGATCAGCAGGGCATGCATGTTGCGTATTTGTTCATCGCGTGCGGGAAACTGTGTCATGTTACAAAGACCTGTGGGTTGCGCGGGGTCACTATAAAAGGTTTCGAATAGCGGAACAACCGGGGTCGCATGTTGCTAAATCACTCCCCCTAGTTTTACCTGATTGCGCCCGGCGCGCTTGGCCTCGTAAAGCGCATGATCAGCCGTTTCAATCAGCAGTGCCGGCGTCGGCGGAATTACGGTGGAATCATTGGGTTGAAACGAAGCTATCCCGATGCTGATTGTGACGTATTTATCCGTATCTGAACCTGGATGGGCAATACTGGCTGCGCGGACAGATTGTCGTAACAGCTCCGCATGTTTGTAACATTGGCTCTCATTAAAGCCGGGCATGATGATGACGAACTCTTCGCCGCCATAACGCGCAGGCAGGTCGCTGCCACGGAGAAAATGCTGTTTAATGATGCCGGCAATAGAGATCAGACAGGCATCACCAGCCTGGTGGCCGAGTATGTCGTTGTAGTGCTTAAAGTGATCGATGTCGCACATAATGAGAGAGACCGGAGTTGCCATGCGTGATGCCCGGTGCATTTCTTCCTCAAGAACCGTATCGAAGTGACGTCGGTTATAGAGCCCGGTGAGGCCGTCGGTCCTGGCGAGCTCCTCCAGTTTCAGATTGGCCTCAAACAAGTCCCGGTTGGTGTTTATAATATCGTCACGCAGTTTACGCTTTTCTGTGATATCGCGAATCAGTCCGGTAAATAATCGCTCCCCATGAATCGTCATTTCACTTACCGCCAGTTCGACTGGAAAAATGACGCCATTCTTTTTAATAGCCTCGACTTCCCGGCCGATGCCGATGACTTTCTTGTGCCCGGTATCAATGTAGTTTTTCATATAGCCATTGTGCAGGGACTTGTGTGGCTCCGGCATCAGCAGGGAAACATTCTTACCAATGACTTCTTTTGCGTTGTAACCGAACATATTTTCCGCAGATTGGTTAAAGCTCTCAATGATCCCTTTGTCATTAATGGTTATGACTGCGTCGACTACGGTTTCGACCAGGCTGCGCCAGCGCTCTTCCTTTTCCTGAAGCGCTGTTTCATTATCCTCGACCGAGTCAAATAATCTGTTCAGCGATTGACCCAGCCAGGCCAATTCGTCCCGGCCGGTTATGGCGATTCGGCGTTCCCTCTCGCCCCGGGAAAAATTCTCGGAAATCTCAGCCATTAGGGCGGTACGTCTGGTGATTAAGCGGGACAGTGCTGCCAGCAGCAACATCGCACCCAGGCCGGACCCGACAAGGGATACCGCCAGAACCCGGTAGAAATTTGCTCTTGCCAGGCGATATTGGTAGGCCAAATCAAGCCGATAATACAGAAAACCGCATTGAGTACTTCTCAATCCCAAGCCCTCTCCCTTTGTGCAGACCGGGGCGTAACCGGTGATGATGTGCCGTTTATGGTCTTCGTCCAGAACGCTGCTGTTCGAGTTCGTGGCCTTTACCACTTTCTCGCTCGTTATAATATATGAGGTTTCGGTATAGTGTTTGCCGGTATCGACATAGCGAATCGATGCCAGTATTTCCCCTTTGTGATCGGTGACGAGTAATGCGAGGAGGTCGGGCTCCGCAGCGAAATTGGAGATCAAATGATTCAGGCGCTCAACCGCGCCGAGAGCAATCAGTTGCTCCGCAACACCCTGAATAAAATTCAAACGATCGCTAACCTGTTTTATGCCGTCTTCCACAATACGGCGGTAGGCCAGTGACTGCCCGGAAAGCAGAGCGATTGCAAGGGTAAAGCAAATAAAGAGCAGGGTGAGTGCCGGAACGACCACTCGAATGCTTTGCCACCGTATCATTAACGAATCACTCTTTGATGGCGGACGAACTGAGCAGGTTGTCTGTATTTACCCTGCCCTGAATCAAACCGTGCTGGCTCATGACACGATTAAGATGTGTCAGCGTTGTCAAAAGTTTGGCCTTTTCGCCGTCCAAAAGTTCGATGTTTTCACTCATATCAGGTATATGCAGGCCAGCGAGGCCATAGAGAATTTCTTCTGTTGTTGTGCCGAGCCGCCGCGATATAATGGCTGATGCATCTGCGGGTCGATTGGCAAGATAATCCACAGCTTTGAACCAGCCTCGAATCAGATGTTTGATGCGGCCCGGGTGTTTGCTGAAATATTTTTCATGCACTACCAGTACATCGACTATTTCACCCGGAATCTGCTTGCTGTTGAAAATCTCACTGGCGCCGGCATTGAGCAGTTTGGTGCGGGACGGTTCGAAGGTGACAACAGCGTCAATGCGATTCTTTTCGTAATCCGAGATATGTTCATTTACGCTGGAGGAAACAATCTTGACATCATTGATGGACATATTATTGAGTTCCAGGGCGCGGGTCACGACGAAGGCGCCAAGGGCGTTGTTTTCTACGCCAATGCGCTTTCCTTTTAATTGCTTGACGGTTGTTACCGGTGGTTTCGCCAGGATGGCATCACCGCCCTGGGAGATATCGTGAACCAGTATGATTTTTACCGGTATCCGGTCCTGTCTCAGCTGCAATACTTCGTCGAGCGTCAGCGACGCCGCCTGAATTGACTGATTGCGAAAGGCGCGCAGTACATCTGTCGCCGAGGGATATTCGGTTAGCCGGATTTCGTCAGGTGTCCAGTGTCCAAGCTCTTGTGCCAGATACAATGGTTCATAACCAAGCCAGATATTCGTGCCGACGCGCAATGTCGGGGCCTCGCTCTGCAGGCATGCCGCTTGAAACAGGCAGGCGATAATGAGGCCTGACCGGCACAGCGTTTTATACTTTGTTGCAAGTAACAGTTTAATTAACATGCGCCCTAGAGACTTAAACGTTGTCAAATGAGCCAAGGTGTACTTATATATATAGTTGAGGCTGTGCCGGAAGGAAGCTCTTATTACAGCGCAATAATAAAGGGATTTTAAATATCACTGTTTATTTTGGATTACTTCGGTGCAACCGGCGCTTGGTTGCTAATGGATGTAAAACTAAAAAATTGAAAGAAAGGTGACGCAATGAAAAAAATGTTTTTGGCGGTTGTCGGCTTAGTGGTGATTCTCGTAGCGGCCGGCCTGTATTACCTGTTTACCAACCTGGATGCGATCGTGGAAGCCGCTATCGAGAAGTATGGCTCGCAGGTAACGCAGACGCCGGTGCGAGTGGATAGGGTGCGGATCAATCTCGCCGATGGTGCCAGCGAAATCAACGGCCTGACTATTGCCAACCCCAAAGGGTTCGATATGGCCAATGCGTTCTCTCTGGGAAAAATCAGCGTAAAGATTAATATCAAGAGCGTGACAGAAAGCCCAATAGTGATAGATGAAATCATTGTTAAGGCGCCGGAGGTATTTTATGAGATTAATGCAGAACGTAAAGGTAGCCTCGATACCTTGCTGGACAATATTATGGCCAGTGTCCCAAGCGGCCCGGCTACAACGACGGAGCAGTCAGATAAGTCTGCAAAGAAAGGCGATGAGCCAAGAATACGAATCCGGCGTTTCCAATTTGCTGATGCCACACTTAATGCCAAGATTGTGCCGTTGAAGGACAAGGAATACACCTTAAAGATTCCTGCCATAAACATGGATAACCTGGGCGGTAAAAAGGGTGCTACGGGTGAGGAGTTGGCCAAGGAAATTATGAGTCGTCTGACAAAGCAGATTGTTGCAGTGATTAAACAAAAAGGTTTGGACGCAGAGCTGGAAAAATACAAGGCACAGGCCAGACAAAAAGTGGAAGAAGAAAAGGCCAGATTAAAAGCCAGGACTGATGAAAAGATTGATGAGCAAAAAAGCAAGGCAACAGACAAACTGAAAGGCCTGATAAAGCGTTAAAGCAGATTGGTTTGGTAATGGACTTTAACAGGGGTAAAGTAAAAGCCTGTCCCGGTTAGCCAGAGTTGTGTCATTTATACGTCGTAAAATAAACCGGGGCTTTATTGGGCCGGCACTGATTCTGAGAGACAGGCTGTTTCCGCCTAAATCCGTAGTCAGGTCCGAAGATGACCAGAGAAAAGTTGATGAGGCCACAAAAGGATTAACGCTTTATCATCTTTGGACCTGCCCCTTCTGCGCAAGAACCCGGCGTGTTATAAAACAGTTGTCGTTGAATATTGAATTGCGTGACATTAACAAGATTCAAAACAAGAAAGATCTGGTGAAGGGCAGCGGACAGTCAAAGGTGCCCTGCCTGAAAATAATGGACGAGCATGGCACGGTCACCTGGTTGCGCGAATCCCATAACATCATCCGCTACTTGCAGGACCGTTTTTCCGGGTAGAGTTATTTTTTTTCGTATTCTGAAATCCAGTCGCTGATTGTTTTAACCAGTTCTTCATTTTTGCCCTGGAAAAAGTGGCCTGTGCCGGCGATGGCTTTTTGCTCCGACCCCTTTTTGGATTTGATAATTGGCAGGCGTGCTTTTGCCCCTTCTGTTGCACGTTCATGTTCCGTGCCGTAAAGATCGAGCATGGGTACAGGAACTTCTTTCAGCCAGTCAATAAGGGGTTTCCCGGGGATCGCCTCAGAACCCGGCGACATGCTGGTTATAACAAAAGAAGTAATATTTTCTCCTGCTTTTTTATCGGTTACCAGATAATAAACACCCATCTCGGTTCCCAGGCTGTGTCCGATCAGCACCAGGTTTTTATAACCCTTGTTTTTTAGAAACTTGATGGCGCTATTAATTCGTGGCGCCACTTCGCTGAATAAAGGCTTGTATTCAGCAGGGTTCGCCTCATTGTGCAGGACAGGCATTTGGATAGAGAGCGTAGCCCAGCCCTGTTCCGGCAATTGACTGCGCAGGGGTAGTATCACGTCCGGCCAATCGGGGTGAACACCGATGCCATGCATAATAATCGCGGCCCCCTTGGGGCCGTCACTGGCTTCCGTGTACAACCCAAGAAACTTGTCCTGACCGGCTTCCAGCCATACTGCGTCACCCACCATGACAACGTCGGCGATTTGATCAGCCCAGCGTTTTTCCTTGGCCTTGTCCGAGGCAGTAACTTCGGCAGTGTTGGCTATGAGTAACAGGGCAAGCGACAAATATACCAGAGGTCTCATCATGTTCTCCTCGATTACATCTGCAGGGGATCAGAAACACTACGCCGGTTTCCAAAAAATCTCAAATTGACTGAAAGGCACAAAAAAAGCAGGTTCTGGCCTGCTCTGACTGCGGCAAATTGTCGCGCGACCCTATGCCACATTCCCTGTGCAGCAATTCCTAAATAAACTGCCTGGTAGTGAAGGCTGTCTGCTGTAGCTTGGAATCAGCAGTTCGGCGATATCCAGAGGAGACAGCGGAATTGGGATTTGATCACACACTGATAGCACATTTCGAGCACCGGAATGTAGTGTGGGCAATGACTGCTTCGTTGATTGCTCACATGGCGTTGTTTTTGGCGCTGAGTGGCGTCAATGCTGAATTCAGGGCGACCGCGCCTTATCAATCGATAGAAGTCTCTCTTAGCTCTGTGGCGTCACCGGCTTCCCTGCAGGCATCGGAACCTCGGTTACAAAAAGATAGAACCGTGTCATCAGATCGCTCCGTATTCAGTGACGCGCCGGATAATGATAAATCGGTAAAGCCTGCACAGGAGAATCTTGCTTCCGCCACAAGTCAGGGCGAGATGGTCAC
>JAOUNW010000118.1 GCA_029880755.1 Gammaproteobacteria bacterium
CATATCTCCCGCGCGCTAAACGACGTAGTAGTAAACAAGGGAGAGCTTGCCCGACTCATTGAATTTGAAACATTTATCGATGGTGAATTCGTTAACAGCATGCGTGCGGATGGCATCATTGTTGCCACTCCAACAGGGTCGACTGCCTATGCATTGTCTGCCGGAGGGCCTATTTTGCAACCAACCCTGCCAGCTATTGGGCTTGTACCAATTTGTCCGCATACTCTGAGCGACCGGCCGATCATGGTCAACAACAGTTGCGTAATCGAAATCGTCATGACAGAACTGGAAAAACAACAGGCTTATCTTACTTTTGACGGCCAGGCGACATTCCTGCTGAAGGATCATGATCATATATATGTACGTAAAATGGATATTCCTATTGAACTCATGCATCCCTCCGGCAGAAATCATTACAGTGTGTTGCGCGCAAAACTGCATTGGGGTGAAAAGTTGTAACTATGCTGACGCAGTTATATATCCGTGATTTTGCTATCGTGACACAAATGGAGCTGTCGCTACTGCCCGGCCTCACAGTATTAACTGGTGAAACAGGGGCAGGTAAGTCCATCTTGATTGACGCCTTGTCACTGGCACTGGGCGAGCGAGCTGATACAGGCGTGGTACGCCACGGATGTTCACAAGCCGAAGTCATCGCCAGTTTCGATATCAGCCGGAATAAAGCAGCGACCGACTGGCTTAATTCCCAGGAACTCTATGACGAAGGCGATTGCCTGCTACGGCGCGTCATTGGACAGGACAAATCCAAAGGCTTTATTAATGGTAGGCCCGTACCTATTCAGTTACTGCATGAATTTGGTGAATACCTGGTGGATATTCATGGGCAACATGAACATCAGTCACTAATGAAGCGTGATGCCCAACGTGAATTACTGGATGATTATGCCGGGCTTGGATCGGAAGTTACGGAGCTTGGCAGTCACTACAGTGCCATTAAATCGCTGGAAGAGAGAATTGATTCTATCGCTCGGCAAACTAAAGATCGTAGCGCCCGCATTGAGTTGCTCAACCATGAAATTAATGAACTGGAAGCACTGGGTCTGGGGCCACAGGAACTTGAAGAGTTGGAACTGGAGCACACCCGATTGGCTAACGGCGCATCCCTGCTGGAAGGGGCTCAACAAACAGTCAACTCTCTCTATGACAGCGAGGAAGATTCCATTAGCCAGGGTCTGGCGCGGGCAGTAAATGCACTGGAATCTCTCAGCAAACATGACAGCAGGCTTGCTGAAATCGCTGCCATGCTTAATGAAGCCAGTATTCAGACCAATGAAGCTGCGGCCCAACTGCATCAATATTTAAGCGATCTGGAACTGGACCCTCAACGCCTGCAATGGCTAGAGGATCGTATCGCCAGTATTCACGATCTTGCTCGCAAACATCACATAAAACCGGAAGCCCTTCCTGCCAAATTGGAGCAATTATCGCGCGAACTAACCGACATTGAAGATGCCGATACCAGCCTTGCAAATCTTGAAAAACAATTAAAAAAACATAGGGAAACCTATTTTGATCTGGCAAAAATAATCAGTAAAAAACGCCTGTCAGCAGCTAAAAAGCTGGGCGACAAAGTCAGCGAACAAATGCAGGAACTGGGAATGCCCGGTGGCCAATTTATTGTTGAACTTTTGCCGCTGGCCGCGGAGGATATCAGCCGTCACGGCCTGGAACGCACAGAGTTCAAGGTTAGCGCTAATCCCGGGCAACCCGTTAAGGCGCTACAGAAAGTTGCTTCCGGCGGCGAACTATCCCGAATCAGTCTGGCGCTACAGGTTGTCATTGCCGGCATTGGCAGAATTCCAACACTAATCTTTGATGAAGTGGACGTGGGTATTGGTGGCAAGATAGCGGAAATTGTCGGTCACCGGCTCCATGATTTGAGCAAATCCCGGCAGGTAATGTGCATCACTCACCTGGCCCAGGTGGCAGCGCAAGGAGACAATCACCTGCAGGTTATCAAGCAGACACAAAACAATGCCACTATCACAAATGTACAGCCACTACCTAATGAAGAACGGGTGAAAGAAATTGCACGCATGATTGGCGGCCTTGAAATTAGTCAGCAGACACTGGCCCACGCCCAGGATATGCTCAGCCGCGCTTCCGCTTAATCCCAATATCGAGAAATTTATGGCAACGGTGCGTCCAGCGGAAATTCATGATGTCGTCGCCATACATCACCTTATCGAAAACTATGCAGCCATGGGTAATCTCCTGCCCCGCCCTATGAATGAGCTATATCGTCACTTGCGGGATTTTTTTGTAGTAGAGGTGGATGGTCGTGTTGTGGGTTGCGGCGCCCTGGAAATCTTTACAGAGATCCTCGGTGAAGTCCGAAGCCTGGTTGTAGAGGAATCGCACAAGGGGCTGGGTCTGGGTCGCCTATTGGTAGAGCGTATTATGGAAGAAGCAGCTAATATTGGATTAAGCAAGTTAATGGCACTTACCTATGTACCGGAATTCTTTCACAAACTGGGATTCCAAACTGTGGACAAGGACACTCTACCGGAAAAGGTCTGGGGTATCTGCGTAAAATGCTACAAATATGGAAATTGCGATGAGATTGCAGTACTGAAAAATGTAAAGCCCCGATAAATCATCCCGCATACCATCTAAAATAAACAGGGCGGATTACTCCGCCCTGTTATATCAATCCAGCTTATCCGGATTAATACCTATGCCGCCTCTTTTTCCAATTTGATAAGATGCTTTTGTAAATCTTCTGAACCGCCGATATGAACACCATTAATAAAAATTTGCGGAACAGTAGTTCTTCCCGTAGTCGCTCTTACCGAACGAAGCGTTATATCCCGAGTGACAACGATTTCCTCATACCCCATCCCCTGCTCTACCAGCATTTTCTTTGCTTTGGCACAATAAGGACAACCCGGCTTGGTCATGATCATAACTGCTTCCGGTTTCCTTGCATTGGGATTGATATAGTCCAACATGGTATCGGCATCTGATACCTTAAAAGGATCTCCCGGCTCTTCGGGCTCAATGAACATTTTTTCTACGATGCCATTTTTCACCAGCATTGAATAGCGCCAGGAGCGCTTGCCGAATCCAAGATCAGCCTTATCAACCAACATACCCATACCCTCGGTGAATTCACCATTACCGTCAGGAATAAGTGTTATGTTCTCTGCTTCTTGATCCTGTTTCCAGGCATCCATGACAAAAGCATCATTTACCGATATACAAATAATGTCATCCACACCATTTTCTTGAAATACACCGGCCAATTCGTTGTAGCGCGGTAAGTGGGTCGAAGAACACGTAGGCGTAAATGCGCCAGGCAAAGAAAATACAATAACGGTCTTATTCCTGAACAAGTCATCACTGGATACATCGACGAACCGGCCATCAAGCCGGGTCTTGAATACAACGCTGGGCACCTTATGGCCTTCACTGTCTTTGAACATGGCATATCTCCTGTTTTGGGTTTAATCGTTTCAGTCCTGGAGCGGACTTTCCCGCTCAACTGAGTACAATTATTGGCCAGTTCTATTGATTGATAAAATCGTTTGTTTCTATTATATTGATAGTTATTTCCTATCAATATAAACAAGATCTAACACTGGTCTATGAATCTTCGTGAACTGGAATACCTGGTTGCGATTTCAGAGGAGCGCCACTTTCACAAGGCGGCCCAACGCTGTTTCGTCAGCCAACCCACATTAAGCGGTCAGTTAAAAAAACTGGAGAATGAGCTCGGCATTTTGCTGGTGGAACGCAATAATCGTCAGGTGATAATGACCGATGTCGGTGAGGCAGTAGCCGATCAGGCCCGTAACATTCTGGCGCAGGCAAAAGGCATTAAGGAAATCGCCCAGAGTTTTTATGATCCCATGGCCGGCGAATTACACGTGGGGCTAATCCCCACCGTAGCACCCTACCTGTTACCCATAGTCATGCCAGCACTGCGCCGGCACTATCCCAAACTCCGGCTTTGGCTGCATGAGTACCAAACAATGGCGCTATTGGAGAAGCTGCGTCGGGCGGAACTCGACGTCCTGATCCTGGCGCTGCCAGTTCAGACCGGTACAAATGAGTTTGCCGAGTTACACCTGTTTAACGAGCCCTTCCAGCTGGCCGTCGCCCGAAACGAAGCGCTGGCAGACAAATCGGTTATTAGTCTAAACGACCTCGACAATCGGGAGATTTTGTTGCTGGAGGAAGGTCATTGCCTGCGCGATCATGCGCTTGAGGTCTGCCTGACGGCTGGCGCCCTGGAAAATGCCGCGTTTCATGCCTCCAGCCTGGAAACATTGAGGCATATGGTTGCCGAAGGCATGGGGATCACGCTCATGCCGGAGTTAGCGGTACCGCGCAAACAAACAAAGAATGACACTATCCGCTACCTCTCTTTCAAAGAACCCAAACCCATTCGTCGCCTGGGCATGCTTTACCGAAAAGGCAGTTATCGTAAAGAGGCATTTACCAAAATCCAGACCCTGATTCAGGACTCGGTTTCCGGTCTGGATATTCGGTAATCGCGGTTGTGAGAGGGACTAACCGGTTTTTGAGCAAACGCCGTTTTTCTTCATGCCGTCACATACACCATAAAGATAAAGTGAGTGGTCGGCAATGGTAAAACCGGCCTTGGCAGCAATTTCCTTCTGACGCGCTTCAATGGTGTCGTCATAAAATTCAAATACCTTGCCGCACTTGACGCACACCATGTGGTCATGATGACTACCTTGATTGAGCTCGTAAACGGCACGCCCGCCTTCAAAGTTGTGGCGAATAATCAGGCCGGCTGCCTCGAATTGGGTCAACACCCGGTAAACCGTGGCCAGCCCCACCTCTTCTCCGGCATCCCCAAGCATCTTATAAACATCTTCTGCAGTCAGATGACGATCGGAATCCGCCTCAAGGATGCCCAGTATTTTGAGGCGAGGCAGAGTCGCCTTCAGACCCGCTTTCTTTAGATCGTCAACTTCGCTCATTTGCCAGTCCCTCTTGAAATCCGACCTCGGGAGTACCATACCCTAAATAACTGCGGTATCATCACCGCGAATAACTATTACCAGGCGCCCAAGGGTACCAGAAAGTCGAAATGATAACCCGTATATTGATCCCATTTATACTGATTGGTTTTATGGCCAATGGCTGCGTTTACGTCCCGGACATACAGCAGGGCAATGTCATTACCCAGGAGATGGTGGACAAACTCAAGCCCGGACTCACCCAACAACAAGTTCGTTTTATTCTGGGCACGCCACTGGTTACCGACCCCTTCCACCAGGAACGCTGGGACTATCTGTATTCCTTCCGGGATGGCAAAACAGAGCAGATGGAACGGAGGCGGCTTACAATCACATTTAACGGCGACGCCGTAGAGAATATTATTGTGGAACCCGCATCCATCCAACCTGACGACAAACCCGGCACAGAGAGGTCGATTTACGGCAGTCCAATTCCTGAGTCGGCTCCAAGCAACCCCCCCGCACTGATACAACAACGGTAACCTTAATAATACCAGTCACTTTTGGTTGGCCATCCATCATTTGCTTTTACTCTTCGCCAGCGTGGCGCGATGTTTTCTTGCCTGCTTGGGATCGATGGTGAGAGGGCGATATATCTCAATACGATCACCGTCTTTTACAATATAATCTTTGTCTACTCTCTTACCGAAAATCCCAATCGTAATATTACTTAAATCAATATCCTTGAATCGATTCAGCAAGCCCGATTGCTCTATTGCATCCCTAGCGCACACACCCACCGTAAGCGACAGCGGAATCACTAACTGAATATCCGAACGAGCATAGGCGATTTCTATATCAATCCTGCCAGCCGTCACACACGCGCCCCATAAATAGCGTCAGCTCTTTGCCGGAATCGGTCCACCAACTCAGTGGCAATGGTTTCAAACACAGGGCCCAGAGCAATTTTTATCAAGGGACTGGCAAAAGCAAATTCAAGATCCAGGGTGATCTTGGAGGCGTCTTCACTCAGCGATTCAAACAGCCAGTAACCATGAAGCTTTTTAAATGGTC
>JAOUNW010000056.1 GCA_029880755.1 Gammaproteobacteria bacterium
CGGCATTAACATGAATGTTGATCGCTGTAATGATTGCCGGCGTTGTGAGCAGGTGTGTGATATGGGTATTCCGGTCTGGGAACAGGGTAAGCTTAACGGCCGCGTCACGGCCATTGAAGACTGTATGGGATGCGCACGTTGTGTTGTGTCTTGCCCAACGGATGCCCTGGAAATTCACGATGTGCGCAATTTGTTTCGTCCCGATCTGAAACAAAATGCCAGTCATCTCCTGAGGAGGCAGCCTAATGAATCGGTATCGAGACAGGTAGCCATAAACCGACGCGCAGAAATTCGGAAGCAGGACTGGGGAGAGATCAAGATAATGCCGACGTTATCTCAGATACAGGCTCAGGCAAAACGTTGTCTTGATTGCGGTGTTCCCGGTTGCATGAATGCCTGCCCCTTGTCCAATCGTATCCCAGAGTGGTTGGAGGCTGCTGCGAAAGGCGAGATTAAAGAGGCAGCAGAGATCGCTCATGCAACCAGTAACTTGCCGGAAGTATGTGGACGGCTCTGTCCTCAACAACGTTTGTGCGAAGGATCGTGCACCAAGGCCAGGGAACCGGGTGGTGCCGTTACAATTGGCGAGATTGAACAGTATATTGTGGACGAGGCCTTTTTGCAGGGGTGGTGTCCGAGGCCACCGGTTCGACGTAATGGTAAAAAAATAGCCGTCATTGGTGCCGGCCCAGCTGGCCTGGCGTGTGCCGACGAACTAAATAAGGCTGGTTGCCAGGTTACTGTTTATGACAAGCAGCCCATAGTAGGAGGGTTGATGGCTAGCGGTGTTCCGCCTTTTAAACTCGATAAGGGAATATTGGTGTATCGGCAGAGCCTGTTGGCACAGCATGGCATAGATTTTTGTCTAGGTGAGGAAATCAACAGACAGGGGCTGGCTGATATTCTGGATGCCTATGATGCTGTGTTTCTCGGTACCGGCGCGCAGGTGTCACGGGAGCCTGTTTTTACCGGAAAGCACTTGTCAGGCTATATGACAGCTCTGGATTATCTTTCGCGGGTTAACCAGGAGTTTGGTGGTACGGAGCTGGCTGGCAAAAGTGTGCTCGTGCTTGGTGGTGGCGACAGCGCCATGGATTGCGCTCGGGCGGCGATGCGTCAGGGTGCGAAAAATGTCACAGTAGCATGTCGTAATACATTATCGGACATGCGTGCGTCGGAAAAAGAGAGACAGGCGGCATCGGAGGAAGGTGTGGATTTTATATTTCAAGTAACACCTGAAGAGATGTTGGGCGAAGAGAGCGTATGCGGTGTTCAGTTTAAAACGAGTCTCGATGTTTCTAAAACCATTGAGTGTGATGTCGTCATTAGTGCGATTGGTCAGATTGCAGAGCCAATTCAATGGTTGTCCGGTCTGGGAGTAGTAACCGATAGCAACTGGTTCATACTTACTGATGAGCAAGGATGCACTTCGAATAAGAAAATATTTGCCGGTGGTGATAATACCCATGGCCCTGATCTTGTAGTGACTGCCATAGCAGCTGGGCGTCGAGCGGCCTATGGAATTGTGAAAAGCTTTAGTACGACTCATCATTTTCTGACTATGGCTACGTCTCTTCTTCCTTTATCCAATAAACATACATACCAGCAAGTTGAAGAAGACGTAAAGAGGAGTGCTCAATGAAAAAACTGTTTAGCCTTTTTGGCCTTTTTGGCCTTTTTGCGTTGCATAGCTTTGCTTGGGCGCACCACACAAAGGATCATATGGTGTTGGTACAAAATACCGATGAGATAGTCGCTGCAACCAAGGAAGGTGCCAATGGCGCCTGGGTTATATTGGTATGGGTGGTGGTGTTGATCCTTATAGTGTCGGGTTTCGTGCGTTGGTGGCAGGGCCGAAATAAGTCGTGAGTTAGAGTGTGGCTCGTTCCGGCAAAGGAAATCATGTTCAATATGTCTGGATTCCTGTAATCGCAGCCCTGCTGGCAGTGCCGTTGGGATTCATGTATGTGAGCTGGAATAAAGCAGGCGAAGGCGCTGGATTATATTCCCGTCAGTGGCAACCGGATGCCGTATTCTCCTATTGGAATCCTGGCGAGTTTTATCGATCTGTCGATACCGTGCAGGGAGTGTTTTCAGGGGAACAGTGTGTGCAGTGCCATGCCGCAGTTACGCCAGGAATCGTTAAGGATTGGCGCCTGAGTCGTCATTCGACGGCAGCACCTGGTAAAAAGCCCGTGTACTGTCTCAGTTGTCATGGAGACGATCACCAGGATCTGCATATGCCCACACCCGATGTGTGCGCTGGTTGTCATGCTATTCAGCATAGTCAGTTTGTCGATGAAAAGCGTTATGGTTTTCCCAGTCATGCATTGGCTATGGAACGAGCCGTGGATGCCAGACATTTTGTTGATAAACCCAAGCCAGAAGTTACGTCATGCCTGCAGTGTCATTCAGTGGCGACAAAATGTGATTCCTGTCACACACGCCATCGCTTTAGTGCTGCTGAAGCCCGTAGGTCTGAGGCCTGTATTACTTGTCATAGTGGTCCGCCGCATCCCGACGATGAAACATTTTTTGCTTCGGCCCACGGTAAGATTTACCGCCAGGAAGGGGAGAACTGGGATTGGTCGAAGCCCCTGAGAAAGGGTAATTACAAGTCGCCTACATGCGCATACTGCCATATGGCAGAGGGTAAACATCAGGTCGCAGACAAGAGTATCTGGAAGTTTGGTATTCTCGAAATAAATCCTGACACCTCGGCAAATGAAGTGCGTCGCAGGGCCTGGATAAAAGTGTGCAGTGATTGTCACGAAGCCGGTTGGTCCAGGGACAGGCTTGAGGAACTGGATACAGAACGCAAGCGAGCATGGCGAAAGTTGTACGAAGCCGAAGACCTGATAAAAGATCTGCGGAGTGAGGAATTATTATACCCGGCAGCGGGCGAACGCCCATTGTATCCGGTAGATGTTATAGAAAAGTTGTGGCCCCGTGAACGTATTGGTTTTTACGAGGGACAGGCATCCGCTTTTTATAATGTTTCTCCGATTGAGAGAGATTACTTTGATATGTGGTATTTCGACAATCTTGGCGCCTATAAGGGGGCGGCTCACGGCGCCCCCAATTTTGTAACTGCCCAGCATCAGAAAATGGACCAGGCGCTAAAGTCCATTAAGCAACAGGCGAAGGCTCTGCGTACAGCGGGCGAACAGGAGCGGCTGTATAAAGAGCGTGTCGATCCATCTGCGTTATGGAAACAGGGTGAGTACACTGAATATAATAAGGAGCATAATTAATCATGGTTACCCGGTTGTTGTTATGGTGCGCCATGACGTTATATGTCAATGCTTCAATCCAGGCTGGTGAAGGCCCGGAACCAGCGACATCCGGTAAATTGTCCAATGCCAGTTGTATCGACTGCCATTCAAAGACAGATCCCAGCGTGGTGTCTGACTGGGAGGCCAGTGCTCACTCGGACAGCACGGCCGGAAAGGTCGGTCCCCGCGCAAATTGTGTTGACTGTCATGGGAACGTCCATGCAGGAGTCGCCGAATTGGCCAGAAAGGATTCCCGTTGTATAACATGCCATGGAGGCAGCGATGCCCCTGTTAATCGTAGTTACTTTACCTCCAAGCACGGAATTATTTTTTGGCTGGAAAAGAATGACTGGGATTGGTCACAGCCGCTGAGTCAGGCCAACTATCGCTCACCAGGCTGTTCTTATTGTCATATGCATCAAGGCAAGCACAATGTGGGCAAAGCTATCATTACACAAGCATCAATAACAGAGGATAAGACCCGCGTTATCGAATCAATGCAGCCGGTTTGTCAGGACTGTCACTCACCGCGATATATTTCTCGGCTATCAGAAAATGGCGAGCGTATGCTGGAGATTGGCCGCATGAAATGGCGTGAAGCTACGAACGTTATTGATAGAGTTCGGACAGAGATACCAGAGGCCGATTTTCAGGTTATCGAACAACTATCTGTTACCATGAAAACACATCTCACCAATCTCAGGCTTGGTATCGCTCATCAGTCGCCGGACTATCAATGGTGGCATGGGCAACCGGCGCTGGACGGTGACCTGTTGCGAATAAAGGGTGAGGTGAGTCGACTGCGTCGTGAGCGATTAATCAGGGCTGGAGAGTGAATTGTTGGGGATATGTGAATGAAAACGAAGTCAGTGATACGGCTGGTATTGGGTGCATTATTAGTGGCTGCAATTGGCCTGACAATCTTGTATCGGCAGCACCTGGATGCAGCCGCTTTGGAGGACTGGGTACGGGGAGCAGGTGTCGCTGGACCAATTGTGTTCATGGTTGTTTATGCAGTAGCCACTGTGTTATTTCTGCCTGGTTCAGTTTTGACGTTGGTGGGTGGCGCGCTGTTTGGTCCCGTATGGGGAACATTTTATAACCTGACTGGCGCTACCCTGGGCGCAACGCTGGCATTTCTGGTGGCGCGCTACTTGGCGTCGGGGTGGGTAGAACAGAGAACCGGCGGTATTTTCAAAAAAATCAAGGAAGGTGTGGAGGCGGAGGGCTGGCGTTTTGTGGCGCTGGTTAGGTTGGTGCCGCTGTTTCCCTTCAATTTACTGAACTATGCCCTGGGCCTAACACGCATAAAACTATTGCACTATATCATTGCATCTTATGTTTGCATGCTCCCCGGTGCCTTGGCTTATACCTATCTGGGTTATGCAGGTCGAGAGGCGATTTCAGGAGGGGAGGGGTTGATACAAAAGGGTTTATTGGCCTTGGCATTATTGGGTTTAGTGGCTTTTTTGCCACGATTAATTGGGCGCCTCCGTCAGCCACCAATGCTGGAAATCGATATGCTTAAACGATTTCTGGATAACAAGGAGGGTGTGCTTGTGCTTGATGTGAGAACTACCGGTGACTATATGGGAGAACAAGGGCACATAGAGGGATCTCTCAATATACCGGTGGAGGATTTACCGCGGCGCATTGCTGAACTGGAGCGGTATGGCGATAGCGATATCGCTATTGTTTGCCGAACCGATAAACGCTCAACCAAGGCTGCAAGATTATTGGCCCGCAAGGGGTTTGGCCGTGTTAACGTTGTGCGAGGGGGCATGACAGCATGGAATCTGAATGGCTGGCCCGTAGAGCGCTAATTCCGATCGCAGGCAATAAAAAATCCGCTCTTGGGCGGACACGAGGTATATGTTGCAGATGCGGGGATACTATTTTGCCTTGGCGGATTTTTCCATATCCTCTTCTGCATCCATAATCATGATGACCTGATTGGCGCGTTCCTCCATTGCCGTTTCCTGCTCCCGAATGCCATCGCGAATATGCTCGAGTTCCTGTTGCCGATCTTCCAGCGTGTCGCTGGCCTGGTGGATGCGTTTTATACTTTCAAGGCGACGGCGTAATTGAATCTGATGTTCCCGAACCTGGCCTTCCATGGGAGACATAATGGTTTTTAGCCAGGTATCGGCATCACGATTTGCCATTTTGAATATGGCTCTGACTTTGGCTACCGAGGAATCAAAAAATTGATCGGTAAGCGTCTTTTGTTCTTTGACGAAGATAGTCAGGCTTTTGATGAATTGCTCATGTTTTGTTTCCAGACGCTTAATTTCTCTCAGATAGCGCATGACAGAAAATGAACCTGGTTTTATGTTGGTGAGCCCATGCTCTTCCTGAAACTTTTTATATACACTCTCCATTAGATCCTGGATTTCCTGTGCCTGTTTCGCTACTTGCTCCATAGTTTGTGTGGCATGCTTAAAGAAATTCTCCATGGAATTCTTTATGCCCACTGTGGTCATGCTAATGCGCATATCCTTGCGGGTTTCAGCAATAAGCTTATCGAGAGTTTTTAGGTTAAGATGCCCATACAGCACATTGGTTTGTTGCGAAAATATGCTCCGGGTCGCCTGAAACTGTTGCATACTTTTTTCAAATACATCCTTGTCATCTTTGACTTTTTTCATCATATGCTCAATGACATCCATGTTTTTACCGCTTAAGCCGCTTAATTCGTCAATATGTTCCTGGACACCTCTTAGGCGTTGGGATATGAGGGCGCGTATGCTCTTGATAATATTTTCCAGGTCACCTTTAACGTTATCCCGAACAATAGCTCGTTTATCCGGTATCAGTTCTTTGCCCAGAGCCTGTTCCAGTTCAAGAATGCGACTCCGCTCCAGTACTTTCTGATCCTTCTTGATTTTTCCATACAAGCCCTTCTGGGCAGAAACTGGGTAAACGTTATGATCTGGTAAAGATAACGTTTTCGCAGTGTTGGTAATCTGTCGCGCGATTTCTTTTTGTACTTCGTCCCAGTCGCGCAGCTCATCCCACAAGCCGTCAATTTTGTTTAATACCACCAGCCGGCCTTTTTGCGAGCCTTTGCCGTTACTGATATGGTCGTGCCAGACTTCGATATCGGATTTTGTTACCCCGGCATCCGCCGCCAGAATAAACAATACGGCATGAGCGCTGGGCAGCATGGTAAGTGTCAGCTCCGGTTCTGTACCCAGGGCATTCAGACCGGGCGTGTCCAGAATAACCAGGCCTTGCTCCAGCAACGGATGGGGATAGTTAATTATGGCATGTCGCCATAACGGAATTTCTACTTCACCTGAATCATTGATTCGCATGCCTTGATCAGATTCTTCTTCTGCCACATGCAGTCCCAGGTCCTGGGCTTCCTGCTGGGATACTTCCTTGATAGCGGCTATCTGGCGCAGTGCCTCAACCATCTTGTCCGGGTTCTTGGTATCCAGTGGAACGGTTTTCCATTCGTCAGGAAAATTGCGATATTCGGAAATAGTGGTGCCACTACGACGTGTTTCGATAGGCAGCAGTTTTAAACAGGGTGCTGTGCCGGTTTCATATTGCAGTTCAGTGGGGCACATGGTCGTTCGGCCGGCAGCGGAAGGCAGGATTCTCTGGCCAAAGTTGGCAAAGAAGATTGCATTGATCAGTTCAGACTTTCCGCGTGAGAATTCGGCCACAAAGGCGACATACAATTTGTCATCCCTTAAGGTGGACATGACCTGATCCAGGCGCTGATCATTGCGGGCATCGCCCAGATCCTGGTCTTTTAACCAGTCACGCAGGTTTCCGACAGCATCATGGAGTTGTTGTCGCCACTCGCTGTAGACTTCCAGGTGCCTTTCTATGCCATCGCCGCTCATTTTATTAATTCTAAAATCTTATTTTTGATACTCAAGTATTCCGGTAACCGTTAGATAGCCGGTGTCCGGGTTAGGATGGTCGGTAAATGTATCACGAATTTTTCTAATCCTGCGAAGGGTTGCGGTAATATTAATATTTGTATACAGCCAGTTATATCTGGTTATTAGATTATGGATTAAGTCTAGACTACAACTGACAGCGAGTACAGAAAAAAACAGTACGATTACCCTGTTTTTGGGCGCGTATGACGCGACCACATTGGAGGCAAGGCTGATCTTTGCGCCCATAAACCATTAGAGATTGCTGGAAATACCCTGGTCTGCCCTGGGCATTTCGGAAGTCCTTGATACTGCTGCCACCGGCCGCGATCGCCTCTTGCAGCGTTGCCCGAATTGACTCGGTCAAGATTCGATAACGTGCCCTCGATACATCCCCGGCCGCCCGTGTAGGACGGATTCCCGCCCTAAATAGCGCCTCGTTGGCGTAGATATTGCCGATACCAGCGACTATGCCGCCATCCAATAAATAATCCCGGACCGCCCGTTTGCGGCCCCTTGAACGCAGATATAGATGGTCTTCGGTAAACTCAGGTTCCAGGGGTTCGGGTCCCAGCGAGGCCAAAAGTGGGTGTTCCAGGGGGTCGCTCCCTGCCCACAGAACCGCTCCAAACCGTCTCGGGTCGTGCAGGCGCAGACCTTGTCCGTTGGACAGGGCCATCTCGAAGCGATCGTGGGTATGGAAAGATAGTGACAGGGGAACCACGCTCAGGCTGCCGGACATGCCCAGGTGGACCAGTACTGTGCCCGCCGACGTATTTAGCAAGAGATATTTAGCACGGCGCGTGACAGAAAGTATCTTTTCTCCGGGCAGGTGTTTTTTCAGCAGGGCCGGAATCGGCCAGCGCAAGTTTCGTTGTCTTACCGTTATATGATCAATTGTCTGGGTTTCAACCAGTGGCGCGATTCCGCGCCGCGTGGTCTCTACCTCCGGTAACTCAGGCATTATTGTTTTGGGACAGGAGTGAGCAGGCGCTTGCCGGTCTCTTCGGGGAAACGATACTCCAGGCCTTCGTCTACACGGTAAAGAATAAATTCCGGAGCGTAGGATAATACCTCAAGGTTGAGGGCTTGTTTTCCACTTGGTGTTGCCGCTGATTCCAGTTGAATGGTAGCCAGCGAAGGCTTGCCTGAGAATTTGTCAACCGATAGCGCGCTGGCGTGTCTCCACTCGTCGACAAAATCATTTAGTGCGTCAGCTGTAGCCAGCAGAGATTTATCTTCCGATTTAAGTGTCCACTCGCCATCTTTCTTGAGTAGCTCAAAATTGGGTAGTTTTATTCGGTCGAGTTGCCTGGAATCCTCAAGCAAGCGGCCACTGATAAAATCAGTGTAAAGGTTATCCACCATGCGCACGAGGTGAGAAGGAATTAAATGTGCCGTATTACTGAATAGCACATAACGGTTTCCGCTAAGCGGATGATTATTTCCGAACAGAAGCTCTGTTTCATTTAACTTAATTCTGGCCTGCGGTTTATCAAAACCATATTTGACTAATTCTTTGGGATTGCTAACAGCAAAGCTTGCTTCGCTTTTCGTCTCCGCCAGCCGCAGTAGATTGCTTACATTAAAACGGTTAGCGCGTGCGCTGATGGGTTTAACAAGTTGCCAATGCTGATTTTGTTTTTCAAGTATTATGGATTCTCTCTCAAGATGTTCTATTTGGATGCGATGGATATCATCCATTTTGAGCAAAGTTAACGCCGTTTTTGGCGCCTCCTGCTCTTTCCCGGGTTTGCTGACCACCACCAGTCCGAGGCTAGCGATGATAACAATCAATATAAGGTTAAGCAGCCAGCGGTTCTTCATCGGTAATAATTAGCGTTTACGCCGCTTGAGCCAGATAAATACTCCGGCAGCAATTAACGTGATTGGTAATCCCAGTAGAAAAATCCCAACAATGCTGGCTTGGGCGGTGCTGGAAAGATTGAGTCCCTGATCAACGGCCGTGCGTACTGGAATGCTGACGTAGTCATCATCGCGACTGACCCAATTCATAATACTTAATCCCAGATCAATATTACCGCCGTTACCGACAAAAGTATCGGACAGGAAATCACCATCGCCTACCACTACAACGCGCTGTTCCGCTTTACTCTCTATTTCGCGAGTTAGTGTTAATCCCAGGTTGATCGGCCCTGCGATATCCTTTCCTTTTTCAAAGGCAATATCCCCCTCCAGCTTTCCGGTTTCAATCCAGGCAGATTCACGCGTATCGAGAAATACGGCATGTTTCCAGTCTGCGCTCTCATTAAACTGCAATCCGGCGGCATTCGGGAACATGGTCATATTGCGAAACGATTTTACGATATCGTGGTTGTTGTAGTTTGCGACCAATATGAGGCTGGCACTGCCGGTTAGTGTCTGGGACAGCGGATCGATAATGGTGCCTTTATAAAACTCAATACCGAGAAATTCTGCCAGTGGTTCTAGGCCGTGCAATCCGCCGGGATCCGCCAGCCAGAGTATATTTCCACCTGCCTCGGCGAATTCCATGATGGTATTTACTTCGCCTTCAAGCAGGTTGGTGCGTGGGCTGGCGATCACCAATGCAGTGGTATTTTGTGGTATTTGGGGGGTTTCCGCCAGCTGCAGCACTCGGGTGTTGAAGCCCCGTTTGCTCAACTGGTTGGCCCAAGTTGATACATCAAAGTTTCGTTGACTGTCGGGACTGCGCTCACCGTGTCCGCCCAAGAACACCAGCCAGCGTTCACCCCTGTGTCCGAGACGGGTAAGGGCGTTGGTCAAGGACTCTTCGGTAATTTCGGTGATCGTTTCTCTGGCATCGCCATAACGCAACAGTATCTCACCATCAATCTGGATATTGTTTTGGCGCACTTTTTCCGGTTCCTTGTCCGGGTCGATAAATTCCAGTTCGATGTTGGGCTTATATCGCCGGTAACGATCTATTAAATCAGAAATCTCTTTTCTTTGGCCTGCGCGTACGCTGGCGTAGGCATGAATAGTAATCGGTTTATCCAGTGTATTAAGTATGGCCAGGCTGGCCTCTGATAATGAGTGCCGGTTGTTTTGTGTCCAATCAAATTCCAGATGGTAATCACGGCTAAGCCATTGCAATAGGCCAATGGCTGCAAGAAACAACACCACAAAAACAATATTGGCGAATCGCAATTGCTGGCGGGATTTTTTTGAAACCAGCATGGATCTAACCCCCTAAACGGTCAGCATCCAGGCGTCGAATGCTTAAGACCAGAAAGGTGGTGATGAATAACAAGTGATAGATAGCATCGGTGCTGTCAAAGATGCCGCGTAAAAACGGCTCATAATGATTAAGCAGAGACAGCGAAGCGAGCATATTATCATCGTTGTTGCCCTGTCCTCCTGATATATCCAGTATCCAGAATAAAAGCAAAATACCAAAGCTACTTATAGCGGCAACAGTGGGGTGTTGGGTCAGTGTTGACATAAAAAGGCCGACAGCAGCAAAACCTGCCAGCAGTAGTCCAAGCCCGATAAAACCCGAGGACAGCAAACCGAAATCCAGTTTACCGCCGACTAACAAGGAAAGAGGCATCAAGGTAATCATTAGTAACACAATAAATAGAAACAATAAAATGCCCAGATATTTTCCTAAAATAATTTCAGTCATGGAAATCGGTGCGCTAAACAACAGGCTAAGGGTACGGTTGCGCCGTTCTTCGCTTACTAAACGCATTGTTATGAGCGGAACAACCAGCAGCAGGATGATTGCGGCGTTCCCAAACAAAGGCGCTGCAACAATCTCTGTCAGCCCCGGCGCACCTTCCATACCGAGCAGGCGTGATTGCCATATCAGGTATTGTTCGATATGCCCGAGAAACATATACCCTAAAATCAATTGCACGACCGCCAGGATTGCCCAGGCCAGTGGCGACAGAAACAGGGTCTTAAATTCTCGCCAGCCGATGGAAAAAATCATGCGTCTGTCTCCCGGGCTATGAATTCATGAGTCGTTAGTTCCACAAATATTTCCTCCAGGGATATTCGCCCCGGCTGCAATTCGGTCAGCCCCCAACCTTTATCTACTGACATTTTTACTAGCTCATCAGTAGGATTCTTGTCAGACTGATAAAATATTTTCAGGAAATTGTCGGCTTCTTTGCTGGCGGAGATAACGCCCTCAATATTTTCGATTAGCGGGATATCCGGGGTGTTACGGAAGGCAACCTTTATGGAGGTGCCTTTTAATTGTTTTTGCAAACCATCAATGGTGTCGTTAAATACCAATTCGCCCTTATCTACAATTTGGACGCGATTACAGGTTACCTGTATCTCCGGCAGAATGTGGCTGGACAAAATAACACTATGATCCTTGCCCAGTTCCTGAATGAGATCTCGAATTTCACGAATCTGAATGGGATCAAGTCCGACAGTGGGTTCGTCAAGAATTACGACTGGCGGCATGTGTATGATGGCCTGGGCAATGCCGACGCGTTGCTGATATCCTTTCGAGAGATTGCCAATGAGGCGGCTACCAACTTGTGTCAATCCACATTTTTCCTTGGCTGCATCGCGGGCTTCGCGCTGCCGATTACGGGGAATACGATTAAGCACGGCTGCATAGTCCAGATATTCATCCACGCATAAGTCCCGGTAAACAGGCGGCTGCTCAGGCAAATAGCCGATCGCTGCCTTGGCGGCTCTGGGGTCTTCCAGTAAATCGTGGCTAGCAATAGTAATGCTGCCGCTGCTGGGCGCCAGATTACCGGAGATAAGTTGCATGGTTGTGGTTTTACCGGCGCCATTAGGCCCAAGAAAACCTAGGACTTCGCCTTTGCGCATGATGAAGCTGATATTTTTGACAGCGGCAGTATCGCCGTAATAGCGGGAAATACCCTTTACTTCAACAAGAACATCAGTGTCCATAATTAAATTCTGTTATCGTAGACTCATTAATGAGTTTCTGGGCTCATGTGCTGTTTTCTAGCGGAGCAATTAAAAAATAGAGGCTTGGCACTTGTCAATGGTTGCCCCCGGCTCGCTAGACTAACACCAGTATCAAGCGCCCATAATGTCAGTTTTTGTCCGACTTTGCTATTGGCCATAATGCAAGCAAGTGGTTTGCTGCGATAAGACTGTCTACAATTGGATGATAACTATGGCCTATGAAATACGATTAGAACCGGGTAATCACCGAATCAGTGCGGAGGCAGGTGAAACTATTCTTGATGCAGCGATGCGTCAGGGATTGCGCCTGCCCTACAGTTGTCGCAATGGCACCTGCGGCAGCTGCAGGGGCCGTATTGTGTCCGGAACAGTCAGCTACTCGAAAGAT
>JAOUNW010000120.1 GCA_029880755.1 Gammaproteobacteria bacterium
GGTTTTGCCGGAGCTGGGGAGACAATATAAAGAAAAAGGGGTTGAGTTACGCGGGTGCGCAGAGACTCGGGCTATTCTTACTGACATTAACGCAGCGACGGAACAGGATTGGGAGACTGAATACCTGGCGCCAATTCTTTCCATCCGTGTGGTGGACGATCTGGAAGCAGCCATGGATCATATTCATCAATACAGTTCCCAGCATACTGAGTCTATTATTACAGAGGACTATAGCCGTGCTCGCCGTTTTCTGCGGGAAGTGGATTCCAGTTCAGTCATGGTCAATGCTTCTACCCGTTTTGCCGACGGCTTTGAGTATGGTTTAGGTGCCGAAATTGGTATCAGCACCGACAAGATTCATGCGCGTGGCCCGGTTGGCCTGGAAGGCCTGACATCACAAAAATTTGTTGTATTGGGTGACGGTCATATAAGGCAATAGCGGCTGCATTGGTCCGGCATTTGCAGGTTTGCGACACCCATCAATAATACATTCAGTACTGGTAGTCTCCCATGATAGGTATATTCGGCGGAACCTTCGATCCCATTCATTACGGACATTTGCGGCCGGTGAATGAGGTGCAAAGGGTTTTGAAATTGAGTGAAGTGCGGGTAATACCGGCAGCGTTACCGCCGCATCGGGATACACCTTCTGCATCAGCGGCCGACAGGCTGGCGATGGTTGAGTTGGCGCTTAAAGAGTATCCACAGTTTGTTGTGGATGATCGGGAGCTGAAACGAGAAGGTCTTTCTTATACTTTGGATACATTGGAATCGTTGGCGCAGGAACTTCCCGAAAGTATTTTTTGCTTGTTAATTGGTGGCGATGCGTTCCTGTCTTTTAACACCTGGCACCGGTGGCAGGATTTGTTAACGCTGGCGCATATAGTTGTGATGCAGCGGCCAGGCTGGTCGACAGAGCACAAGGACACCATTCCTATGTGGGCACGCAAGCGCGTGTGTGATTCCGCATCCGCGTTATCGCGCGAGTCGGCGGGACAGGTTTGGTTGCAACCAGTGAAACCGGTGGATATTTCCGGTACACAGGTGAGGACCATGGTCAGCCGTGGAAAGTCCGTTAAAGGTCTGGTGCCTGCTGCTGTTGCAGAATACATAGAGCAACACCATTTATATAGTGTGTAGTAGGGAGTGATGATGCAGTCGAAAGAAACGCAGGAGATTATTTATCAGATCATCGATGATGCCAAAGCGCAGGATATTATTGTGCTGGATATCAGAAATATTTCCGATATCGCCGATTACATGGTGATTGCCAGTGGTACTTCCGCGCGCCATGTGAGTTCCGTGGCCGATAAGCTGGTGGATAAGATGAAGGAGCAGGGAAGGCGCCCACTGGGGCTGGAGGGCAAGGAGACTGGTGAATGGGTGCTGGTGGATTACGGTGATGTTATTGTCCATATTATGCGCCCGGAAGCGCGCCAGTTTTATAATCTCGAGAAGCTGTGGGGTGGCGATGAGGCCCACGGTATTGCCGAAAGCTGATCCTCATTTCCGGCTGCATCGTCATGCGTATTCGCGTTATCGCTGTTGGTAAACAAATGCCCGCTTGGGTGGATGCGGCATTTGAAACCTACCAGAAAAGAGTGTCCGGTCAGTTTCAGCTAATGCTGCACGAAGTTCAGGCGGTCAAGCGGACAAAAAATAGCGACCTGGAGCGTGTCGCCAGGGAAGAGGGACAGCGCATTCTGGCCGCGATCCCTGAAGGATACTGTATGATTGCCCTGGAGCGTATCGGTAAATCCGTGGATAGTCAGCAGCTCGCCGGGGCTTTAGCAAAGTACCAGGGTGACGGCGAGAACCTGGCAATTGTGATTGGTGGGGCGGAAGGGCTGGACCCCTCCTGTCTTGAGAAAGCCAGGGAGGTATGGTCTCTGTCAGCACTGACCATGGCGCATCCGGTGGTGCGTGTTGTACTAGCTGAGCAGTTATATCGGGCCTGTACCATCTTGCAGAATCATCCGTATCACAGATAACCATTACAAAAATACCCACTTGACGCATCATTTCGAGAAAATCTGTTTAGCTTCATCCTCTCCCCGGCGAAGTGATTTGTTGCGTCAGGCCGGTATCCAGTTTGAGGTGCTTGTCTCAGGCGTCGATGAAACCCCTCTGAGCAATGAAATGCCTGAGCATTATGTCAGACGGCTTGCACTGGAAAAGGCCAGAGATGTGTATCATCGGCGCCAGCAGCAGCACATGGCCAGGGTTCCGGTGCTGGGTGCCGATACTGCTGTAATATTGGCGGGTGAGATCCTGGGTAAACCAATAGACCGGGCCGAGGCTGAGGCTATGCTTGCAAAGTTATCAGGAAAAACCCATGAAGTGTTGTCGGCCGTGGCCCTGGTTTATCAGGACAAAGAACTTGTTGCCCTGAGCCGCAGTCTTATTAGTTTTGTAGCGCTGACAAGAGAAGACATCGCCACCTATTGTGATACAGGCGAGCCGGTGGATAAGGCCGGCGCCTATGGTATACAGGGTAAGGCCGCAACGTTTATTCGTCATATTGAAGGCAGTTATTCAGGTGTGGTCGGGCTACCTTTGTATGAAGTGACACAACTGCTTAAGCAACTGGAATCGGAACTGTGAGTGAAGAAATACTGATTAATGTTACACCTCAGGAGACGCGGGTCGCTGTGGTGGAGAATGGCGTACTCCAGGAAGCCTATATTGAACGGAGCAATAATAGGGGTATTGTCGGGAATATCTATAAGGGCAAGGTGGTTCGTATTCTTCCAGGCATGCAGGCTGCATTTATTGATATCGGCCTGGACAGAGCAGCTTTTTTGCATGCGTCGGATATCCGAGCCAAAAATGCTGACGATTACATCAATAATGATAACGGGGAGACCCCGGCCATTAATACCTTATTGCGTGAAGGCCAGCAGGTTGTGGTGCAGGTCGTTAAGGATCCCCTGGGGACAAAAGGTGCACGCCTGACTATGAGCCTGACGTTGCCAGCACGCTATCTTGTGTATTTGCCGCAGTCTAGTCATATCGGAATTTCCCAGAAGATCGAAGATGAGGCAGAACGAAACCGTTTGCGTGAATTTATTCGCAATAATATCCCAGAGAACGAAGCCGGAGGGTTTATTCTGCGCACCGCCTCTGAAACGGCGACGGAAAAGGATATTCAGAATGATATGCGCTACCTCAATAGGGTTTGGGCGTCGATTAACGAACAAATCAATGTTGCCTCGGTGCCATCCCTGATTCATGAGGATTTGCCACTGTCACTTCGGGCCATGCGTGATTTGATACTGGAAATGGTGGAGAAGATCCGTATTGATTCCAAGGAAACCTATAACAAGGCGGTGGAGTTCTCGCACGAGTTTATTCCGGAAATCGAAAACCGCATTGAATATTATCCCGGCGAAAGACCTATCTTCGATTTGTACTCGGTAGAGGATGAAATTCAGCGGGCCCTGGATCGCAAGGTACCGTTAAAATCGGGCGGATATTTAATCATTGATCAGACGGAGGCGCTTACCACTATTGACGTCAATACGGGAGCCTACGTGGGCAGAAAGAATCTTGAAGAGACCATTTTCAAGACCAACCTGGAAGCGGCTCATGCCATAGCCAGGCAGCTGCGACTGCGAAACCTTGGCGGTATCATTATTATTGATTTTATCGATATGGCAGATGAAGAGCACAAGCGGCAGGTTTTGCGTATGCTAGAGAAGACTCTCATGCGGGACAGAACCAAGGTTTATGTTTCTGCGATATCCGCGTTGGGCCTGGTGGAACTCACCCGCAAGCGCACCCGGGAAAGTCTTGAGCATATACTATGCGAACCTTGCCCGGTTTGCAGCGGGAGGAGTGTAATCAAGACTGCCCAGACAGTATGTTATGAAGTATTTCGCGAAATTCTGCGGGAGGCGCGTCAATTTGATGCCGACAAGTTTATGGTGATGGCCTCGCAGGTGGTAATCGATATGTTGCTGGATGAAGAAGCATCCAGTCTTGCCAACCTGCAGGAGTTTATTGGTAAACCTGTGCACTTGCAGGTGGAACCGGGATATCATCAGGAGCAGTTTGATGTTGTGCTCATGTAGTACCAGATTTTACATACCAATTATATTCCTTAAGTCTTCCATTTACTGTAGAACATGAACACATGTCCAGAAGACAACATATAAGCCGCTACGTTTTCCATATTGGAAAGTGGACCATTTTTATTGGCCGCTGGGTGGTTTTTGCAAATGTTGCCTTTCTGTTTATTCTGGCAATGTCGTTAGTGGCTGTCAGGCTGTGGTTGCCGACTCTGGTGGACAGAAAGGATGATATTGAAGAATTTCTTTCTCGTAAGACGGATTATCATTTCAAAATAGAGAAAATATCGACATATTGGGACGGTATTTATCCCGGCATCATTATGCAGGGGTTGAGCATTACCGATAAGGAGCAGCAAAAAGAAGAACTTAGTCTGCAGGAAGTAAGGGCGGGCATCGCGTTGCGACCACTTTTTCGAGGCAGTCTTCAGTTGGGGCGTCTCAGTATTCTCAATCCTCAACTTGCGTTGGAGAGGACCAGCGAAGGGACCCTTTATTTGCGAGGCCTTAAGAAAGGTGTAACACCTGGCGAAAAGCGCGCTTCGGTTAACGCCTATAAAGTTCTGTCGCGATTAAATGAAGTAATTATTGAGAACGGCACGCTGGAGTGGAATGATGCAAATGACCCTGATGGCAGGCTCGTTATCAGTAACGTTAATGTTGTACTTGAGACGAGCGCCAGGCGCTACAAACTAAATATTCGAGCCAAGTTACCTAACGAAATGTGTGTCTCCTGTTATGTGGATATGGAGTTTGATCCGACAAAACTGGTGGAAAAGAAATGGAGTGGTGAGGTCTACGTCCACAGTGTCGGTCTCTCCCCTCATAATTTGCCCCTAATTGTAAGAGAGCGTTTACCGGAGAATTTTTCAGGTACATTTGACACGCTGTTGCGGGCGGAGATACGAGATAATACTCCTCGGAAAATTAAGGGCTATGTAAGCCTATCGGGGCTTAACCTGCAGCTGCCAGGCCAGAAAAAAATCACTGTTGATAGCGCCCGGGGACAGGTCGATTGGGAGTATGAAGGTAACTCCTGGTCTCTGGATACCAATGAGTTGGAGATGACTTTGCAGGGCCAATCATGGAATCCCGATAAAGTCACCGTCAGCCTGGGACCGGAAAGCAGTTCGCTTCAGGTCAAACAGCTTGATCTGGAAATTGCAGCCAGGATGTTAAGAGGTGTTCCTTTCGAGCACTTGTTAAAAGATAAGATTCTTGAAATAAATCCCAAGGGGAAATTATCGGATATCTCTTTGACATTGCAGGGACCGCTTTACCAGCCGGCGGATTTCTCCGCTAGCGCTGTATTGTCAGACCTGTCGCTAGAGCCTATTGGAAAAATACCCGGCGTCGAAGGGTTGTCAGGAAAGATCGCTCTTACGCGATACTCGGGAGAATTTGATATCGATAGCCATGCCGTTAAAGTTACTGTACCCGGTATATTTCGTTGGCCGCTTCAAGCCCGCAGGGTGCTAGGATCGGTGAGTTGGCACAAGACAGACAATGCCTGGAACGTCGACTCCGATAAACTGGATCTTCACTCTGACGACGTAGATGGAGAGCTGAACTTCCATTTTATATTGCCTCATGATCGTGCCGAGTCGCCTTATCTAGATCTTGATGCAGTTGTGAAAAACGCAAGCTTGCAACATATCTCACGTTATTACCCGGTTAATAAAGTGAGGCCCAAGCTTCTATCGTGGCTGGATAATGGAATTCGTGGAGGCAGAGTCACATCGGGTCATGTTGTGGTGAAGGGAAAGACAAGAGAATTCCCCTTTGTTGAAAACAATGGCAGCTTTGAGGCCGTTGCGCATATTGAAGACGGTTATCTCGATTACCTTCCTGGTTTTCCTCCTTTAACCCGCGCAGATATTTTGCTGAATTTCTTCGCCAACAAAATGCTGATTACTTGCCGGGAGGGAGAGTTAG